>JANLPY010000181.1:0-7594 GCA_031367505.1 Hyphomicrobiaceae bacterium | reverse complement strand
ATCGACCGCCTCGTGCACCACGCGACGATCCTTGAAATGAACGTCGAAAGCTACCGCCGCCGCGCAGCCCTTGATCGCAAACGGACCAAGAAAACTGAGCCATCAGAAGGCTGATTGACGTTCCGCGTCAATCAAAACGCTTGCTACTTTGTTGGCCAGCGTCAATCATCCAAATGCTCGGCCGCCTCGTCGCATCCAGATTGACGCGCCGCTCTCACCCAGATTGACGCGCTATAGGCGGTCGCGTAAATGATACCGGAGCGCACTTCTTGCGATGCTTGCGCTATGATCCGGAGTGCGGGCTCCGGTAGGGCCGTCGCCTTGTTCTCGCGAAGCCGCCGGAAGACATTCTCGACGTCCACCACGGCATCGTCGACCAGCTCGCCGATTGCGATGGCGAGGCCGCCGAGCGTCATGGTGTTGATCGTCATGCCGAACAGGTGGAAGACGATGACGGTTATGAGGATCGAGATCGGAATCGCGGTCAGCGAGATTGCCGTCGTGCGCCAGTTGAGAAGGAACATGAACAGCACGACGGCGACAACCGCGAGCGCCTCGACCAGCACCTTCAGGACATTGTCGATGGAGACCTTGATGAAATCCGCCTGCCGGAACAGCACGGCTGTGGTGACGTCCTTCGGCATGACTCGCTTGAGATCAGCGAGCGCTGCCTCGACCTCATGCGTCAGCTTCAAAGTGTCGCCGCTCGGCTGCTTCTGGACCGACAGGATGACGGCAGGCCGCCCCATGTAGTCGGCGTCGCCGCGCTTGACGCGTGCGCCGTAGTCAATATCGGCGACTTGCGATAGACGAACCGAGATGCCGTTGCGATGCGCGACGGGAAGATTGCGCAGATCATCGATCCGGGTGGTTCGTCCGATGTTGCGGATGAGATACTCGCGCGCATGCTGATCGACGAAGCCTCCGGCCGTATTGGAGCCGAACTGGCGCAATGCGGTTTCGACCTCCGTCCGGGAAATATTGAGCGCGGTCAACTGCGCGATATTGAGCGTGACACGATACTGGCGGACCTCGCCGCCGATCGGGATCACCTGGGCAACTCCGGGGATAGTCAGCAGTCTTGGACGCAACACCCAATCCGCTTGCTCGCGCAGATCCATGGGGCTCGCTGTGTCACTCGAAAGGGCGACGAGCATGATCTCGCCCATGATCGACGTGACGGGCGCCAACTGGGGTGTGGCCCCGCGCGGCAGTTGCTCGCGAACGACGTTGAGCCGCTCAGTCACCTGCTGGCGGTTGAGGTAGATATTGGTCCCCCAATCGAACTCGATATAGACGATCGACAGGCCCACGCCTGAAACCGACCGTACCCGCGTAACGCCGGGCATGCCGTTCATGGATGTCTCGATGGGGAAGGTGACGAGGGTCTCAACCTCCTCGGGGGCCAGGCCTTCGGCTTCAGTCATCAACGTCACGGTCGGCCGGTTGAGATCAGGAAACACGTCGACAGGCAGCGCGCGCATCGTCAACGCGCCGTAAATGACCAGGATCGCCGCCGTTGCCAGGACGAACTGGCGGTTGCGCAGACTTTCGCTGACGAGGAAATTGAACATGATGGGGCTCGCTCAGCGCACCTGGTTGAGAAGGGTCACGCCGTCCGTTACCACACGCAGATCCCCCTTCAGTCCGGCCGTTACCACGACTGTCTTGCCGTCGAGCGGTTCGACTTTCACGGTTTGCGGTTCGAAGCGCTCCGGTTCCGTTTTGATCCACACGATCGGCAGTCCGGTCTGACCGCGAACGATTGCAGAGGCAGGGAGGATGAAGCCGTCCACCTTGGCGGTTGATTGCAGGATGACCTTGACCGGCATGCCGATAGCCAAGCTGTCGTGCTGGCCAGCGATCTTGAATGTCAGGACTGTTGCCTGATGACGCAGCGTCAGGCCGCGACCGGCGAATTCGAGCGCGATTTGGTGATTGCCGCCGACAAGCGCATATGCGGCCGACAGACCCTGCAAAAGGTGGGCTTCGTGACCATGACCATGCGCCTCTATCCAGAACTGTGACGGATCGACGATCTCGAACAGGACTTCGCGCGCCTCGACGATCTGACCGATCGTGGCATTGGAAACGGAAACCACACCTGAAATGAGCGCTAGAATAGGAGCACGTGAGCCGGTGCTCGGCAGCAACTCCGCGCGCTTGCGGGTCAGGGCTTCGAACTCCCCGCGGACCTCGTCGATCTTAACTTGGGGTACCGAACCGGGCGACTTCTCATAGCGAGATAGGATGGTGCGAAACTTCGCAATCCGTGCCTCCGTCTCTGCCATGAGGCTGTCCATGTTGGCCCGGTCAGCAGCCTCGATGTAGGTCTGGACGTAGGCGAGAATTTGCCCCTTTTCGACACGCTTGCCGATTAAGGCGAGGCCGCCGGGGGCTGCCTCGATCCGCCCTGGACGCCCCGGCTGCACGCGGCCGAAATGCTCGGGCCCGGGAATGATTGTGCCGTTGAATTCAGCGGCGCGGGCCGCATCGCCGCGCCGCGTCAACATGGTTCTCACCGAGAGCAGATGCTGCGTCGCCTTCTGCACAAACAGCGTGCCGTCGGGCATGCGTTGCGCCTGATCGGTCGCCATGGTTGCCGGCACCGAAGAAAGCTCCGAGGTGCCGCCGGCGCTGGCGACCGGCGCTCCGAAAGCATGGAGAACAACGACAACCAAGAGCGCGCCCACACCAGCCGTGCGGCGCAACGGTGTTACAGCCGCTGTATCTGCTTGAGCGCCTGATGGCGGTTCGCTCAGCGAGCCCGCGCGCGGGATTGTAGTCAAACTTGGACGGCGACGCGACTTTGCTCCGACGAATAGGAGACTGAGCAGCACGCCCACCATCAGGCCAGCGATGCCGATCGCAATCAACTCCGGCTGCTGCCGCAACCGCGCCATGACCCGGCTTGCCGATGCTTGCCTTTCGACGACGGGTGCAGTCTCGGTCAGATTCACCAGCCGACCTGTCAGCAGATCCTGGCTCCCGTCGCCTAGGGTCAGTGCAAACACGAGATCGGCGGTTTCGCTTGTCGCAAGCCAAGGCGCTGCGACCGTAAAGACGCCATCGCCTTTGGGATCGGCTGCAGCGCTGTTGTTGCCGATGGAGACCGTCAGCTTGGCGCCCCTGATGGGCTCGTTGGTGGCGAATGTGTGCAAGAAGATCGTCAGGCGATCCCTGCCCGAGGCGACCCCGACCAACTCGAAGTCAGGCGTTACGGCAACCACGCGGGGCGCAACGGGGAGATTAAGCGGTGCCGGCTTGTCGTGATCGTGCCCCTCATGGGCGAGAACGGGCGTCCCGCCGAGCACGAGCAGCAGGCTTTCGATGCATGCCAGGATTCGAGAGCGCATCCGCGGATGGCCTATCTGACTTTAGCTTCTTACCCCAGAGCGTGCCACCATAATCGGCCAACATTGCAGGTTGATTTCTGGATTGTTTCAGAGCGTAACAGAGCCCTTAGGGAGACTAATCAGATCGGGTCCAGACGTTGGCTGCGGGACTGACAGTTTCGGGCGATATAGAGCAACCATAGGTATTCAGAACTCCGGACCAGAACGGTGCAACTCCACCTCATGGAGCAAGGCGTTCCTGAGACACCCCACACACATTGGCTTGCACTCACTTCTCTCGGCGAACCCAACATTTGGCAGCCGGTCCAGCGCTCAGCGATGTCTGCGGTCGTCTCTGGCTCACGCCCTCTTGCTCCCGCAGAGCCTGAATGTCGCAGGCCGTTACCTCCTCGATGCCCTTCGGACAGCGCTGGGTCCCAGAAATGCGCAATCCCTTCAGGCGCTCAGGAAAGCGCTAAGGGACCCGTCACAGAAAGCTTCGGCAATGTTGCCAAATCCTCCGCGCTCTGCGCCATCAGCCAATTCCTGAACGTCGCGATTTTGGTTCGCGCGGCGGTCACCTTGGGACAGACGATATAATAAGCGTAGGGCACCGCCAGCATCGGTGCGAAAGGCCGCACGAGCCGCCCAGCACGGAGATCCCAGGTTGCGAGTGCGGTGCGTGCCAGGGCAACGCCCTGACCGTCGGCCGCCGCATCGATGGCCATGCTCATCTGGTTGAAGACCATGCCGCGTGACGTGTCGAGGTTTTCCACCTTCGCGACCTTGAGCCATGCACCCCAATCGTTGCGCTCGCGGGAATGCAGAAGCGTGACGCGATGCAGATCCTCAGGTTTGCGCAAGGCTTTGCGACCCTGCATCAGGCGTGGGCTGCACACCGGGAACAGCGCCTCGGTGCAGAGCCGCGTCACATGCAGCCCTGGCCAGTCACCTTCGCCATGCCGGATGGCGAGATCGACATCCTCGCGGGCGAAGTCGATATGCTGCATCGACGCGCTGACGCGAAGCTCGATCCCCGGATGGGCCGCTACGAAACCGCCAAGCCGGTGAATGAGCCATTTGGCCGCAAAGTTCGGCGACATGCTGACAGTGAGCACACCGGCGTTTTCGCGCTGCAGGAGATGCTCCGTGCCGGCCGCCAGTCGGTCGAAGGCATCGCGCACGACTTCGAGATAGGCACGACCAGGGTCAGTCAGGATCAGCCGCTTGCTCTCGCGCAGAAACAGCTTGAGGCCGAGTTCGGCTTCGAGCGCCTTCACCTGATGGCTCACTGCGCCCTGTGTGACGTTGAGGTCTTCAGCGGCCTTGGTGAAGCTCTCATGCCGCGCGGCAGCCTCGAAGGCGCGCAGGGCATTGAGGGAAGGCAGGCGGCGGGGCATGTCGTACCAACCCTGAGAATGACCCCAAAAAGATCCATGAGAAATTCTCGGGCAAGGTAGAGAAATGATGCTTTGTGGGCAAGCCGCCTCGAAGCGTATTGCATCGGTCAGCCGGAGCGGTTGCTCCAACCTCACTCGGGAATCGGATCGATGTCACAGACCCTGCACTATGACGGCGGCCACGTTTGCACGTGTGATCGTCTGCAACTTCGAAGCTCACACTTGGCCTGGCGTCCGGTCTTCGACCTGATTGCCCGCACGGCGCATGTCTGGCAGAGGCGCTCCCGGCAACGTTATGCTTTGGGCGAACTAGACGAGCGGATGCTCCGGGATATCGGCATATCCCGGGCGGCAGCGGACAAAGAAGCTGCAAAGCCTTTCTGGGTGTGAGGCCGCGATGCTCGGGGCCGGTAAAAACACTCACATGTGCATGGCAGGCGGGTGACGATCATGGATCAACTTGTCGAGCCGAGACCTCGCTTGATGGTGCAGCGCGACCACACGACGAGCTATATTTATGTGGCGCGGGCGCTGCGGGATTTCGGCGACGGCTTCGTTGCGGTCCTGCTTCCGGTCTATCTGACAGCTTTGGGTCTTGGCGCCTTCGAGGTCGGATTGGTCGCCACACTGGCCCTCCTCGGATCGGCGCTGATGACACTCGGGATCGGCCTGCTGGGCGGCAGGGTAGACCATCGCCAACTGCTGATCGCAGCCTCAGGACTCATGATCGTGACTGGGCTCGCATTCGCCGCGTCGAGCACCTATGGCATCGTGCTGCTGATTGCCTTCGTGGGCACGATCAATCCATCCTCGGGCAGCGTCAGCATCTTCTCTCCTCTCGAGCACGCGGTGCTCTCCCGGTCGGTTCTAGACGCGGATCGCACGCGCATGTTTGCCCGCTACAGCCTGATCGGTGCGATGGCCGCCGCGCTTGGAGCGCTCGCTTCGGCAAGCCCCGATTGGCTGGCGACCATGGGCGTGACGCAAGGCGCCGCACTCAAGGGCATGTTCGTTGTCTATGCTGCTTTGGGGCTGGCCGGCGGTGCTGCCTATATGTGCATTCCGCCACGGGTAGCGCCTGGGACAGAAGCGAAGATTGCCGCATTGGGGCCCTCGCGCGGCATTGTCACCAAGTTGGCGGCCCTGTTCTGCATCGACTCCTTTGCCGGCGGCTTTGCGGTGCAGTCGCTCGTGGCGCTCTGGCTGTTCAACAAGTTCGGGCTCTCGCTCTCGGCAGCCGGTCTCTTCTTCTTCTGGACCGGCGTTCTCTCGGCATTCTCGTTTCCCGTTGCTGCCTGGCTGTCGTCGCGCATCGGTCTCGTCAACACGATGGTGTTCACGCACATTCCGTCCAGCCTGTGTCTGATCGGAGCGGCCATATCACCAAATCTGGAAGTCGCGCTCGCATTGCTGCTCCTTCGCGCAGCGTTGTCGCAGTGGGATGGGCCGACGCGCTCCTCCTACGTGATGGCGGGGGTGACGCCGGCCGAACGGCCGGCGGCGGCGAGTGTGACCACAGCGCCGCGCAGCCTTGCGGCGGCGGTGAGCCCCGCCATCGCCGGTGCCTTGTTTGCAGCCGGTTACGAGGCCTGGCCACTGGTGATCTGCGGCGTCCTGAAGATCCTCTACGACCTCGCACTGCTTTGGGCATTTAAGCACATCAAACCGCCGGAAGAGCAGTGATCTTCGACGAAACGATGCTGTGATACAGAAGGAGTTGATCGATGGCCTACACCATGAAACCGCTCGGTTGTGATCCCGCGCGCATTAAGGGCATGTCGGAAAAGCTGATCGTCAGCCACTACGAGAACAACTATGGCGGCGCGGTGAAGCGCCTCAATCTCATCGCCGAGCAACTGGCCGGCATTGATTTCAACACGGCGCCGGGTTTCCTGATCAATGGCCTCAAACGCGAGCAACTTGTCGCGACGAACTCGATGATCCTGCACGAGCTGTTCTTCGACGGTCTTGGCGATGAGAGCGAGCCCGGCAAAGACTTGCGCGCCGCAATCGAACGCGATTTCGGCTCCCATGCGCGCTGGCACGCGGAATTCCTCGCCATGGGCAAGGCGCAAGGCGGCGGCTCCGGCTGGGTCTTGCTGACCTGGTCACCCCGCGACGGGCGCCTCACCAATCAGTGGGCCATGGACCACACGACGACACTTGCCGGGGGAACGCCGATCCTGGCGCTCGATATGTACGAGCACTCCTATCACATGGACTACGGCGCCAAGGCCGCCACCTACGTCGAGACCTTCATGGCCGCAACTCGCTGGGGCAACGCGGACCGGCTGTTCACCGCACTCGGGCAAGCAGCTTCATGACGGAGGCTGGTCAATGATGATCGACGATCGATCTCCAGCGCGATCCAAAAGAGCGCTTGCGAGAACTGCAATGATCATGCTGTCGATCGCAGTTGGTGTGCCGCTGTCGGTATCTGTCCCAACGTGGGGCACCGACAAATTCGTCAAACTGAAAGCCACTGAGATCCGATCGGCGTTTGTCGGGATGGACTTCACCGATGACGTGCATTGGGCCTTGCAACATTTCCGGGACGGCAAGGTGAAGAGCTTCCACATGGGCAGCGGCGATTCCGGCAAGTGGCAACTCGAAGGTGACGTGTTCTGCGTCGACTACATCAAGGGACAGAAAGAATGCCACCAAATCTGGCGATCGGGAAAGACTTACCAGCTACGCCGAGATGACGGATCGGTCTTTCTCGAAGGCGAGCTGGTCAAGCACCAGAAGCGTGGCTGAGCGTAAGCGCCCCATGAACGACTTCTGACGTTGGCGGCCGACTTTGGGCAGACTGCGCTGTTGCAGCGATGAGCAACGGAGCGGGAGATGGGCAGCGGGACG
>JANLPY010000167.1:0-3713 GCA_031367505.1 Hyphomicrobiaceae bacterium | reverse complement strand
TCCTTGTTGTCGATACCATCGAATTCAATCCCTTGATAAGGGCGGAATGTCGCCAAACCGAGCCGTTGCCATTTGAGCAGGTCGTCGGAAATCGCCAATGCGATCCTTGGCCCATTTGGCGACAGTGCGGTGTAGGTCATCATGTACCGCCGCAGCGGCTCGACAAATGTGATGCGCGGGTCTTCACACCCGCCCGTTCCGTCCGGCCCTACTTCAAAGTCCTCCGTGGGCTCCAATGCAATGCCGATCCTGTCGACGCCTACTGGGTCGCCAGCCGCATTGAACCGTACGCGCGCAATACCGATACGGGAATAGTTGCCGCGAGCGACAAGTCTCGGAAAGAGGTACAGCTGCCCATCTGGCCCGCGTGCGGCAGCAGGATTGAGGGTGCCGCCCACTTCCCTCGGATTGCCCGGCTCCGGTTCCATCACGACACCGATGCGTTCCAACTGAAAGTCCGTCATTGGGCCTCCACATTGGAAGCTTTTGGCCGACCTGTTTCGATAAGCCGCGCGACGGATCTGGCGATCATCAGCTCTTCGTCGGTGCGAATGACACGGATGCGGACCCGACCGGCGTCCGTCGAAATCAGCGATTCATTTCTCGCATTTCGGTCCTCGCTCAGCTCGATACCTAGGAACTCAAGGTCGTGGCAGATACGCGTGCGCACAACGGCTGAGTTTTCGCCGATGCCGCCGGCAAAGACGAGTGTGTCCAATCCGCCAAGTGCAGCTGCAAAGGAGCCGATCCATTTGCGGGCTTGATAGCAGAACAGTGCAACGGCCTCCGCGGCCCGGACGTCAGTCGCTTCCGATGCGAGCAGATCGCGCACATCGGAACTTGTTTCGGACACTCCCAGCAGCCCAGACGCGTGGTTCAACATGTCCTGGAATTGCGCAGCATCCATGTGCTCGGCGCGCGCGAAGTAGGAGACCAGCCCTGGGTCTACATCTCCAGAGCGACTGCCCATCACCAATCCGGACGCTGGCGTAAAGCCCATGCTGGTATCAATGCTGCGGCCGTCGCGTACGGCGGCCAAGCTTGCGCCATTGCCGAGATGGGCGAGGATCACGCGCCCCTTCGTTGCGGCTGGATCTTCGAGGCGAACAAGCTCTTCCAGGAGAAATTGGTAGGACAAACCGTGGAAGCCATAACGACGCACGCCCGCCGCCTCGTAGCGTCGCGGGATCGGCAACAGACTGGCGACGCGCGGCATGATGCGGTGAAATGCGGTGTCAAAGCACGCGATCTGAGGCAACGTGGGATGACGCTGGCGGACTGCGTCGATCAACTCGATCTCCAGCGGCAGGTGCTCCGGATCGTAAGGCGTGATGCGGCACAATTCATCGAGCAATTCCGGCGTGACCGGCTCGGGTTCGCTATGTGCCATCCCATGCACCACACGGTGTCCAACGGCCTTGACCGAACCGAACTCGGGCTGGGCTGCAAGCCAGTCAAGCAGAAATCTGACGGCCGACAGGCGATCGCCAGGGTCGATAGCGCGACTATCCTGCGCTTGCCCGGGGGGGCCCTTGACGGTCAAAGTCGTGCCGCTGAGGCCGACGCGATCAACTTTTCCGGCCAGCCGCTGCCGCAGCGGTACGGTCGCGACATACAGCGCGAACCGTATGCTCGATGAGCCGCCATTCACAGCCAGAACGGTCCCCGCTCCGCCGCTTGCGTCGACAGATTTGGCATGTGCGGACACCAAATTAGTTTCCGCTGAAGACCTCTGTCGACCATCAGTCATGGCGATTCTTCGCCTTCTGCTCTTGGCGCTATCAGATGCGGTCACACGACGATGTGCACGGTCGCGTCAGCGGACGGCCATGCGTCGTCAGTTTTCGCCCGTCTGATCCACCGGCTAGGTCTTAGCTCCGCTTGATCGAGCTCGGGAGGCTCGGAATCTACTCAGAGCAACGTCCATTCCGACAACGGATGTTCGAAAGCATTCCGGAACGAATTGCCCTTTGAAGCGTTGCTCATTGGTCAAAGCGTGATCGCTGCACTCGCAAGCAAACTCGGAGCAATACTGTGAAAGAGAGCAATCACGACCCTGTTCAAGTCTCGCGTTCGCTTTTGAACGGAACGCCGATACTTGCAGTCATTGACGTCGAGATGCGCAATTGTGTGCGTGGTCTCACGACGCGACAGCGGCAGATCACGGAATTGGTTGTCGGGGGGCAGCCGAGCAAGAATATCGCTGCTGACCTTGGCATCAGCAGACGCACTGTCGAGAACCATCGTGCTTCAATCATGAGAAAAACCGGCTCAAAATCCGTACCGGCGTTGGTACGTTTTTCGATCAGCTTAGCTGTGAACGGCGTATCTGAGAAGGCTTCCTAGTGTGCGCGCACCTTCGGCCTGAGTAGATTCCGAGCCTTCTCCACTCAACATCGCATCGGCTAGCGGTAAGTGTGCAGCGGAGGGACTTTGCAATCCCGCCTCCCAATAGACGACCGTCGATGCGCACAAACAACCATCAGGAGACACTCGATGCCAATGGCCACCCACACGAAAGCCGCCGAGGATCATCGCACCGCTGCCCAGGCGCATCAAACCGCCGCCGAGCTGCATGGCAAAGGCGATCATTCGGCCGCGCTCAAAAAATCCACCAAGGCGAAGGGGTGCTGTGACACGGCCCACAAGTCGTCCACCGATGCGCACAGCAAGAGCACGGCGCAGGCCAAGAAGTGATATTTTGCTCACTGCCCACGTTTTCTCAAATCCGGTGAGAGTTGGTAGGGTCCTTAGGCTCTCACCACCATCTGGCTTCTGACAAACTGGCGGCCGATGTTCAACGAGGCGGTGCCACATCACCGCTTCGTCCTCCGTGATCGTTTCTTGTCACCCCCAAAGGAAACACCATGAAAAGCATCCTACTGACCGCCGCTGTCGGCGCACTCATCACAGGCAGTGTTCTCGCGCAGCAACCTGCTCCCATGCCCGGAATGGATATGAAGGGCATGGACATGAAGATGATGATGCCCGGTGCCAACGACACCCCGTCGACCAAGGCGTACAAGATGGCGATGATGAACGCGATGCAGACGATGCCCGCTTTCTCGGGTGACGCCGATGTCGACTTCATGAATCACATGCGCCCGCATCATCAAGTCGCAATCGAGATGGCCAAAGTCGCCCTCGCCAACGGCAAAGACGCCGAAGTCAAGAAGCTGGCTCAGGAGATCATCACCGCCCAGGAAAAAGAAATCGCGACGATCGACGCTTGGCTGAAGAAGAAAAGCTGATCGGCTTTAACCGGCCTCGACTTTCAACTTCCGGTGCTCGATAGTTTGCACACGAGTGTAGGTGCCCACTTGCGGCGGGTGCCTAGTTGCTCCACGTCAAGGTTGCGTATCATGCGATCAAGCGTTGAAACTGAAATTTGCAGCAACAGTCGTTGGTCGCGCGCGCCCGTGTTTAACTGGACTTTCGTGACTGCGGCGGCGTCGGTTGCTTTTGCGTTGGGCATCGTTTCTGCGGATGCGCAAACCGCACTCCCAATGAAGAATGCGACCGGGTTCGTCTACACGGCGGACGAGGTGGGAAACACTATCAGCACGATTAATTTGGCAACCGGCCAAGTGGCTATCGTTCCGGCGTCACTCTCGCCACACAATGTCCAGGTTTCGGCCGACGGCGCGAGGCTGCTCGCGGTCGGCGACGCGCCGATGGCCGCCGGTGCGCAAGGGCACGGTGCCTCGGGCCTA
>JANLPY010000166.1:0-5614 GCA_031367505.1 Hyphomicrobiaceae bacterium | reverse complement strand
TGGAAAGAGCGTTGCCTGATCGCGATTGCGCCCCTCGATGAAGCCCGCCATGCTGCTCCTCCGCTGCATGATCGAACTCTAAACTGCTTCGCCCCGCCAGCAAAACGAGGATGCTGTTTTCACACAATCTCATACAAAAGCAGACTCTTGCACCTGCTAAACCGGCGAAGATTTCCTCGCCGCCGGCCTTGTCCGCTAAGTGAGGTATCGCGACGGCGCCAACGCGCGCATCGGCTCAGATATCGATCTACCCACTGACGTAGGTCGACAACGGGTCACGGGAGACATTGCGGCAAAGGTCAGGTGGAGTGCTACTGTCCGCTATCCTACCGACCAACTGCCGAACTGCCAAGCCCGGCTCGATCGACGGAGAGCGGTCGGTATGGCCCGAGGCCGAAGAGCCACGCTCAGACCAACGCCGACGCGATCGGAGGAGGTCCTGACACCAGTCTCGTTCCGTTCCCCGACTGTCGGAAGCTGAGGCTAGACCGACCGTGGCGGCCATGGCAATATGATCCGTGCTGCTGATCCGTTCTGGTCATCGCTGCAGCGCAGCAGGACGCCTCGTCTGTCTCATTCGATCACCTCGTCGGCCTGGGCGAGCAACAGTTGAGAAACAGTGAGGCCAAGCGCCTTCGCCGTCTTAAGGTTGATCACCAGTTCAAACTTGGTCGGCTGCTGGATCGGCAGATCGGCAGGTTTTGCACCCTTGAGAATGCGGTCGACGTAGATCGCGGCACTGCGGACCAGGGAGCCGATGTTCGGCCCATAGGACATCAAGCCGCCTTCGTCGACGAAGTCGCGCCAGCCGTACAAGACTGGCACACGATGTCGGTCTGCGAGTTCGATGATCCGGCTCCGATTGAGTACGGCGAAGCCGTGAGTGAATACCAGAAGTCCGTCGGCCTTATCGGCGACGGCAGTTTGGAACGCCTGTTCGAGTTCGGCCAGCTGGCGTACCGGGATCGCCAACAGCGAGACACCGAGCTTGTTCGATGCCGCCTCAGTCTCAGCCAGTTCGCGCCGGGTCGCAGGCTCGTTCGGATTATAGAGCACGCCGATGCGCGCCGATCGCGAGAAGGCGCTGCTCAGCAACTCCAGCCGTTTTGCCGCCAGATCGCTCGACATGTATGAGAAGCCGGTGATGTTCCCGCCTGGTCGGGCGAGACTAGCCACCATGCCGTCGCCGACTGGGTCACCACTGAAGGCGATTACGATCGGTACCACCGTCGTTGCTCTCTTGGCAGCCCACGTGGCAGGTCCAAGCGCAATAATTACATCAACCTTGGCTGCGACCAGTTCGGCTGCGAGATCCGGTAGGCGTTCGAGGTTGCCGTTCGCCGGGCGCAACCGGAACTGAACGGTCTTGCCTTCGCCGAGCGCCTCCACGGCCTCCCGAAACTGACGCACGCGAACGTCATCTGCGGTTGCATAATTCAGAACGCCGACACTTTGGGTCGGAGCTTTCGTCTGCGCAAAGATGCGAGGCACATAAGCCGTCGTAGCGAGGCCCGTGAGGATGACCCTTCGATCAATCATTCGATCACCTTTACAGTCGTCGCGAGCAACTGGAGTAACAGCATAAAATGTGCGGTGGGTCTGTGCAGTGAGAAAACCTACTGGCGCTGCATCTCAGCATCGACACGGCGGAGGATGACCGCACTTGGCCCAGTCTCACAATGTTCCATCCGAGACCGACCATAAGCTCTCGAACTTATCACGTCGAGGTTCGCCAAGCGTTCACTGACTGGCAGCTTCTGAGGGGTGAGGATGCATGGCGGCCGCGCTTGTCAAGCGGCGCCGCGGACCCAAGTCGGACGTTCGCGGAGATCGCCAGAACCGCCGCTATTTCATTTCGCCCCGGTTTCGTGAACGTTTGACAGGCAGGGCGTATTTGATAGATTCAATATATGAAAAAGAACATTTCAGGTGGTCTTGTACACGAAGTACCCGCTGATTTAGTCAGCGCGCTGACTGAAACAAAACACATTACCGGAATCTGGGAAAGCCTAACACCGATCTCCCGAAACGAATTTATTTGTTGGGTTGAAGATGCGAAACAAGAAAAGACTCGTGCAAGGCCGATCTATCGAACTGTAGAGGAGCTTCTTGAAGGTCAAAAACGCCCATGCTGTTGGGTAGGCTGCATTCACCGCTACGACAAAAAACCCAGCAAATGGCAGCAAGATGTGTTGATCGACAAAAAGCCGAAAAAGTGAACGGCCGTCATGTAAATTGTTCGCTTTCGCAGAACTCCACAAATTCACGGAAATGCGGGGGTTCGCTAGAACAAACCCAACCTCCGCTTTTGGCCCGAGGGCGTCGAACAACATCGCTCTTGCCTAAGCTCGCAGCTGAAGGGAAACCTGACAGTCGTCAACCGTTTGGCAGAGATCGGGGGCGGACCGTGCGTTGCCGGGGTGGTGTCGCGAGGCTCGCATCTGACCCGTTGCTGCCTTCGACGATGGCTTGGCTGCAAGGTCTGCACTTCGTCGAATCGCGATAGATCTGTTGCATGGCGAGGGAGGCGAATGCGCCGTTGCGACTTTAGAGAATAGTGAGGCGAGCCCTTACCACTCAATCACGGCTGCCGTTGGTGCTATGCTACGCACATGCGCATCAAAGAGGCGCGCAGTCAGCACCGTCGTTGTCGCAACGCGGTAAAGGTTCGCATCTTGGCGTAGCTCCTCCCTGGAGCCGCCGCGCATAATGGGTAAGAGGCTCTTTGCTACGACCGCTTCGAGGTCAAGCCGCCCGCTTTCGGGCAGAGCGAGCAACGCATCGATGTAGCCAATGATGAGCGCGTTATTGACAACCATCCGACCGGTCGAGCGCGACGCGACGAACGAACGGTAGCCAAACGTATCGATGAGACCGCGTACGGCTGAATCACCGCCACACGTTCCCACGAAGATGGCGGCGACATCGGCCGTGCGATCGCCGAGAATTTGACTGGCACTCGTCGTCATCGGTTTGACAATGGACGTGTGCCCACGACCGATGACGGTCTCGACGCGAAGATCGCGGAGCGCCGAGGCTATGTTCGCAATTCCCTCTTTCAAGCCTTCTGCTGTCGGCTTGTTGACGTAGATTTCGATGAGCCGACGGCGCGCGGCAATCCGATAGATGACATAGTTGGATGCTTCGACAACAACCGCGGAGCGGGATTGCATGGCACCTCGGAAGTTTGCGAACGTTGTTACGGCATCGACGTCCTGATCCATGCGCATGAACATCCGGTGGACATGTTGACCGTTGCCGTCGCCCGTGAAAAGTCGATCGAAGGGCAATCGAACGATTGAATCATCAAGGGGAAAGTCGCGATCTATGGCGCGGTCGCGGTGATCGCTGGTCACGGTTTGATAAACCGAGAGCAGACTGCCATAGACGCTACGGGTGGTCGTATCCGTCTCACCGTTGAAGCGTGCGTAGAGCTGCCCGAGAAGCGCGCTCTTGAATTGCGTGATGACCGGCGATTTAACCGGTGACGTCAATATATCCATGATGACGCCGCTATTTCCCTCGAAGTGACGAGCATCACTCAGCGAGCCGATGCCGGCTTCAACGAAGCGGTCACGATCGCGAACGTAACCGATCACCGGTTCGAGTAACCCGAAGGTTGAGGCGATTCGAAGGAAGATCATCGCCCGGCGGGACGAGGCTGCGGCCGCTTCCGGGCCGAGCCACGCTGGCGCCGCCCTTTCGAGAAACGCCTCCAGAGATCCGCTCTCTCTTATGCCGCGCATGATGACGGTGTGGAGGTGGTCGCAATAGGTTGAAGTCCCCAATCGGTAGAGCTCGGCCTCGCCGCCAACGACGAGATTGAAGACCTCAATCGGCCCAAGCCCATGCACCATCGCCTCGCGGTATTTTGGGTTCATGTCATGGAGGCAATTGAAGATAATGACGAAGGACTCGCCGATATGATCAAGCGCCGCCAACGTGCGGGGCGGCTTCGACCCCCTCGACACTAAGCGCGCGTCCTTCCAGCGCACCATCGACCAGAACGCGGCAGCTTCCCATGGCACTGGCTTTCCCAGGGCTTGTTCGCGCTCCATCTTCCGAGCAAGGGGAGCCGGATCGTAGGCGCTCAGCCAATCGACACCCTTGTCGAAGTCGTCACCAAAAATCTGCGTCTCCAGCAACAGCTCGACCATGTCATCGCCCGACTCTTCGGTCTCGCGAGCCTCACCGAACAACGGTAGAATCTCGGCGCGATGGCGTTCGAAAAGGCCAAGAAGTGAATTGTCGCGATCACGCGACCCAACATCGTGCTCGCGTGCCAACGCAACCAGAACACTCCAAAGCGGCTTTCGTGCCTTCGGACTTCGGCTTGCGGCAATCAATGCTTTCACAACCGGCAGAGTCGCCATGTGCGCATTCTCGTCCTCACCGAAGAATTGCCAGAGGCGCACGGACTGGTCATCTGACAGCGCAGCGCGTTGGAGTGTTTCGACCATTGTTTCAATGGTCAGGCGCTCGGGTGGTTTCCCGGCGCTGAAGCGTCGCCCCAAGACCTGGCCGCCGCTATCGACAAGCGTAAACGACCCCGCAGTGACTTTCTGAACAAGAGCAGCCAAGCTCAGGTCAGCCGGGTCGGCCGTGCCAATACCTCTGGCGTAGCACATCCAAGGCCAACTAATGAGCAGCAACAGGGCAAAAGCATACGAACAGTTCGGCATGACAGCTGCTTGCAATGCGCGACCAGGACATCACGCTCAGGCTTCGCGTTGAGCCAGACCGGGACACCAAGTATCGGGCGAATGCCTGGCCTTGCCACTCGTCTTCGACAATCATGATGAACGAGCACATCGTTCTGGATCAGATCGCATATTGGATCGCTTGCTGAATCATCGTAGGCGCACAATGCGCCACTTGCGCTCATTTTGCGTCACGGCTCAGGGAGGCCCGGCAGGCACGCTAGCCTCAGGAAGGCGGCGCTGTGTGTCGGCGTGCAGCCGACGTCGACCGAGCCGTCCACGCCCTGCTGGCCTGGAGTTCTGAACTTGGAGGCGCGGACGCAGCCACACTATTGGAAGAATTCTACGCCGCTGGCAAACTTCCCCGTCCTGAAACACCGGCGAAACCGAGCCCCGGTTGTCAATTTTCAATTTGTCCCTCCATGGATGCGGGTAGAGTAGCACCTTTAGGGTCGAATTCCGACCGGAGGACCACCAGAAGCGGCCGTCTGATGCGCTCGCGAAATCAGCTCGAGCGTGTCTCTTGTTGACCCGTAACGTCGACGACCGTATGGCAGGTCTCAAACCAGTTCGACCATCGAGCCGGATTCATCGGCTCAGTCGATCAGCCCGTACCGATTCCGCTAACTGGGGAGCAGCGGTCCCGACATCGCATCGCTCCCAGCATGTGCAGTATCGAGCGGCGGATGACAGTTTTCTCTGCCCAGCGTCGGCCAAGCACTTGCACCGAGCCCATTATGGTTACATGCGCCCGACGCCGGTTGAGCTGGGACTAATACCAGTCCGCAAAAAGACTGACTCTGTTGCCGTTTAGCGATTCACGGGCGGATGCGCTCCTGGTTCCATTGCTCGTGGATCAATTGATTCGGGGCGGCGGTGATGGCGGCGATTGCACTGAAAGAGGGCATGACTGC
>JANLPY010000165.1:0-13280 GCA_031367505.1 Hyphomicrobiaceae bacterium | reverse complement strand
TGGAAAGAGCGTTGCCTGATCGCGATTGCGCCCCTCGATGAAGCCCGCCATGCTGCTCCTCCGCTGCATGATCGAACTCTAAACTGCTTCGCCCCGCCAGCAAAACGAGGATGCTGTTTTCACACAATCTCATACAAAAGCGGAACTTGCCGTGCACTGACGGGCACGTCGCGGCGTTACTTTTTTCCTTGACCGCTTCCAAAAGACGAGCCGACGCATGTGAAAATTTCTTCGGCGATCTTTGGTTACCTATTGATTGGCGACGCGGAGAGCGTTGCCGACTTCGCCCGGCGATGTGAGTGTCGGCCGAATGGTCAGGTTTTGACCTTCTCTGCTACCTCGATAGTGTCATCGGCCGCGATGCCGAGATATCGAACCGTACGTTCGATCTCCGACTTCCCGACTAGAAGTTGGACCGCTCTGGCATTTCCAGTCCGCCTGTAGATCAGCACGAACTTCTTGGTTCATGTAAGTTATACTGCAACAAGACTCCGACTTACTCCGATGGTCGGACACCTGGGGGCTGACATGGGCGCTCGATTAACAACTCCGCCGCGACACGGTCACGAAACGTTTCTGTTTTCGCGAATTGCCACTGATCTGGACAACTTGATCGCTGATATTGCGTTTCTCGGCATCCCTTATGGTTCGGCATATTCTGTGGCCGACATTTCCAACGACCAGTCGAATATGCCGACCGCGATGCGGCAGGCAACCGACCGCATCACCCGCAGTATCGAGCGCTACGATTTCGACGTCGGCGGACCGCTGTACGACAACCGCGATATCCGCGCGGTCGACTGTGGTGACGTTCGCGCCGACATCCACGACCTGAAAAGTCACGTGCATCGCGCTGAAGCTGCCGTGCGCAAGATCCTTAAAGCTGGCGCTTTACCGATCGTGCTTGGCGGCGATCATGCGATTCCGATCCCGGTTCTGCGCGCGTTCGACGGCGAGCCCGGGCAGCCGATCACCCTCGTCCATATCGACCAGCACCTCGACTGGCGCGACGACGTCAACGGTGTGCACGACGGCCTATCGAGCCCGATCAGGCGGGCATCGGAAATGAAACATGTCGGCGAGATTTTTCAGATCGGGTTGCGCGCCACCGGCAGCGCCCGGCAAGAGAAATACGATGCGGCCAAGGCCTATGGCGCGCATCTAATCAGCGCTTACGAACTGCACGATGTCGGCATGGATGCGGTGCTGGCGCGCATCCCGAACGGCGGTCGCTATTACCTTACTGTCGACATGGACGGTATGGACCCGAGCGAAGCGCCAGCGGTAGCAGCTCCGATGCCGGGCGGCGTGACCTACTTGCAGGCGCGCAAGCTGATCCACGGCCTGGTCAAGAAGGGCCGCGTCGTCGGCATGGACGTGGTCGAGATCACGCCAAAGCACGACGTCAATCAGATGACCTGCATCACCGCCGGACGCTTAATTACAAACTTCATCGGCATGGCGGTCCGCGCCGGTTATTTCGACAAGCGCTGAGCCGCGCCGGCAAAATCGAGATGGCAGGAAATGCGATGCGTATCCGAAAGCGTGAGGTCCGGCGGTGGCGTCGTATCGCAAATCTGTCCGATCCGACGCGGGCAGCGGCCGGCAAAGTCGCAGCCAACTTGAGTGACGCTCCTGCGCGGCTCCAGCGGCAGCCGGATGCGGTCATGATCGCGGCCATCGACGCTCGGCACCGCCGACAACAATGCCTCTGTGTAGGGGTGCTTCGGCGTCGCGAGCACTTCCGCCGCAGTGCCTATTTCGACAATGCGCCCGCGATACATCACCGCGATCCGGTCGGCGAGATGGGCCACCACCGAGATGTCGTGCGAGATGAAAAGATAAGCGACGCCGAGCCGATCGCGCAGATCGCGCAGCAGATTGACGATCGCCGCCTGCACCGATACATCGAGTGCCGACACCGGCTCGTCACAGACTATGTACTGCGGATCGGTGGCAATCGCGCGCGCAATGCCGACGCGCTGCTTTTCGCCGCCGCTCAACTGATGCGGATAGCGATTGGCGTAGTGCGCCGGCAATCGAACGAGATCGAGCAGCGCCTGCACGCGGGCGTCAATGTCGCCGGCCGGCACCATGGCGAACCGCACCAGCGGCCGCGCAATTATCGCGCCGATCGTCTTGCGCGGATTGAGTGACGAATCCGGATTCTGGAACACGATCTGTGCATGTCGACGCATGCCGGCGAGCCGCGACTGCGCGACGCCGGTCACCTCGATGCCGGCAATCTTGATCTGCCCGTTGTCCGAGTCGATCAACCGGAGGATGGTGCGGCCGAGCGTGGTCTTGCCGCAGCCGGACTCACCGACGAGCCCGAGCACCTCACCGGCTTTGATGGTCAGTGAGACGCCATTGATCGCCCGGACTTCGATCGGTCGCGACACCGGCCGCCAGCCTTCAAATTTTAAGGCCGCAAGTCCGCTGGTTAGGCGAAACGTTTTGCGCAAATTGGTAACTGCCACCACCGGCTCTGATGTCAAGGCTTCGCGAACTAGCTTGGCCGCTCCAGCAGTAACGTCTGCTACCACCGGCCACGGCTCAGCCGCGACGTCTGCGGCGCGCACGCAGCGCACTTGCCGGTCGGCAATCGCTTCGAGCACTTGTGGCGTCTCGCATGCAGCCTTGGCGAATGGGCAGCGCGCGGCGAACCGGCAGCCCGGCGGCGGCGTACGCAGATCGGGCAGGCGGCCGGGTATGGAGGCCAAGCGCTTATGGCGCTGTGCTAGCCGCGGGATCGCAGCCAACAATCCCTTGGTATAGGGATGGCGCGGCGCCTCGAACACATCCTGGGTGGCGCCGCGTTCGACGATCTGCCCGGCATAGAGTACGGCCACCTCATCGGCGATCTGGCGCACGACGCCGAGGTTATGCGTGATGAACAACATCGACAGGCCACGCTTTGCCTGCAGGTCGCGCAGCAGATCGAGGATCTGCGCTTCGACCGTAACATCGAGCGCCGTGGTCGGCTCGTCGAGAATGAGAAAATCGGGTTCGGCGGCCAGCGCACCGGCTATCAGCGCGCGCTGCCGCATACCGCCGGAAAGTTCATGCGGGTATGCATCGACGATGGCTCTCGGATGGGCGATACCGACCTCGGCCAGCAGTTCGATGGCGCGCAGATTTGCAGCTTCCTTCGACAATCCACGATGATAGACCAGACCTTCGCCGATCTGTACGCCGATGCGCATCGACGGATTGAGAACCGCGAACGGATCTTGGAACACCAGCGCCATCCGCCTGCCGCGCATCGCGCGGCGCTGCTCGCCGGATAGCGTCATCAGATCCGTACCGTCGTAGACAATGTTGCCGTTTGCGACGTTCGCTTCGGCCGGCAGCAGTCCCATGAGGGCGAGAGCGACCGTGCTCTTGCCCGAACCGGATTCGCCGACGACGGCCAGGGTGCGCCCACGCGCGACGTCGAGGTCGATGCCGGACAACGCCGAGACGGTAGCACCGGCGGTGCGGTAGTGCACATCGAGACCGGTGATGGAGAGAAGTGGCCGCCTAATCATGTCTTCGCCAACCGGCTCTTGAGGCGCGGATCGAGCCGCTCACGCAGGCCGTCACCCATCAGGTTTATGCCGATCACCAGCAGGCACATCGCAATTCCCGGCGCGAGTGCGATCCACGGCGCCCGGTCGAGGAAGGCGCGTGCTTCCGAAATCATCAGCCCCCAATCGGAACTCGGCGGTTGCGCACCTAACCCCAGGAAGCTCAGCGCCGAACCGAGCAGGATCGCGTAGGTCACACGCAAGCTCGCCTCGACGATCAGTGGCGGCCAGGCGTTGGGCAGGATCTCGGCAAACAGGATATATGCGTTGCTCTCGGCGCGCGCGCGGGCAGCCTGCACGAACTCTTCGGATGCTAAGCCCAGCGTCACCGCTCGCGTCACCCGCGCGATCGGCGGAATGTAGACGAAGCCGACCGCCAGTGCCGTCTTCCACAGCGCCGGCGGCGTCACGGCGAGCACCAGCAGGCCGAGCATGATCGCCGGTATAGCCATCAGGATGTCGGCCAGCCGCATGAGCACTTCATCGACGGCGCCTCGGAAATAGCCGGCAGTGAGCCCGACCGGAACGCCGATCGTGACGCTGACCAGGGTCGCACCGAGCCCCATCGCCAGCGACAGCCGCCCGCCCATCAGCAGCCGGCTCAATACGTCGCGGCCGTAGTCGTCGGTGCCGAGCCAATATGTGGCACTCGGCGGCCGGAAGCGGGTGCGGATCGAAATCGTATCCCATGGATGCGGCGCGATCCACGGCGCGGCGAGGCTCAGGACAACGATGGTCGCGACGATCGCGAGACCGATTTTTAGCTGCAGCGGCCACGGCTTGCGAACCGGCCGCGCATCGATGTCAGGCAATGCTGCGGCCATAGCGGATCTTCGGGTTGAGGAAGGCATAGAGCAAATCGGCTGAGAGATTGGTCAACGCATAAATAGCGGCGACGACCAGGATCGACGCCTGCAGGGTCGGGATGTCACGGCTCTGGATCGAGAACACCAGCAACCGGCCGAGGCCCGGATAGGCGAACACCGTCTCGATCACGACGATGCCACCCATCAGCCGGCCGATGTCGAGCGCGAGCACGGTGATCGAAGGCAGCAGGGCATTGCGTAATGCGTGCCGCACCACGACAACGCGCTCGGGCAGTCCTTTGGCACGCGCCGCCATCACGTAGGGGCTCTGCAGCACTTCGATCATGCTGGAGCGGGTCAGCCGCGATACGTGGGCCAGATGCCCGAATACCAGCGTCATCACCGGGGCGACGATATGCTTCGCCCATTCGGCGAACCCGGCGGTCGCGATCGGCTCGTAGCCTGACGCCGGCAGCCAGCCGAGCCAAGCCGCGAACACCATGATCACTACGATCGCCCAGAAGAATTCTGGTACCGCAATGCCGAGGTAGGTGGCGACCGAGATGCCGTGGTCGAGTGGCCGCCCATGCCACAACGCCGCAATCACCCCGAGCGTAATTCCGATCGTTGCGATAAAGAAGAACGACACCAGCGTCAGCACGAGCGAGCGCTGCAACGCCTCGGCAACCAGCGGCGCCACCGGCCGGCTCTGCAGGATCGACGTGCCGAAATCACCGCTGATGAACCGCGAGGCCCATCGTCCGTATTGCACCAGCACCGGATCATTGAGGCCATACTTCAATTCGAGCGCCTTCAACTGTTCGGGCGGCGCGAACTGGCCGAGGATCAGGTTGGCGACGTTGCCAGGCAGGATCGCAGTGATCAGGAACACCAGCAGCGACACGACGGCGAGCACCACCAGCACGAGCAGCAGTCGGCGGATGGTGTAGCCGGCCATCGTGCTGGTTCCTCCGTCCCGGGTGCCGATATCAGTTCTTGATCGACACATCCTTCAGTTCGAGCCACATCATTGGCGTCGACTTGAAGCCTTCGACATTTTTGCGCACGCCGTTCACGTGGCCGGCCGAAAAAGCGATGATGCTCGGCACGGTCTCGTCGACGATCTTCTGGAACTCGCTGAAGAGTTCGGCCCGCTTGGCCTCGTCGTTGGTCTTGCGAGCGGTATCGAGCAAATCGTCGACGCGCGGGTTCTTGTAGAGCCACAACTGGCGGTTCCAGCTGCCGGTCGAGTGGTAGAACGGATAGAGTGCGGTATCGATTGTCGGCCGGGCGAAGTAGCCATCGATGTACATTTGCGCCTTGCCGGCGACATTGGCGGTGTAGCTCGCAAACGGCACGCGCTCGACATTGATGCGAAATCCCGCCGCTTTCGCCATGTCGCGCACGGCGACGCCGAGGCGCACGCGGCCGTCACGCTCTTGCGGCACTTGAAGCGGCACATCGACGCCCCCGGCGAGACCTGCCTCAGCCATCAGCTTCTTCGCCTTTTCGATATCCGGCTGCTTGAAGCCGATAGACTTGTTGAAATAGCGATGGCTCGGTGGGATCGGGCTGTGCGTCGGCGCGCCCTGGCCGAACAGCGCAAGTTCGACCAACGCCTCCTTGTCGATGGTGAGGGCGAGTGCTTGACGCACTCGCACGTCGTTGAACGGCGGCCGTTCATTGTTGAGGATGACGCCGTCCCACGATGCCGTGGCGACGGAATCGACACGAACCGTGCTGCTGTTCTTGAATTTCTCAGCCGCTTCGTTGGGTAGGCTCCAGAGGATATCTACCGCACCCGACTCCAATGCCGCCAACCGGGCGGCGGGTTCCGGAATGATGCGCAGACTGACCGCATCGAGCTTGGGCAAACCCTTTTCGAAATAGTCGGCGTTCTTTTCCAGTTCCATGCGGTCGCCCGGCGACCACGACTTGAACTTGAACGGACCGGTGCCGATCGGCGCGGTCGAGATGGTGTCGATCTTGTCTTTCGGCAAAATCCGCATCTGACGCTCGC
This sequence comes from Hyphomicrobiaceae bacterium, assembly GCA_031367505.1. GTDB lineage: Bacteria > Pseudomonadota > Alphaproteobacteria > Rhizobiales > Hyphomicrobiaceae > JAKFWF01. Next base: position 6,885 of record JANLPY010000165.1, on the reverse strand, counting down.
CGAAGATGTCCTGGAACCCGGCGTAAGGGATATTGAGCGTGAACTTCACCGTCGACGGATCGACGGCCTCGACGTTGGTCACCATCGAGATGTTGGCACGCGCGCGCGAGCCGGTGCCCGCATCGAGGATGCGCTTCATGGTGAAAACCACATCTTCGGCGTCGAGCGTGCGGCCGTGATGGAACTTCACGTCGGTGCGCAGCTTGAAGGTCCAGGTCTTGAGTTCATCGGATGCCGACCAGCTTTCGGCGATGTCCGGCTTTACCGTGAGATCGCGATCGATGCGGGTCAGGCCGTTGAACACCAGATGGACGTAGATATACTCGTCACCGATGGTGGTCTTGGCTGGATCGAGCTGCGTCAGCGTGGTGCCGAGGGCAACCTTGATCGTCCCTTGCGCCATCGCGGTCGTCGAAAGCGCGAGGCTCGCGAGTGCACCAATCAGGATTTTTTGCATAGTCCCCTCCGCTTCTATCCAATTTCAAGTCTTAGCGCGCCTGCCCGGCGGCGAGCATCGCTGCCGGCCGCGTTGCATTTTCCGGATCGACGGCGCGCACGACATAGGCTTCGGTCTCGGGCTCATAGGCGGCCCACAGGCGCGCCAACTCCGCGATCGGTGTCGCGTGGTCGTCGACCCGCAAATCGACATAGGGAAAGGATTCCCGGTGGGCGACAATGAGCGCCGCCGACGTCACCGGCTGGAATTCGCCGCCCGCCGCATCGCCGGCTTCGAGGGCTGCGATCAGCCGCGCCGCCAGTGGCGCCGCCGGCTTTGCTTCGAATGCGCGCACCATCGCCGCTGGCAGTTCGGCCGAGCGCACGATATTGGCGATCGCCACGCAGTCGCGCCCCTTGGCTTCGTTGCGTTCGACGCGCACGTTCTCGCCGGAGTAGGCGGCAGTGCGGCCCTGGGCATCGATCAAGGCCAGCTGTCGCCAGTGCCGATGCGGCGTTCCGGCGACAATCGCCTTCATGGCTTCATCTGCCGAAAATCCGCGCGCCAGCAGTTCGAGCGCCATGGGGCCGAGCCGCGGATCGGTGCGATGCTGGGTCAAGGCAGCGCCGACACCGGCGAGCACATGCGAGCAGCGCGAGCCGACCGCCATTGACGACGTTGTCACTACGGCGCCGAGCATGCCCGTGCGCGCGCATCGTCCAACAAGTGAGTAGGTCATTCCTCAGGTTTCCGATGTCACAGCTATGACATCAACTTCCATCAGCAATTCCGGGCTGGCAAGACCCTTAATTACCACCGCTGAAAAAGCAGGCAATGTGCTGCCCAACTGGCCAAGCACCACATCGCAGGTGCGATCGAGGAACGCGCGATCGGTGACGTAGACGGTGGCCTTGACGACGTCACGCATGGTGGCGCCGGCTTCGCCGAGCAGCACGGCGACATTGTCCATAGCCTGGCGTGCCTGCGCCGCCACATCACCTATGCCGACCATCTTCTCATCGAGGCCGATGCCAGTCTGCCCGCGCAGTGTGATCGTATTGCCGGCGCGGACGGCCATGCAGAAATCGCAGTCGAGCGGCTGCTGTTCGGTGCCATAGCGTGCCTGCCGGCTATGATAGGGGCGCACGCGGGTGTGCGGGTGACCGGCGACCTTGCGCGCCGCCTGAACATCGATCTCGAACAGGATGTCGGGCCGCGCGAAAGCCGGCGTGATGAGGCCGGTCGAGACCGGATGGACGCCGCGAAAAGCCTTGCCGATCATCGGATAAACGGTGTTGCGGTAGGCTCGATCGTTGATGTGCACGGTAATCTTGCAGACATCGTCCATTCCAGAACCGGCTTCGGTCAACAGCGTCTTCAGATTTGCGAGCGCCAGTTCGGCCTGCGCCGCCGCATCCTCGGGCCGGCGTCCAAGTCCCACCATGATCTTGCCGTCGAGGCTGGCGCCTGTCTGGCCGCGGATGAAGATCTCGTTTGGTCCCGCCGCCACCATCGCGCCTTGCCATGCGATGTCCTGGCCAAACCAATCCTTGAGTTCGAAGGTGCGATGGCGTTCGACCTTGGCACCGATCACCGCTTCGGCATCGATCTGCACCATCAGTTCGGGCCGCGACAGCCCGGCGACGACGAGGCCGGTCGAAACCGGAAACACGCCCTGGAGGCGCCGGCCGATCGCCTCGTAGACCGGCTTGCGATGATCCCGATCGATGATGCAGGTAGTGAGCTTGGTGATGTCAGCGAGCGATCCGCCGGCAGCGGCGAGGGCCGCCTCGATGCGATCGATCGCGGCATGGGTCTGGCCGGCGGAGTCGCCGAAGGCTGCTATGGTGCCATCCGGCGACCAGGCGCTCGCAGCCGACAGATAGACCCGTTCCCCGGCCCGAACGGCCGAAGCAATCCATCCGGCGGAACGCGCGATCGGCAGGAAACGTTCAACGCTCAAGGTGCGGCTTCTCCGGTCAGATACATCGGGGACACCGGGCATGTCGCCTCACAAGGTCAAGGGTTCGGCTTCGAGCGGGAAATGCCCACGCCGTTTCGATTCTTCCCACAGCCGCAGCGTGGCGTCGCGCCCGCGCGTGACGATCGCCGCCTCGTCGATCCCCATCAATCGACGGCCGCGCACAACCGGCCGGCCGTCGATGATGACGGTGTCGATGTCCGCAGCGCTGGCATACCAGACAAGAGTGCGGATCGGATCGCAGACCGGCTGCAGGTGCGGCTTGAGCGCATCGATGACGATGAGATCGGCGGTGGCACCGGTCTCGATGCGGCCGAGATCGAGACGGCGGATGGCGTCGGCGCCAGTGATGGTTGCTGCCTGCAGCAGGTCGGCTGCCGTGCCGGCGTCGCCGGCGGCAAAGGCTTGCTTCGCGGCGAAGCCTCCTGCCCGGAACTGTGAGAACATGTCCATGCGCTCGGCGTCCGTGCCAATGACGACCTTCACGCCGTGCCGCTTGAAGCGCTCGATGGTGGGGGCCTTGCCGCCGCGCAGGAAGACGCTGGGGCAATGGGCGATTGCGGCCCCCGAATCCGCAACCTGCTTCAGTTCGTCGTCGGTCAAGTGCGTGCCGTGGGCGTGGACGGCGCCTTCCCGCAATAGGCCTACGCTTCCGAGGTAGGCGGCAGTCCCCATTCCGCGCTCGGCCCTGACCCGATCGACTTCGCCCTGACTCTGCGCCAGATGCGTAGTGACCAGCAGGTTGCGCTCGCGCGACAGACGATCGACCGCCCGCATCAGGTCGGGTGCGCAGCTGTCGGTTGCATGCGGGCCGAGGATGACCCGCATCAAGCCACGCTCGCCCTGGTCGAAATCCTCGTACATCGCCTCGAACGCGGCAAGTCCGCTGTCGCCCTCGAAGCTGCCGGCGGAGGACGCCGCCACTTGGCAGTCGCCGATCTTGGCCGCGGGCGAGAAAAGATATGGCGCGCCGTAGAAGCGCAGGCCGAACCTCTTCGCGATGTTCAAGATCATTCGCTGTCGCGGCCGAAACTGGTCGAGCAGCGTGGTTGCGCCGCTCTTCATCACCTCGAGCATTCCGAGCGCGACGATCGCTTCCAGTTCCTCCTCACTGAGCCAGGTCATGGCAATGCTGCCCATCGGCATCAGCATCGAATAGACCTTGCTCTCGCCTATCGCCTTGCGCGGCAAGTCGTCTACGATGCCGCGGAACACCGGCGCATTGATCGTATGATTGTGCAGGTTGAGCAGGCCTGGGCAGACAATGGCGCCGGCAAGGTCGATCGTTTGCGCATCCGTGGGCGGCGCCGTCGTCACATCGGCGATGCGGTTATTCTCGATCACCACGGCGTGGTCGCGAACCGGCACCTGCCGGCTGCCGACGCTGCGGATCACCCATTCTCCCTTGACCACGAGACGGTTCACGGCTCTTCCTTCTTGCGATGACGCATTCGGCCAGCCAAAGCTTAGAGGCCATTTTGGGCAGCGGCAAACGCCGAAGCTCACACCACGATGCTGGGCTGATGCGCCCGAACGGAATGATGAGGGGAATGAGCGAGTGGGTACACGAATTACCTTTCCGCGACCCGACGGCAGCCGTGCCCAGGGCTATATGACCAAGGCGGCGCGGCCGAACGCAGCCGGGATCATCGTCGTGCAGGAGTGGTGGGGTTTGCAGGAGCAGATCCGCGGCATCTGCGATCGGCTCGCTCTCGCGGGCTACGATGCACTGGCGCCGGAACTCTACGAAGGCTCCGTGATCCCGTATCACGATCGGGAGGCGGAGGCACGCGAGATGGCCTCCCTCGATTTCGTCTACGCCACCGACCAGCACGTTCGCGGCGCCACACTGAGGTGATCGGCAGCGGCCCATTTCGATTCAAGGTCGACGAACGCGTGCCCGGCGCCATTGACCAGGAAGCGTTCATGACGGCGGTCACCGGCGAGGACGCGAGCTATCGCCACACGCCGATCGGCTACTTCTGCCCCGACACGCCGATGGCATCGGACGCTGGGCTCGACGTGTTTAAAGGCCCGCGCGATTTTGACAAGGTGAAACGCGACCTCAAAGCGGCTGGTTATGCCGGCGATGACGTCCGCTCATTAACCTTTAACCGCCTTCGGCTCGCATCAATAATTACACAGAGGAAATCAAGAGTCCGACGGCAGCTTTCTCTGCGTATCGACAATCAAGTCATTGGCACGTTTCGCGTTTGACCCGTCGCCTATATCGCGGCACCAACCCGAAGCCGACATTTCGCAGCACTCAAAAACCCGACGACGCTTGATCATCACCTACGTTAGTCCCACGAGCCCTGCGTCTGACATTGCTGACGATCTCGCCCGACCGATCCTCCACATCGGGTCTCGCTGTGGCAAGCCGGAGGACGCTCGCGTAGCCATGCCGAACCTCCATCTTGGACGCGTGCGGGCCGCGCATCAGAATTGCGTGCAGCTTCGGCAGATTGTAGCAGGGCACATAGAAAAGCAGGTGATGCTCGAGGTGATAGTTGACGAAGTAAGGCGCGATGAATGCGCGTTCGATGAGGCTCGCGTTGGTCGTGCGCGTATTGCGCAGAGGATCATCAGAGTCCGGCACCACGGCATGCTCGGCGATGTTGCGGATACGGGTGATCACCATCATCCAGGTCAGCAGCGGCACAAGCCACAGCAGTGGATAGGCCCACCAAATGCCGGCCACGGCAAATAAAGTGAAGAGAATGCCATTCGCGATCAATTGGCGTCCAAGCTTGCTCCAGAAGTGACCCAATCGCTGGGTCAAGGCCCATGCCGGATCGCCCAACGCATTCAGCAATTGCGCCTTGCGTTGCTGCAAGCCGGTCTGTCCCGTGATGTCGCGCAAGAACTTGCGTCGATAGCTGATCTTGGTGATTGGAAACGGCGCAGACAACACGAGGTCGGGGTCGTTGTCCGTTTGAGTATGTGCGTGGTGCAACAGGTGATAGCGGCGGTACGCGACGGTATCGGCAAAGATTGGATAGGCGCAAAGCCATTGGCTGAGCCACATGTTTCGCGTCTCGTCGCGCGAAAAGCAGCGGTGAGCGCCATCGTGCATGAGGATTGCGAGGCCGAGTTGGCGCGAGCCGATCAGCATGACAGCAAGCACGTACGTGAGCGGATTTGGGAAGAGCGCAACGAGCAAAATTGTACCGAGGATCACAAACCAAGCATGGGCGATGAGCAATATGCCTTTCCATTCAACGCATTCGCGCAATTGGGCCAACTCCGTTGGCGAAACGAGATCACGTGCCGGAATGCGTCGGGGGTAGGAAGCTACAACCGTCATGGGAAGCTCCAAGGGACCGAGAGAAGGTCACAGATAGATTGCGCTCTTGTAAGCGCGACGGCAATTTACCGCACATGACGGTCGAGTGGATTGCGAGTTTGTGGGCATATGCGCTAGAATGCGCAATCCAGTTGCGCGAAAGTCTCCCCAATGCGTCCCTACAAGCTTGATGTTACTGACCGGCGCATTCTACGCGAGCTGCAGCAGGATGGGACGATGCGAAACGACGTCCTGGCCGAGCGGATCGCCTTGACTGCTGCGCCGACGTTACGGCGGGTGCGAGCCCTTGAGGAAGCCGGCGTCATCAGCCGTTACGTCGCGCTCGTCGATCCCGAGCGCGTCGGGCTCGGTGTGCGAGTCAGAGTCGAAGTGCGGCTCGCATCGCAAACGCGCGCCGAGATCGACGCATTTGCAACGTCTATCTCGGCGATGCCGGAAGTCATCGAGTGCATGATCCTCTTTGGCGAATGGGACTTCCAGCTGACGGTCGTCGCCCGTGATGTCGAGGACTACCAGCGGTTTGTTTTGGACAAGCTCGCCAAGCTACCGGGTATCGGTGCGTATCGTTCGTCGCTGATCATGCGCGTCGTCAAGCACACAACAGTACTACCAGTTTGAAGGCGAGAAAGCCGAAACCATAGCGGCACGCGCTGATGCACGACGTCAATTAGGATGAGCGCCAATCATCGCAATTGTCGTTGCACAACGGATAGTCGTGATGCAAACGTGGCCTGAACTATGGTTACTGGATCGGATGTCCGCTGCTGGCGAGCGAAAGGAGCCTTGGATTTTACCGCTTTTGGCCCACCGCGCCGGCGACCCGCCGGTCGGTCTCCGACCAGTGCGACGATCTGGAAAAATCATCCACTCAGTTCATCCCCATCGCCTCCCGCAGTCGGCGTCCGCTTGCCCAGTGACAGCGGCCACGCCATTTCGCTGGTTCCTGAACTGCGCAAGTTGTTCAGCCGATGTCGCCTTTCTCTACTCAACGAAGGTCAACCCATTGATGCGACTCGCAACTGTCGAGTCGCCCAGGGGACTTTCACCCCCAGGCGCTCCTAGAACCGTGCGTGAACCTCTCGATTCACACGGCTCCCGATGTCCGGCCGTTGCCATGGCATAGTGGCCAATGCGCGAAGAGGTGTGGGTTCGCCCGGCGGA
>JANLPY010000132.1:0-2752 GCA_031367505.1 Hyphomicrobiaceae bacterium | reverse complement strand
AAGCCTGCATGGGACACCCCGTTGATCGTGGAGTCGCATCTCAACGGCGAGCGGACCAAGGCGATGAACCCCAACACGCCGCGCACTTATGATGAAGTCGTCGAGGACGCGCTCCGGTGCTGGGATGCAGGCTCTTGTGCTATCCACACGCACAACACAAACTTCAACCTGAAAGGCCAGGCTGCGGTAGATGACTATGCCCCGGCATGGGACCGAATTCTGGCGGCACGTCCCGACATGACGTGGTATCCGACGACCTGCAACCGCGAACTTTGCACCGAGGATGAGCATGGACTCGAGCACAGCGAGATCCTGAACCGCACCCATAATGTGAACATCGCCTGCATCGATACGGGCGTGAACCTGTTCGCCTTTGACACCGACGACAAAGGCCACATCCTGGGCCGGGAATACGGCTGGAACTTCCGGCAGGTCGCAGGCCAGGTGGATCTCGCGCTGGCCCGCAAGATGAGCATCATTTGGGGGATTTACGAACCTGGACAACTGAAGCTCGCGCTGCACTATATCAATCAAGGCATGTACACGCCAGGCTCGTTCATCGACTTCTACCTGATTGGTGAATACGCGCTGACCTCGACCAAGCCGATCGGCACATCGGGGATGATGCCGACACTGGAGAGCCTCTATTACTATCTCGACATGATGGAAGCGCTGTCCAAGCACAAACTCAACTGGTGCATCTCGATCTGGGGCGAGGGCTCTCGCGACACCCGCGAGGTCATCAAGCGTACGATAGAGCTTGGCGGCCACGTCAAGACTGGACTGGAACTTTTCTTCGACCCCGCGCGCAACCCGACAAACCTCGAGTTGCTGCAAGAAACACAAGCGATCGCCAAAGAGGTAGGCCGTCCGCTTGCGACGCAGCAACAGGCCCGCGAGATTTACGGGATTGCCCAGCAATCCGCGCGCGGATACAAGTCGGCATGATCCTGCGGCAGGCTACCGGGCGTATAGCCCGGAAGTCGGCCCCGCGGCCGGAACGTTGTTCCAGCCGTTGCACGTCAATGGCGCGCCCGACGCCTTCCAGGCGCCGCCTCTCTTAATCTGCGTCCCGCCGCGTTGGCCCCTGCGTGGGCTATTACGGCCGGGACGCTAAACGCCTCACCCTTGCATAGCGGAGGATGCAGAAGACCGATGCAGATCACCTACACCTATTCTCGAAAATCGTTGGTCGGTTGGCTGGGCGAGTACCGGTCAGAGTACATGTTGGTCATCCTGATTGGCATTGCCTTCGCAGCGGCGCCCCTTTTCACCGAATTCTTCTTAACCTATGACAACCTGTTCAACCTGAGCCGCCAAGGGGCCTATCTCGGGATGGTGTCTATCGGCATGGCGCTCGTCCTGATCATAGGCGGCATCGACCTGTCCATTGGCGCCGTCATGCAGCTCGTTGGGCTCTGCACAGTGTTGCTGCTGGGTGCCGGCGTCTCGGCCGGGGTCGCGTTCATCGTTGCAATGCTGATCGGCGTAGGACTTGGCGCCATCAACGGTGTGCTGACAGTGTACGGCAAGATGCAACCGTTCATTGCCACGCTGGCGACTGGCGGCATCATGACCGGCCTCGTAATGACCTATACCAAGGGCAACGCGATCGCCCCACGTGGCATCGACCCCGCCTTCAAGCTGATCGGCGGGGGTTCGATTGCGGGGCTCCCGATCCCGGCGATCGCGATGTTCCTCGTGTTCGTGCTCTTCTGGTGGCTCATGACCTTCACCACCTACGGAAAGAACGTGTATGCAACGGGTGCGAACAAGAACGCCGCCCGCAACGTTGGGATCAACGTGAAGTGGATCGAATGCTCGGTCTACATAGTGAGCGGGGCGCTTGCCGCGCTCGCGGGATATCTCACGTTTGCGCGGATAGGCACGTTCCAGCCGGCGACGGCAGCAACCGGCGGGACGCCGGTCGAAGTGGTCATCATGGCGATTGCTTCGGTCGTGCTCGGTGGCGGCAGCCTCGTCGGCGGCAAGGGCACGATCCTTGGCGCAGCCATGGGGGCCATGGTCAGCGCCGTGATGCTAAACCTGTTGATCCTTCTGGGGATGGGCATCTGGTTCCAGCGGTTCATTCTGGCGATCATCATCGTGGTTGTCGTAGTGCTCTCTAACAGGAGTGAGAGAAGATGACCGATGCGGTCCACACGCTGGAAATCAAGGGACTCGCCAAGAGCTTTGGCTCAAATAGGGTCATTACCGACCTTGACCTGATGGTTCGCAAGGGCGAGGTCCATGCCCTGATGGGCGAAAACGGAGCCGGAAAGTCGACCCTGATAAAAATCATCTCGGGGGTTCACCGCGCCGATGAGGGGGTCATCCGCCTTAACGGCGAACAAATCGCCTTTGCTAGCCCGTTTGAAGCGCAAATCGGCGGCGTCGCGACCTTGTTCCAGGAGATTCAGGAAATCCCCGACCTGACCGTTGCCGAGAACTTTTACGCAGGCAACGAGCCCAAGAAATACGGCATGCTGATCGACTGGAAGGCGCTGTTCAACGGGGCCCAGGCCGAGTTCGACGCACTGGGGCTCAAGATTGACGCGACAACGAAGATGCGTCACCTCACCCCGTCATCGCGCAAGATGGTCGAGATCATCAGGGCAGTGCACAAGGATGGCGCATCCGTCATCATCATGGACGAGCCGACCGCGAACCTGAACCAGGGCGAGATCGACGCGCTCTTCTCGATGATCGCTGTGCTTAAGAACCGCGGCATCAGCATCCTTTATGTCTCGCA
>JANLPY010000048.1:0-13128 GCA_031367505.1 Hyphomicrobiaceae bacterium | reverse complement strand
CAGGTGCTCGACATCATGGTGCATCGCACCAAGATGGAGACGGTAAATGCAGACGACCTCCCATCCAAGGTCATCGAAGATGTGCTGAAAAGCCAATATTCGCGTGTGCCGATCTGGAAGGACGAGCCCGAGAACATCGTTGGTATTTTGCATACGAAGGACCTGCTTGCAGCGGCCGCCAAGGCCAACTGGGACATCGCGAAACTCGACATCATGAGTTTCGCGATCGAACCGTGGTTCGTGCCCGACACCACAGGCGTAAAGGTCCAGTTGAACCAGTTCCTCAAACGCAAGGCACAGCTCGCACTCGTCGTCGATGAGTACGGCGAGGTGCAAGGGCTGATCACGCTCGAAGATATTCTCGAGGAAATCGTTGGTCAGATCGCCGATGAACATGACACCGGCGATACCGCCATCCGGCCTCAGGCGGACGGCTCCGTCAATGTTGATGGTACGGTCGCTATCCGGGATCTCAACCGGCACATGGCGTGGGAACTGCCGGACGAAGAAGCAACCACAATCGCTGGCTTGGTCATTCACGAAGCGCAGACGATTCCCGAGCCGGGGCAAGCGTTCACATTTCACGGCTTCCGCTTTGAAATCCTTCGCAAAAGCCGCAACAAGCTGACGGCCATCCGGGTCAAGCCTGTTGTGCCGCTGCCGACGCATGCAAAGCCCAACGTGGAGCAGGACCCGATGCTTGCGGGATGAAGTTGTATCAGCTTGGAACTGCTCGCGATTACGTTATTAACTACGCTCGGACGGATCGCAGTGGTAATTCGCGTTCCGTCACATTTTAGCTGAAAAGTAAAGACACGCTGAACCTTATGCCACTTACAAGCGTTAGCAGGTGGTCGCACTTCATTGGGAGTGCTGGTTGTTTCGGGTGTTTGTATCATGAGTGCAGTTGTAATCGAACTGGCGCGTTTCCGGGCTAATCGGCTGGCTGGCAGCGAAAGTTTCGCGGCATCCATCGAAGTTGCCGCTGCGGAACCTGCCGTGGAAAGCTCGGACAACTCCGCCAAATTCTGCTTCTGGCGCGGCGCGAGCGGCGATCGCTACGTACACCACATCTTCAGCTTGATCAAATGCCCTGAGCTGCCGGCCTCGAATTATGTCCTGATCGGCACGGACGATAACGGTCGCCGAAAAGTTCTCCACGTCGGCCGCACGACAAATTCCACCGCATCGTTGAACCTGGCCGAGATCCGGATGCGCGGCGCGCGTCTTGGTGCAACGGAAGTCCACGTCCATCTGCTGGCGGAGACTGACGTACAGCGTCGCCTGATCGACATGGATTTGCATACCGGTCTGTTCGCGGTCACCGAAGGCCAGTCGCTTTCGGCTTGATCGAACCGGCCATTATTTGCCAGTCCAACGTGCTGGCCGCTTCGCCAGAAATGCCGTTAAACCTTCGCGGAAATCGGCGCTCGTGTAGACTTTCGCGATAAGGTCGGTATCGTCGATTTAGGTCTGGCGACTGCGCATCCGGCGAAGCAATGTCTTCGTGGTCGACATGGTGAGAGGCGCTTGCCCCTTGATCTGATCTGCCAACGATTGGGCGCGCGTCATTAGTGCGGCATGATCCGGCAACACCTCCGATACCAGCCCGATCCGATGCGCCTCGTCAGCTTGCATGAGCCGGGCAGTGAACAACAATTCAACGACGCGCGGCTCGCCAATTGCAGTGACGAGGCGAGCAAGCGTGGCTGCCGACAAACAGTTGCCCAGCGTACGGGCGATCGGAAAACCATACTTCATATCGGCAGACGCTAGTCGCAAATCGCAGCACACAGCGATACCAGCACCTCCGCCCGTGCAGGCGCCAGCGATCGCCGCGATCGTTGGCACCGGGCATGCTTCGATCGCCGAGAAGTTCACGTCTGCGGCTTTTTCATAGGCGAGCCCCTGCTCGGGCGAGTTGAAATCCTTGAACAGGGAGATATCGGTGCCCGCAGCAAAAGCTTTCTCACCAGCCCCTGATATGATCAATGCTCGCACCGAGCCATCGTCAGGGATCGTGCTGCATATCTCGGCCAGCCGCGCGTACATCTGAAATGTCAGCGCATTCCTGCTCGCCGGCCGGTTCAGTGTGACATGACCAATGCCATCGCGAACCTCATACAAAATGTGATCGTTTTCCTGAGCACCGGCTGATTGGGCCATGACTGCGTTCCATTGGTTGGAGTGATCGAACCTGCAATCATCGTAACGCCTGTGGCGACGAGCGGCAGTTGAGTATGAGCTTTGGTGACCTGCACATTTACTAGGGGCTTGCGCCTGGCAATGACATTCAGGCGGCCATTTGCAACAGCTTCAAAGTCCCTCAAAAGGGCTGCATATTAATTCTGCTCCTCGGGGAGCCTTGGAAGCGGGAAAAAATCAATCCCCTCGTCGTGCAATTCAGCGGCATCTTCCATTGACGCCTCGCCGTAGATGCCACGTGCTTCGGTTTCCTCGTAATGGATCTTGCGAGCCTCTTCGGCGAAATTTGGTCCCACGTATTCGGCTTTTTCTTCGACCTCCGCACGCATCCGGCGCATGATTGCCATCAATTCGGCGTGCGACGGCGAGCCTTGAGCCGCCGTATTGTTGGCCGCCATCATGGGCCCAAGCTCCTGCTTTTTGTTGCCCTTGGTTCCGACATTGGGCGCCATGATCGCTTTCTCGACCTCAGTCGAGCCGCATTCGGGACATGCGACAAGGCTGCGCTTCACTTGCCCATCGTAGGCTTTGCTGTTGGCAAACCATGCCTCGAACGAGTGCTCGTTTTCGCAAGATAACTGGTAACGGATCATGAGGCAGCCTTGATGTCCTTCTGTGCATTCGCATGCACGACCTTGAATGCCCGGTCATGGGTCAGTGACGGCACCCGCGTACGAGCCTCGTCGACTGCCGCCATATCAATATCGGCGGTGATGACTGAGGGGTGAACACCGTCGGCTTCGGCGAGGATTTCACCCCACGGCGCGATCACGATGCTGTGGCCGTAGGTTTGGCGCCCGTTCGGATGGGTACCGGCCTGGGCCGCTGCAAACACGAAGCACTGCGTCTCGATGGCCCGGGCACGTAATAGCGTATGCCAATGCGCCTTGCCGGTTGGCACCGTAAATGCGGCTGGCACGGCAATCATCGTCGCCCCAGCCTGGGCGAGTGCGCGATAAAGTCCGGGGAAGCGCATATCATAGCAGATCGTGAGCCCGAGTTTGCCCCACGGCAAATCTGCCACCACGGCGGTATCGCCTGGAGCAAAATTCCGGCTCTCGCGATATTTCTCGCCATTCGGCAGATCAACGTCGAACATGTGGATCTTATCGTAGCGCGCGGTTACCACCCCGTCCGGCGAGATCAGGATTGCCCGGTTGGCGATTTTCTCCGGCGCAATCGCAATGCCCAGTGACCCAATATGCAGCCAGATTTTGAGCTCACGAGCCAAGCTGCGAAAATGCGCAATCGCAGGATTGCCTTCTTCGGGACGGGTTGCGACGAACAGCTTTGCACGATCGGTTTCCATCAGCGTCGTGATTTCGGGCGTCTGGATATACTGGGCGCCTGCAGCCGCAGCCTCGCGGATAAGCGTCGAGGCTGCCGCTAAATTGACTGCAACGTCGGGCCCGGTTGTCATCTGACACAAGCCCACGCGAAACTTCGGTGCCAAATTGGTCCCGGCGGTCGATTTTGAGGTCGTCATGGGCGAGACGTTCTCCGTGAATTCAGTGTGTCAGGGACTAAGCAGCACTCAAAAGCATGTCGAGCTTGCTCTGATGTTCGAGAGCGTACAAGTCGTCGCAACCACCGACGTGCTTATTGCCGATCCAAATCTGCGGCACGCTATTGCGCCCGCCGGCTTTGCGCCGCATCTCGTCGCGCAAAGTGGGCTTACCCGTCACATCGATCTCGGAAAATGAAACGCCTTTGCGTTCGAGCAACTGCTTGGCCATATCGCAATAGGGGCAAAGAGCGGTCGTATAAATTGTGACAGGCGACATTTTATCCAACTGTGTGGTCCACGAATTTCGGAGCAAAACATAACCCATTGGCGCCTGGGAGAAAAGCACAGAGCTTCCGTTTGATTACTTAGGTAGTGGTGTCGCCGGTTACAATTGCAACGGCCAACACGTCGACCCGCGCCGCGCCGGCCGCATTCAGGGCCCGCGCACACGCATCCACTGTCGCGCCGGTCGTGATGACATCGTCGATAAGAACGATGTTTTGGCCATCGATCAACTTCCGCGCGGCGTCCGGCACCTTGAAAGCGCTCGACATATTATGTTGCCGCTGATCGCGCGTGAGCCCGACCTGCTGAGGAGTTCGCTTGACGCGGACCAACGCTTGCGGATCACACGGTAGGCCCCGCAATCGGGCTAGCTCGTTTGCCAACAGCGCTGCTTGATTGAAGCGTCGCGTGAACAACCGCCACCGGTGCAGCGGTACTGGCACAAGTAGATCAGCGTCGGCCAATAGTTCATTGCCGGCCGACGATAACCAGCGGCCGATCAATCGGCGGCTATCGTGTTGATCAGCATATTTCACCTTGTGCACGAGATCGCGAACGACGCCCGTGAAATGGGCCGCCGCCCGTGCACGATCGTAACTCGGCGGATCGGCGAGCGCCGCGGCTGATACGATATTACCTCCGGTATCGAAGGGCATCGGGATGCCGAGCCGATCGCAGAGTGGCGCGCGGATAAAATCGATGCTGCGCCAGCAGGAAGCGCAAAGCGCATCGTGAGCACCGAGCGGCTTGTGGCATCCAAGGCAGACCGGAGGTAGCAGAAAGTCGGCAACGCGGCCAGCGACGGCCGATCCTAACTCTCGGGCGTTGCGGGCGAATTTGCTTCCGCTTTCAATCGAACTGGGATCTGGCATCGGCTCGATTTGACAAAGTTACTGACTTATCCACGCCTTGCACGCTCGTGGTAGGCTTGTCAGCTAGGATGGTACCCATATGTCCGGTTTGCCATTCACTGAGGAAACGACGGCCGTCCATGAGTGATACCCCTCTTATTTTCGATACCCGGCAACTCCTGCTTCAGCGTGAGCGGGCAAGCGGCAACGCGTCGTCGCATGATTTTCTGTTGCATCGGGTGGCCGAAGATTTCACCGAACGGCTCGATGTCATCAATCGCTCATTCGCAAATGTCCTCGATGTGGGCGCGCACCATGGGCTTCTCGGGCGCGCAATCGCCGGGCGTGCTGGCACTGCGACGGTCATCAGCGCCGATCCTTCACCACGTATGCTGGCGCAGTGTGCATCACCACGCGTGCTGAGCGAACTGGAAGCGCTGCCATTCGGCGAAGCGACCTTCGATCTGGTCGTTTCGGGCCTGAGCCTGCAGTTGGCCAATGATCTGCCCGGCGCCTTCCTACAAATTCGCCGCTGCTTGAAGCCTGATGGGTTGTTCCTGGGCGCACTGCTCGGTGGCACGACACTGCGTGAACTGCACGCGGCATTCCTTGCCGCCGAAGCCGAAATCGAAGGTGGGGTTAGCCCGCGTGTGGCCCCCTTCGCCGACGTGCGCGACCTAGGATCGTTGCTGCAACGGGCAGGCTTCGCACTTCCGGTTGTCGATGCGGATATCGTGACCGTCGCGTACCAGACTCCACTGCATCTGATGCGCGAAATCCGCGGCATGGGCGGCGCCAACATGCTGATCGAACGACGCCGCAAGCCGCTGCGCCGGGCAACCCTCATGCGAGCCGTGGAGATCTATGCTGAGCGTTTTGCGCGTGCCGACGGCCGTATAATCGCAACCTTCGAGATATTGACGATGACCGGTTGGTGCCCGCACGACAGCCAGCAGAAACCCTTGCAGCCCGGTTCCGCAAAAAGTCGCCTCGCCGACGCGCTCGGCGTTCCAGAGCAAAAATCCGGCGACTAACCGGGCACGTGACACCGGGAGGATCAGCCGAGCAAATCACGCAGGAACGGGATCAGTGGGGCATCGGCCGGCGGCATCGGATAATCGGACAGACGCTGAGGACGCACCCACGCGATCGCCTGCCCCTCGCGTGGGGTGAGATCGCCCTCCCAGTTGCGGCAGATGTAGAGCGGCATCAGCAAATGGAACGTCTCATAGCGATGGCTCGCGAAGGTGTAGGGCGCAAGGCACGTCAGGCAGACGTCGATGTGCAGCTCCTCCATGAGTTCGCGAACGAGGGCCTCTTCCGGCGTTTCCCCGGCCTCGACCTTGCCACCGGGAAACTCCCAAAGACCCGCCATCGATTTTCCAACCGGCCGTTGCGCGAGCAGAACCCGATTGTCCCGATCAACGAGGGCTGCGGCTGCAACAAGTACAATAGGCACGCGCTGAACTGTCATCGGGTACTCGAAGGTTGTAGATCACAGGGGTGCAAACGCCCTGCAACAGTAGCAAAATCAACATAGTGCCACGGGTCTGCCGTCAGCTCGTCAAAATGAAGACACCGTTCTGCGGCCTTGTATTGGTCAAGAATCGGACGGGCGGGATCTAAATATTTCGGCAAAACAGTTTCACTGTTCATTGTCGTTAACGGCCGATTAACCGATTTTGCGCAATCTATCCATCGGTCCTGTTGAGACCGTGGCGGGAGAGTTTGTATGTATCGCGTAGTACTGCCGGCTGTTTTGGCGTTGATGTTGCCCGGTTGCAGCCTGGGTTCGAGTTCCATCTCGTCGGGTATTGCCGACAATCCTCCCACATCGGCGGCACTCAAGCGCCGGGATGCGACTGCATTGGGCGGTGAGCCATCTGCCGAGCGACCGGCGGCAGGCGTCCGTGTTGCAAGCCTCGATCAGGCGCCAAAGGGCTCCTTCGAGAAAGCACCATCGGGTGCGCTTTCTGATCGCGATTACACCCAAACAAAACTCGAAGCTGAGCGCGCCCGCGATCTGATCAATGCTTACCGCAAGGCCAAGGGCTTGAAGCCCGTAAAGCTCAATACCGAACTTTCAAATGCCGCCAAGGGCCACTCCAAGGACCTGGCGAAATGGGACCGCATCTCGCATTACGGTTCTGACGGTTCCAATCCTTGGGATCGCGTCAAACGCAGCGGATATAACGCACGCCTCGCCGCCGAAAACGTCGGTACCGGCCAAAACAATATCGAGGAAGTGTTCAAGGGTTGGCAGGAAAGCCCCGGCCATAACAAGAACTTGCTACTACCTGATGCGGAACACATGGGTATTGCCTTGGTGCAGGAACCGAAGTCCGAATTCAAGACGTTCTGGACGCTGGTTATCGGAACGCCAATGTAATGTTTCGGGGGCGAGCCTCGTCCGCTTAAACGAAAAATTTACCGATCCGATCAAAGGCTGATGCTGGTGCGCCGCAACGTTTGCGACGCTTTCCGTCAGCGAGATCGTGAAGGTGTCCACACCATCCCATCATTGGCAGACTTCCACGGCACGGCACGGCCGACGCCGGCGCGTGCGGGTCGAACGAAAGAAGCGCTGGCCCGTCGCCTCGCTGGCACTTGGCTGTGTGGCGATACTCGGCGCTGCATTGGCGATCTCGCAAAGCGCCATGCTCGACGGCATGAATGAAACGCCGGACCAAGTGCCGGCATCGTTCACGGCCCGCCTGGACCAACTTGCATCGCACATCGGGCTTGGCATTGATCAGGTCGAGATTTCGGGTCAGCGGTTCGCCAGCGACGCGGACATTCTCGATGCGGTCGATCTTGCCAATGTTCGCTCGTTCTTGACCTTCAATAACGCTGCGGTGCGTGCGCGCATCGAGCGTCTGCCGTGGATTGCCAGCGCCACAATCGAACGGCGCATGCCCAACGAACTCGGCATCCTCGTCAAGGAGCGCGTACCGTTCGCAATTTGGCGGAATGGCGCACGCGATGTGATGATTGACCGGACCGGGCGCGAACTGTCAGCGATCGTTCGCGGTAGCGCGATTGAATTGCCCCGGGTCGAAGGCCATAACGCCGCTGAGGATGCGACCCGGCTGCTTGATCTCGTAGCGCAATTCCCCGAGGTGGCCGTCCGCCTTGACCACGCGGAGCGCGTGGCGGGCCGTCGCTGGCGTCTTGTTTTGCGCGGCGACATGCTTATCGAGCTGCCGGCGGAAGCCGATGCTGCAGCTTTGTCGATGCTGGTCGAGCCGCGCGCTGGTGGCCGATTGATCGATGTCGCCGCCGGCACCGTGGACATGACCGTCCTACGGCGCATTACCGTCAGACCGGCCAATGCCGCCAAGGCCGGGTGAAATATGGGGCGCGACGCAAGCTCATCGGACGCGCGCGGCTGGAACGATCCGGCCAGTACGGTCGGCGTACTCGACATCGGTACGAGCAAGATCTGCTGCCTAATCGCCACTCGTACTAGCCCGCCCCGGCTGCTTGGCCTTGGCCATCAGCGTGCCCGAGGCATCAAGGCTGGCATCATCGTCGATATGGACGAGGCTGAGCAATCGATCCGCGCAGCTGTGGCCCAGGCCGAGCGGCAAGCGGGCGTCACGCTCACCTCGGTCCACGTGTCGATCAGTGGCGGGCAGTTGCAATCGCAGCACTTCACGGCCAATACGCCGGTCGCCGGTTCCACTGTCATCGACGGCGACATCAACCGGTTGATCGAAGGTGCGCGGCAATTCACTGAGCGCGATGGCCGCTCACTGGTTCACTTGAACAACATCGCCTATCGCCTGGACGCCTCGCCCAATCTGCGCGAACCGCGCGGCATGGCAGGCCACAACCTCAGCGGCGACATGCACGCTGTGACGGCAGAAGATTCCACCGTCCGCAATTTACGCCTGGTGATCGAGCGTTGCTATTTGCGCGCCGAAAGTTTCGTGCCCAGCGGTCTGGCCAGCGCACGGGCGGTTATCACGGCGGAGGAAATGCGCGCCGGCATCGTAGTGATCGATATCGGCGCCGGCACGACTTCGATCGCGGTTGTCGCCGATGGCCAAGACCTGTTTGTCGCGAGCGTACCGATCGGCGGCAATCATCTGACATTCGACATTATGAATGCGATCGGCACTCCGCTTGCAGAAGCCGAGCGAATCAAAGTGCTTTATGGCACAATGGGGGAGGCCTACTCCGACGAACGGGAAGTTGTGACTTATCCACGCCTCGTTCAATCGGAGACCGAGTTGTATCAGATGACGAAAGCGCAGTTGCGTAATCTGATCAGGCCGCGTGTTGAAAGTCTGCTGTCGCAAGCCGTGGAAAAGCTTGTCGCGGGCGGAATGCAGGCTTATGGGAATAACCGGATCGTCCTGACGGGGGGCACGGCACAACTCATGGGATTGCCGATGTTCGCAGGCCGCCATCTCGCGATGGCGGTGCGGGTGGCAGCCCCTCAGCCAATTGCCGGCATGGCGTCGAGTTCCAGTAGTCCAGCGTTCGCAACCCTACTCGGCCTGTTGGCCGCAGCCGCCAATCCGGCAACTTTGCCCTTGATGGAGCAAAGAAACCCGGCGGAGCAGTCCGGTTACTTTGGCCGCATGGGCCAGTGGTTGCGTCAGAGCTTTTAGAACGCGCGGCAACAGCGGCATTCGGTGCGGCTGTCGGAGCCAAGGTGGGATCGGAATGAATATCAAGCTCGAGCTGCCTAAACTGACGGATTTGCGTCCGCGCATAACCGTCATCGGTGTCGGTGGCGCCGGCGGCAACGCTATCAACAACATGATTGCTTCTGGCCTCGACGGCGTCGAGTTCGTCGTTGCCAATACCGACGCACAAGCCCTCGCCCTGTCGAGCGCCGAGCACCGCATCCAACTCGGTGTCAACCTGACGGAGGGGCTAGGCGCCGGGTCGAGACCGGAAATAGGCCAAGCCGCCGCCGAAGAAGCGCTTGATGACATTCGAGCCCAGATTTCTGGATCGCACATGGTGTTCGTTGCGGCCGGTATGGGTGGCGGCACTGGCTCGGGTGCGGCAGGCGTCATCGCGCGCATCGCCAAGGATGCCGGCGTTCTCACTGTCGGGATTGTCACCAAACCATTCCAATTCGAAGGCGCACGCCGCATGCGCGTGGCCGAAGCCGGCATCACCGAACTCGCCCGCTATGTCGACACGCTCATCGTCATTCCGAACCAGAACTTGTTCCGCATCGCCAACGAGCGCACGACCTTTGCCGAAGCCTTTGTGCTCGCCGATCAGGTACTTTATTCAGGCATCGCCTGCATCGTCGATCTGATCGTCAAGGAAGGCTTGATCAATCTCGATTTCGCCGACGTTCGCACTGTGATGAGCGGCATGGGCACAGCGATGATGGGCACTGGCGAAGCTTCCGGTGAACGGCGCGCGATCCAGGCAGCCGAGGAAGCCATCACCAATCCCCTACTCGACGACGTCAGCTTGAAGGGCGCACGTGGACTGCTGCTGTCGATCATCGGTGGCAAGGACATGACACTTTATGAAGTTGACGAGGCGGCGAGCCGCGTACGTCAGGAGATCGACCCCGAAGCCAACATCATCGTCGGCGCATCGTTCGACGATTCGATGGGCGATCGAATTCGCGTGTCGATCGTGGCATCGGGCATGTCACGCACCGGCGAACGCGCACCGGCACCAAACCAGGCGGCCAGCCCCGCAGCTTCAGCATCTATGCCAGGAGCGGCTGCCGGACAACGGCGCCCGAGCCCGCCACCGATCCCAGGCCCGCATCAAGCCCCCGATCAGCAATCGAGCGACAACCTGACCGCGCTCCTGAGCAAAGCGATGCAGCCGCAGGCCAACCACTCGCGGACAAACGTTCCTCAGGAACAATCGATTTGGCGTGGCCCCGGAGATGTGTCGATCCAACCGGGCCGGCCTTCAATTGGTCTGCCGTCATCACCGATGCAATTGAACACACCACAGAATCAGACGGCGCCCGCGCCGCCACCGGAGACCTTTGCTCCGCGCTCTCCTCCGGAGATGCAACGGCCACCGCGCCGGATGCCAGAGGTCGAAGATTTTCCACCGGTTGGTCAACGCGAGTATCGCGCCCGGACAGCACCGGCGGACACCACCGCCGGTAATGGACCCAGAGTTTATAAATCTGCAAAACCAGTGCGGCCGCGCAAGCCCGGATTATTCGAACGGCTGACAGGATTGGCGCGACGCGACAACGAATCACAGCGATTCGCAAACGCAGTTTATCCACAGGCTGGACCATCGGGCGGAGCGACCGGCGCCAACGGCTCCAGTAACGCGCCCCGGCATGCAGCACAGACCGATCCTAACAGACCAGTGAGCAACACTACCGAACGCACTGAATTACCAATGTTTTTCAACCGAGAACGTTCGTAAACGGAACGTATGTTTTGGCTATTTTCGGGCTTCCAAACAGTTCTGACACAAGCAGTAACAAGTCGTAAGAAACCGTGATTTGTCCCCAGGCGAACACAAGAGCTATCGTTCGTTCAAGGGACGAAATCAACCAATCTGCAAACTAGTTCAACTCGCACGAATAGCAGTGACGGTTTCGTAAATACCAAGCTACGACGGGGACTATTGGGGAATGATTCGGAATGAGGTTGGGAACCTCGTTTCGGTCATCGTGGATCGAGGGACAGCGCTCATATGTCGAAGCGATTTATCGGCGCGCGACAAACGACGGTTGCGCGAGAGATCGAGTTGAAGGGCACGGGGGTGCACAGTGGAGCGCCAGTTTCTTTGGTGCTCCACCCTGCTGACGCCAACACCGGACTTCGGTTTCTAGTCAGCAAACGCGGACGCATCGTGGCGGAGATTCCGGCCGACGTGCGCTTCGTCAAGAATCTCACACTCTGCACGGTGATCGGTGACGATACCGGTGCCAGCATCAGTACCGTTGAACATTTACTCGCGGCTTTGCGCGGACTTGGCGTCGACAACTGCTACATCGAAGTCGACAGCAAAGAAGTTCCGATCATGGACGGCAGTTCGGCGCCATTCGTCAAAGCAATCGATGAAGCCGGTATCGCCGAGCTGTCCGAGCCCCGCACATTCATCAAGGTTTTGAAGCCAATCCGCGTCGAAGATGGTGATTGCTGGGGTGAAATCGTGCCCCACAACGGCTTCCACTTGGACGTCGAAATCGATTTCGACAGCGCGATTATTGGACGTCAGCGCCTGAGCCTCGAAATGACACCCAGCGTATTCCGCAATGACATTTCACGTGCCCGCACGTTCGGTTTCATGTGTGATGTGGAGCGCCTGTGGAAAGCTGGCCTCGCGCTCGGTGCCTCGTTGGATAACACGGTCGCGATTGGCGACGATAAAATCATGAACCGTGAAGGTCTCCGCTATCCGCAGGAATTCGTCCGTCACAAAATGCTGGATGCCGTAGGCGACCTCGCACTTGCAGGCCATCCGCTGCTGGCGTCGTACCGCTCAGTTCGTGGCGGCCATCGCTTGAACGCGCACGTTCTGCAGGCTTTGCTAGCAGACGCCACTGCGTGGACGATGGTTCAGGCACCACGGGTTCGGGAGCAGTCAGTATATCGCGCCCAGCCAATGTCGGCACTGGCTGCTGGCGAGTAAGCAATCGGTCGCGCCCTGCTTACTATTGTCTGGGGCGATAACATTCTGACTGTGGCTCGAAATCAGCTGTTTTGCCTTCTCGCTGCCGCACTTTCACGGATTGATGCAGTTGTGACTCAACCGCTGTGTACCGTTGAAGTCAGCTGGTATCGGCAGCAGCGACTCATGTGCTAGCATTGAGTGTCTGCAGGTGCATAAGTCCACACGTGCACTGTAATGGGATCGAACGTCGAATGATCAAGCTCAATCCAGGGAAAATGGCGCTGCTCGCTGGCTTTGCCGTAGCGTGCCTTGCCGCTGGCGGTTGTGCCTCGTCAAACGATGCCGCCAAGGCCGCTCTCAACCCAGATCCGCCCGACCGTATGTATGCCACCGGCGACGCGTTCATGGCCAAGGGAAAATGGGAAGACGCCGCCAAGAAATTCGAGGATCTCGATCGCGATCACCCCTATGCGCCTGAGGCACGCCGCGCCGTCGCGATGTCGGCCTACGCTTATTATAAGGCGGGCAAGTACCCGGAAGCGATCACCAACGGCAAGCGCTACACGACAATGCATCCGGGCACCAAAGAAGCGGCCCTCGCCCACTATGTCGTTGCCAGCGCCTACTATGACGAAATGCGCGGCCCCAATCGCGACCAATCCAATACCCGCAAGGCATTGACCGAGTTCAAGGCGCTCAAGG
>JANLPY010000037.1:0-5575 GCA_031367505.1 Hyphomicrobiaceae bacterium | reverse complement strand
TTCAGGGGCATCGCCACCAAGAACCTGCCAACCTACCTCGGCTGGCGCCGGATGATTGCGGCCCAAGCCGATGAGCTCACCGCCGAGGTTTATCTAACTGCCGCCGTGGCATGACCCTCCACAGCCAACGCGAACAGAGCCTTTCCATTCGCTATAAATAATGTATATCCAGCGTCGGCCGCTCTTGTTTTCCAGCCGATGGCGGCTTCATAAAAATCCGCAGCCTTCGTTTCATCATTCGTGACGAGTTCCACCCACCAGACCGTGCCGACCTCGTCATTGCTGGGGGATTGCACTGAAGGCGACGGTGGACCTGCATGTGCCGCGTCCCATGCAGCCAGCCCACCTGCAAAGACGCCTCCCATCAACATTCGACGAGACGGCTCTGATCGCTGCCCGGATGTTGTTGCGGTTGCACCGGCTAGTCCTTCAGTTCCATGTTTCATAGCAATGCCTCGATCGAATTGTTTCGGAACATCGTTCAGGTAAGTAAGCAAACAGCATGCCATCGGCCCTGAGGAAGTGCCATTGAGATTACCGGTGCGTAAATACGCTTGAGAAAGCCGTATACTGTCACCAATCTCCCGGCCTATGTCCCGGATGCACTTCACGACCTCAGTTGATCCGGATCAGTCGTCAGGTTCGCCAGCAAGCTACTCTGCTTTCGTCGATGGCGAACCAAGCATGGGTGGAGATGACACGATGACCCGGCGAACCTTGATGGCATTTGCACTGCTCAGCTTCTCCGGTTTCTTTACGGTTGCCATGGCAGGTGGGCCGATGCCGCAACTGTACATCTTTGGCGCGGAGAAATGCGGTTACTGCCAAAAGGCGTTGATCTTTCTTCGTGGTCTCCAGTCCAGGGATAACAGTCGCTTTCAACTGCACGAATACGATATTGTTCGCAGCAGCGACGAGGCCACGCTTTACGCAAAGCTCGTAACGTCTATTGGCCTGAATTCGCCTGTCGTGCCGATGATCATCATCGGGCGCGACGTTGTCCTCGGGTACGAAAGTGGCGAAACCACAGGTGCGGAAATCGCAGGCTACATTGAAGCTTGCCAGACTAAAGACTGTCCCGATCTTGTCGGTCGGATGATCGAACTACCAGGTGCGGTTGACGTATCCAGTATCGGAACTTGGACAACGCATCGGCGTTGAATTGAAGCGGAAATTCGACCGTGACGGCACTGCCATCGGGCATTCGCCTGTCGCAAAGTCGTTAATGAGCGCCTACCTGATCTGTTAAAAGGTTACGGTCGCCTGTTGAGGCTAGGTCCTTGGACGGAGAGCGATATGAACACTCTTCTTCGTATCTTTTTTCACCGGATCGTGACACGCGGAACGCTTGAGGTTGTGACGTCGTCCGGGCAACGCTTTGCAGTTGGCGACGGGACCGGCAATCCTGTCGCAATTAGATTGATCGACCGCGCAGCGGAGCGGCGATTGCTGACGAACCCCGCCCTCGCACTGGGTGAGCTCTATACCGATGGGCAACTCACTTTGCTGCAGGGAAATCTCTACGATCTCCTTGCGCTCGTCTGTTCCAATCTTGCGTGGCAACCACCACCAGGACTGGGGACGACCCGTTTGGGCGTGCGCAAAATGCTGCGGTCTCTCCATCAACGCAATACGCGGTGGCGCGCTAGTCGCAATGTCGCCCATCACTACGATCTCGACGGTCGCCTCTATGGATTGTTTCTGGATGCCGACCGGCAGTACTCATGTGCCTATTTCGAGCGCGCAGATCAAAGTCTGGATGAAGCCCAGCTGGCGAAGAAGCGCCACATTGCCGCGAAGCTTCTCATGGGCTGTGACCAACGTGTCCTTGATATCGGCAGCGGTTGGGGTGGCATGGCGTTCTACCTTGCCCAATATTGCGACGTGCGCGTTACCGGCATCACGTTGTCAGAGGAACAGCTCGGTGTTGCACGAAAGCGGGCAAGAGATCGTGGGCTGACGGAGCGCGCAGAATTCAATTTGCAAGATTATCGAACCCAGGCGGGACGCTTCGATCGGATCGTATCTGTCGGGATGTTCGAGCATGTTGGCGTCAGCTACTACGACACCTACTTTCGCAAAGTCAGCGAACTCCTGGCGGACGATGGCGTCATGCTGTTGCACTCGATCGGCCGGATGGACGGTCCGGGTGCCACCAATACTTGGATCGACAAGTACATTTTTCCTGGTGGATACGCGCCGGCGCTGTCGGAAGTGTTGCCAGCCATCGAGCGAGCTGGGCTGATTGTCACCGATGTTGAAATCCTCCGCCTGCACTATGCGGAAACGCTCAAAGCATGGCGCGAAAAGTTCATCGCACAACGCGACCAGGTTAAGGCCCTTTATGACGAGCGTTTCTGCCGGATGTGGGAGTTCTACCTCGCGGCCTCCGAAACGGCGTTTCGCTTCGGAGGGCTGATGGTGTTTCAGATCCAACTTGCGAAGCGCCAAGACGTCGTACCGCTGACCCGCGACTACATCGGTGAGCACGAAGCGCTATTGAGAGAGAAAGAGATCGCCGGCGCTAACCACCGAATGCTGGCTGCGGAATGATCATGAGCGCACGCACTCGATAGACGCCGGTGAACGCCCGGACAGCCGTGGGTTCGAACCAGCATCTCACGCCGTCGACGCGACGTCTGCGGTGGCGCCTTCGATCTCGTTTACGTAGGTGCGAGGTTTGCGCACGACGGTAACCGTACACGGAGCTTTCTGCACGATCTCGCTGGCGACGGAGCCGAGGATATTGCGCAGAAGGGCGTTGGTGGTGGCGCCGAGGACGACGTGATCGACGTTATTCTTGCGCACGTAGTCGAGGATGGCGCCGCCGGCGTCGACGGCTTCGAGCACGTGGACGGTGACGCGATCGTCGGGCAGGCCGATGGTGCGCGCCCAGTCTTTGAGTGCGACGAGGCGTTGGACATGGATGGAGTGGCCGTCGCCATCGACCTGCTCGTCGAGTGTGATCAGGTTGATCTTCTGCACGTTGATGCAGGCAAGGCGCGCTTCAGGCAAGGCTTTAAGAATGCGCCCGACGGTCATGCGGATGGCGTCGGTCAACTCGCGGTGGCTTTCGGAGAGGTCGATGGCGGCAGCGATTATGGGCGCGGAACTCATGGTCGCGTCGAGGCGCTTCACCATTATGCGGGACGGGCGGAAACTATCGGGATTGAAGCGCCGCTTCAAGCGCACGGTCCAAGGATCGCGGGTGAGTTTTTCGGAGCGCGGGGTGAGTTGTACCTGTTCGGGGTGGGTGAGATCGAAGGCCAACTGCGCCGCCGTCGGGTGACGGGCGGCCGGATCGGGGCTAAGGCAGCGGAGGATGATTTCCTGTAGCCAGGGCGGAATGCCGGGGCGCAATTTTCGCGGCGGCGCGGCGTCCCACCAGACGCGGCGCTTTAGGCCCTTGAGCCGCTGTGGATCGCCGAAAGGGCGGACGCCTGTCGCGAAGAAATACATCAGGACGCCGAGTGCGAAGAGGTCGCTGCGCGGGTCGGAGCGGATGCCGTAGACCTGCTCGGGCGCCATGTAGGGAGCGGTGCCATAGGGCAGGCGGAACTCTTCGTCCATGAGGTCGGGGAGCTGGTCGTGGCGCGACAGACCGTAGTCGATCAACACGACCTCTCCATCCGGTTCTCGCATGATGATGTTGGACGGTTTGATATCGAGATGTACGACGTGCTGGCCATGCAAGTCATGCAGCGCGGTGGCGATCTTGGCGCCGATGGCGGCCACTTCCAGCGGCGGCAGCGGTAGCTTGTCGAGGCGCTTATAGAGCGTGTCGCCGGCAATGCGCTCGTAGACGAGGTAGGGCTGTCTGGCGAAGTCGCCCTTGGCGATGAAGCGCGGCACATGGCGGCCGGTGAGGCGGGGCAAGATCATCTGCTCCATCTCGAAGCCGACGATCGCAGCGGGATCCTCACCCTCGGAGATGATCGGCACCTTCATGAGCATGGGCATGGCATGGTCTGGGTGGGTGACGTCGTAGAAGATCGCCATGCCGCCCCTGTGCACCACTTTGCCGATGGTGAAGCCGTCGAGGATCGTGCCGGGGCTTAAGTTCATTTTTGCCATGTGTCGATGCTCGAAGATTAGCGGCCGGTGCTGAGGCGTTTCCAAAGGACGTCGGGGAGCCCGGCGGAGCGGATCTTGGCGGCGGCGCGGTCGACGTCGTACGGCACCCGGACGAAGGTGATCTCGTTGGCATCGGTTTCGAGGATGCCGTAGGCGGCTGCTGGGTTGCCGTCGCGGGGCTGGCCGACGGCGCCCATGACGGCGAGCCAGCGGCGCTGCGTCGATAGCGGGATCGGCGTATCGACGACGGGCACGAAGCCCATGACTTTGCCGGTAACGGACATGTGATAGAGCGCGGGGGCATGGACGTGGCCGATGACGGCGAATTTTGCTTCCGTCGCTGTGAGGCTGTCTCGGGCCTCGTGCAGGCCGTGAACATAGGGGAACGAGGCGGGCTTTGCGGCCGAGGCATGGACATAAAGGCGGCCCTCCTCCTCGATGGTCATGGGCAGGGCGGCGAGAAATCTCTTCTGCTCGGCGTCGAGCACGCAGCGGGTCCACCGCATAGCGGCCTCGGCGCTGCCGTTGAGGCGAAAGCGACTGCCTTCGACGGCTTCGTCGTGGTTGCCCATAATGGCCCTGGCGCCGCGCGACGTGCAATCGGCGCGGATGATTTCGATACAAGCGCTGGGGTCGGCACCGTAACCGACGATGTCGCCGAGGTAGACAATGCGATCAACGGCGCGGCTGCGTAGATCAGCACGGCATGCCTCGAGGGCTTCGAGGTTCGCATGAATGTCGGCGAGGAACGCGATGCGCATGACGTTTGGCCCAAGAACCCTGAGAGTAAGCATTGAGCCACCCTCTCCCGTCTCCGCCAAAATTACGCGAAAAATCGACAACGAACGTGCTGGCAGCGTTTGCGGGCTATCGTCGAGCGACCGACAGCAGGCGCAGAAACACCGCCGTGCCCAAGCCGAACGCGGCATGCAGGCAAAAGATCATTGCCCACGTTCCCATGTTCCAGCCGGCGGCAAGCGGGCGGCCCTTCAATGGGAATACGACAAACAGCAGCACCGCGCTAACGACAATGCCGCCAAATAAGATGGCTGTGAGCCAATAGGCTGTCTCCGAGTGGACATTCCGAAGTACCGCCATGAGTACGATTCCCCAAAGGCCGCCCCAAAACGAAAAACTCAGGCTTTGTGGTACGCCGAAAGGTGGCACCGGAGCCATCGGATAGGGCGCATTTGGCGAAATTCCACCGTAGTAGAGCAACGCCCCCAAACCCAATTGGAAGACCAGCACGCCAAGCGCGCCTGCAGCGAATGCCTTCAACATGTCGGTAGCACCGATTGATGATTTGCCAGTGTCTAGCGTGGTCATGTCTTGCACCCCTATGAATGGTGTTTGCGCGAGTTAGCCCGGCCTTCTCAAGCTGGGTAGTCGCATCGGGGCTCCGACTCAGCGAAAGTTGTTGTGCAGCAACGACTTCACGTTTGAGCGAGGACTTCCCCGATGCCGACAGAGTGTAGCCAGGATTCGTTCGATTTCGGAACCG
>JANLPY010000036.1:0-8346 GCA_031367505.1 Hyphomicrobiaceae bacterium | reverse complement strand
CCCATGATATCGGCTCAGTTTGCATGGCTCGCTTGCGGAGATAATTCATAACGTCGCCAATAGATTGACTAAACTCCAGCAGTGCTCCGGTTCAAATCCACTGAGTGATCAATCATGCGCCTTGTGATGTCTGCCAGCGACGCGCTGGAAAGATCCCGGCAGATTCAAGTCAATGGGCGGGATTATACGCTTGCGGAGTATGTTGGCGCGGCGCCCAAGCGGGGGATATACGTCGAGGGGAACGAGCACAACGACAACGGGTTGCCACAAGGCTTCCTCGTCATACAGCCACCGGGAGCTGTGACCCCGGCACATTTCCACGAGCCCAACCAGTTCCAGGTTTTCGTCGAGGGAAATGCCCGCATCGGCGCGCGTCCTGCGACGCCCTTGACGGTCCAGTATGCCAATGGCCACACGCCTTACGGACCGATCGTCGCATTCGATGAGGGCGTCAAGTATTTCACGCTGCGCCAGCACTGGGACCCCGGCGCCAAGTACCTGCCCGCTTCGCTGGCAAAACTGATCAAGGGCAATCAACGGACGCGGCTACGAAGTGACATCGGCAGAGATAGCGGAGACCAGCACAGTTCGGGGACAACACCACAAGTAGAAATCGTCTTCGAGAAGGAACCGGATGGGCTGGCCGCGTGGCTGTACCGGCTCGGTCCCGGTCAATCGTGCTCCCTCGAGGATCCCGCTGATGGGGGCGGCCAGTACATTGTCGTCACGGGCGGTGCTTTGGTATGCGACGGCGCAGAGTTCCCGCGCCACTCGATCTGTTTTGTGTCGCCCGACGAGCCGGCATTTCATGCCGTAGCTAGCGAAGCAGGTCTCGAATTTTTGATCCTGCAGTTTCCAAAATTGACACAGCACTAGCAACGCAGCGAACGTCCCTCGCGATCGAAGACATGACATTTGCCGGGTGGAAAGATGACCGGCGCGGTATCGCCGCGTTTGAATTGCGCTTGGCCGACGATTTGCACCACGAGCGTCTGATCCTTGCCATAACTGCCATAGAGGACAGTGTTACCGCCGAGTTGTTCGGTCAGGTTGACGACCATTGGCAAACCGTTGTCACCGAGTTCGATGTGCTCAGGACGAATGCCAAGTGATACCGGTTGATCTTCGTGCGCCCCGAAGCTCGCCGCCGGCAATGTCACGGAACCTGCACCCGGCATTCTGAGTTGCAGGTTGCTGCCGGCTACCCGCGCAGTCGCCGGAATGAAGTTCATCTTGGGGCTGCCGATAAAGCCCGCGACGAATTGATTGGCCGGGTGATTGTATAGTTCGAGTGGCGAACCGGCTTGCTCAATGCGGCCCGCACGCAGCACCACGATTCGATCGGCCATTGTCATCGCTTCGACCTGATCGTGGGTCACGTAGATCATCGTCGCGCCAAGGTCGGCGTGCAGCTTCGATAACTCGACACGCATCTGCACGCGCAGTTCCGCATCGAGGTTCGACAGCGGTTCGTCGAACAAGAACAGCTTCGGTTCGCGCACGATGGCCCGGCCGATCGCCACTCGCTGACGTTGGCCGCCGGACAAGGCCTTGGGCTTTCGCTGCAAGTAATCCTCGATCTGCAGCAAGCGTGCAGCGCGCATCACCCGCTCTTCGATGATCGGTTTCTTGAATCCCGCCGTCTCCAGGCCAAACGAAAGATTTTTGTACACTGTCATGTGCGGATAAAGTGCGTAGGACTGAAACACCATGGCGATCTCGCGCTTGGCGGGCGCCACCTCGTTCATGCGGTTTCCATCAATGTGCAGCTCACCGGCGGTGATCTCTTCCAAGCCGGCGATCATGCGCAGCAGGGTCGATTTTCCGCACCCGGAGGGGCCGACGAACACGACGAATTCGCCATGCTGGATATCGAGATCGACGCCGTGCACAACGCGGACGTTGCCGTAATCTTTGACGATGCCGCGTAGCGCCAGTTCAGCCATGCTCTTAGCTCCATCGCTTCGCGGCCGGGATCCAGTTGCCATATTTTGGATGGGCGGCCGCTATCGGAAGGTGCACAGCCGTGCCGGTTTCCGCCGAGTGATAGATCGCGGTGATGAGTTCGAGAGAAGCGCGCGCGTCGGCCACTGTGACGGGCAGGTGCGTGCTGCTGGTCAGGCTCGTATGGATGCGCGCGAACTGGCCCGCGAATGATTCCTCGACCGGTTTGAATTCGGCCAAGGCCGCCGCGATCTGTACCTCGATCTCCGGCGTCTTACCCTTGAAGTGCCACGGGTCGTCGCCGATGCGATAGGGATGCGCACTCCGGCTTTCGACGGTAAGGTTCTGGAACATGAAGCGGATGCGGGACAGTTCCTCGGCAGCTCCAAGCGTGACGGCGAGCGTCGCCAGTGAGCCGTTCGCCATTTCAATCGAGATCGCCGCGCAATCCTCGACTTCGATGGGGTTCACCCGCGTGGCAAGCCGGGCGTAGACCGTCTGTACCGGCCCATTGACATAGCTTAGAATATCGTGCGCGTGAATCGCCTGGCTCAGGCAGCACCCACCCAGTTCGGTTGCCCATTTGCCGCGCCATTGAATTTCATAATAATCGGCATCACGCCGCCATGACGTCTCGATGGTCGCCAGATATGGCGTGCCGCAGATACCCTTGTCCTGCAGTAGCTTGAGCTTTTGCAGGCCATTGCCGAAGCGGTACTGAAAGATGGGCGACAGCGTTCCCTTGGCGGTCGCAGCAGCCTTGGCAATCGCGTCGCAATCGGCGAGTGAACCCGTCAGCGGTTTTTCGCAAGTGACGTGAAGGCCGGCGCTCAGTGCTTGTTCGATCAGCGTGCGGTGCGTCGAGGGCGGCGTGCAAATGTCGACGATGTCGAGCCCAGGCATGGTGAGGAGTGCAGCGTAGCCGGTCACGGCGATCGCACCGGGAAACGCAGCGGCTGTCGTCGCGGCTTTATTCGCGTCGAGGTCGCACACAGCCATGATCGTATATCGATCCGGCAGCGTTTTGTAGGCATCAAGGTGCGCGCGGCCGATCCCCAATCCGACGACCGCGACTGAGAGTTTTCGGCTCATGGCTTACCCCCGACGCGAACGGCCATCGCCTCGGCCTTCAGTGCCAGTTCAGTCGCAAGGAAGCAGTGGGTTTGTGACATAGCGGTCTCGGTACGGTCGAGAATATCGGCGATCAGGCGCGAGCCGTAGGGCAAAGGCTCGTGGCTGCAGTCGATGCGGCGCGTGCCCTTGTTGTCGACCAGGAATAGGTGGTCGCCGCCTGGCTGACCTGCGATGTCGATGTACTTGCGAATTTCGATGTAGCCCTCGGTGCCAAGGATCGTCAGGCGGCCATCACCCCATACGCCCAACCCCTTCGGAGTGTACCAGTCGACGCGGATGTAACCGGTGCCGCCATTGCCGCGCAGCAAAACTTCGCCGAAGTCTTCGAGTTCCGGCTTGTCTGGGTTGGCGTGGTTGGCGATGTGCGAGGCGACAACCTCGGCTTGCGTCGAACCCGTGAAGTGCAGGAACTGATCGCACTGGTGGGCGGCAATGTCACACAGGATGCCGCCGTAGCGCGCGCGTAGATAAAACCAGTCAGGTCTTGGATTATTGTTCAGCGCGTGCGGACCCAAGCCCACCGTCTGTACAACTTTCCCGATCGCGCCGGCCGCCACCAGTATGCTCGCCTTTTCGGTTGCGCGGTTTTCGAAGCGCTCCGAATAGCACACTGAAAAAATGCGCTTGGTCTCAGCCTGGACGCGGCGCACCTCGTCTAGTTGCTCAAGTGTGATTACGCTCGGCTTGTCGACCATCACATCCTTGCCGGCTCGCATGAATTGGATCGCCGCCGCAGCTCTGACGTCTGGTGTGATCGAGCTCACGATCAGCTTGATCGACGGATCATCGAGAATGGTGCGTTTGTCGGCGACGCGCTTGGCCTGCGGATAGGCCTTCATAAAGGCGACCGCCAGATCGTCCTCCTCGGCGTGTACCGCGACGAGTTCCGCGCCCGCATCGAGCATGGCTTTGGTCTGGCCGTAGATGTGGCTGTGATTGAGGCCGATGGCGGCAAATTTCAGACTGCGTTGGGCGGTAGTCATCGTTTCATTCCCGACATGGCGACACCTTCGATAATTAAGCGCTGGAAGAACAGGAACACCAGGAAGATCGGCAGAATCGCCAACACCGACATGGCGAACAATTGTCCCCAGGCCGAGGTTCCGGTGGCGTCCACGAACGAGCGCAGAGCGAGCGGAACCGTGTAGTTCGCGCTGTCGTTGAGATAGATCAGGGGACCAAAGAAATCATTCCACGTCCACAGGAACGAGAAGATGCCGGCGGTCGCCATCACCGGCAGGGACAGCGGCATGATGATCTTCCAGTAGATGCGCCATGGGCTGCAGCCATCCATTTGGGCGGCCTCGTCGAGTTCGCGTGGCAGCCCGCGAAAGAACTGCACCATTAGGAAGATGAAGAACGCGTCAGCCGCTAGGAACTTGGGCACCACGAGGGGGAGAAACGTGTCGACCCATCCGAGATTGAGGAACAGCACGTATTGCGGGATCAGCGTCACGTGATAGGGCAACATCAGTGTGCCGAGCATCAACGCGAACAGCGGTTGTTTGCCCCGAAACTGCAGCCGGGCGAAGGCATAGGCGGTCAGCGAACACGACATCAGATTGCCGATCACGACCAAAACCGCGACCACAAACGAGTTCCAGTAGAACGTCGTGAAGGACGTTTGTAGCGCGGTCCAGCCTTCGATGAAGTTACTCGGGTTGAGCGAGGGGGGGATGATCGACAGGTCGGTGAAGATTTGATTTTCCGGCTTGAAGGCTGACGCCACCATCCACAGTAGCGGATAGAGCATCACGAACGATGCCGCGATCAGCAGGCTGTGGCGCAGGACGGTGGTGAGGTTTGTGCGGGCGGTCATCGGGCAGGCCGCCGAAATTTGGAGGCTGGACCGCGACGCCACTTAGCGTCGGTCACCCAACAAATTCCACAACTGTCCGTGGGAGGTTGGGTTGCGATCAGCAAGATCGATGGTCCAACCCAGTCTACGGCCACACGGGCCGCCCGCTCACCGGCCATCGTCTTCATAGTGCACCCAGTATTTCGAGGTCAGAAAGCTCAAGGCCGTGAAGCAGCCGATGATGATCAGCAGGACCCAGGCGAGGGCTGCGGCATAACCCATGCGAAAATAAGCGAACGCCTCCTGGTAGAGGAACAACGTGTAAAACAACGTGCTATCGACGGGCCCGCCGGTTCCGCCCGAGATGATGAAAGCCGGTGTGAACGCCTTGAAGCCCTCAATCACCTGCAACACCATGTTGAAGAAGATGACGGGGGCAAGCAGCGGCAGCGTGATCCGATAAAACTGCCGGAATTTTGATGCGCCATCCATCGAGGCTGCTTCGTAAAGGTCCGCCGGGATCTGCCGCAGCCCGGCAAGAAAGATGATCATCGGCGAGCCGAACTGCCAGATCGCCAGGATCACCAACGTATAGACCGCGGTATTGGGATTTGAAATCCAGCTCGGCCCCTGGATGCCGAATAGCCAAAGCAGCACCTGGTTGACAGTGCCGTTGCCCTCGAACAGCTGGCGCCACAGGACCGCAATGGCCACTGACCCGCCGAGTAGCGATGGAATGTAGAATAGCGCCCGATAGAAGCCGCCGCCGCGTACCGCCTTGTCGAGCAGGGTCGCGATGGCGAGCGCAAACGCAAGCTTCAGCGGCACCTCGAACAACAAATACGTGAAGGTGACCTTGAGTGCTTGGTAGAACCGAAAGTCGCTGGTGAACATCCGCACGTAGTTGTCGGCACCGATCCACACCGGCTGGGTGAGCAGATCGAATTTTGTAAATGACAAGTAGAGCGAGACCAGTACCGGCCCGAGCGTAAACAGTACGAAGCCGGCGAGCCAAGGCGCTAGAAAAAGGTATCCCGCAAGATCTCGCCGCGAGAACCCTAGTGCGGACCGTATGGGCTTGCTCTCCGGCACTACCATGTTGTGCAGACCCCCAGCCACTTGCTTGGCTGGAGTCCCTGGGGGAGGATGGATGGTCGCACACGCGCTGCCGGCGCGACCCCGGTTCTGCGTGCTGCCACACTCAGCCTAGGGACGCAGGTGGAGGGAGCGGAGGACAAGCGCTCAAACTTCCTCCGGACCGCACTCCTAGCAACTTCGGCCGCCGCGACCGTCATGCTCTGGCCAGAATACTTTCGACCTCGGTGAAGAATTGCTGCGCCCCCTCCTTGACGCTGGCCCGCCCGAACGCAACCTGGTCGGCCACCCGCAGCAACAGCTTTTCGATTTCGCCGGCACCCTTCGGCGGAGGCGGAGGCAGCGTGACGGCGATCTTGGTAACAGCCGATACGTAATTCAACTGCATCCGGCCAAGGTCATCGAGTTCCGGAGTCAGCAGCCCCTGAGCGATCGAAGAAGGAGGCACGCCGCGCTCAATGCCGAGTGCCTTCACGCCATCGGGTTCGTTGACCATGAAGTTGATAATCTTGGCCGCTTCCTCCGGCGCCTTGCACTTCGACGATATGCTCATCATCATCGCTGGCTTGATATAGTGCCCCGAGGGTTGGCCCTTCTCGTTCGGGAATACGCTGATCGCGAGTTTCGATTTTGCGATGCCCTGGAAAGCGACAACTTGGTTCGAATTGGCGAAGCTCATCGCCGCCGTTCCCCGGCTGATCTCATACTGGTCGATCGCACCGGTATTGGTCGCGCCGATCTCGGCTGGTGCCACCGCGCCCGACTTGCGCAACTTGTCCCACAGTTCGAACCAGGCGGCGATGTCGTCGCGGGTGAAGGCGGCCTTGCCTTCGGGCGTGTAGAGCAGTTTGCCACGTTGATTGAGATAGTGCTCGAAACCCTGTTCCCAGCGGCTGTTGTCGCCAGATCCCCAGTACTTGCCGGGATTGATCTTGGAGATCTCACCGGCGATGCGGGCGAAATCGTCCCATGTCCAATTCGGATCGAGCGCCTTGACGCCGACTTTCTCGAACATGGCGGTGTCGTAGACCATCGCCTTCGAATTGGTGCCGAGCGTCACACCGTAGAGCTTGCCATCGACCTTGCCGCAATCACGGGCTGCATTGGCGAATGTGCTCAGATCGAGGGGCTTAGGCGACAAGCCGTCGAGTGCCAGCAACGTCGAGCGGCGGGCGTATTCGAAGATGTAGCGATAGTCCATCTGGATCAGGTCGGGCGCATTGCCGCCAGCGGTCTGGGTGCCGAGCTTGGTCCAGTAGTCGCCCCAGCCCAAAGCCTCGGCCGAGATGTCGGTGCCAGCCTTCGCTTTGTACGCGTCAAGTGCTGCTTTGGTCCGCTTGTCGCGATCCGGATTGCCCCACCAGAATGCACGCAGGCGGGTACCCGCCTGGGCATGTGCGCCGATGGATTTGGCAACAAGCGCTGTACCGGTAAGCGCTGCGGCGCCACCAACAAACTGCCCACGCGAAATGCGTTTCATGGGGCTTCCTCCGATGCGCTGATTATTATTTGGTGCCCGTCTTTAGACACCTGCGCGCCCAGCGTAACCGAAGTTCCCCTATATCGTCTACGCAGTTTGCTTGCCGTGCATCGCGGCCGATTGTGAGACGGTCAGTCGCGATGCTCCCACACCTCGCGGCGGACAAGCGTGCTTAATACAACCCGACCGGGTTGCCCGGCGAGCCGGTCGCGCCCTTCATTTTCAGAGGCGACCAGACGAACAGGAATTCATAGGCTTTGTCGGCGACGAGCTGCGACAAATCCATATTTTCCAAGTTCCAGATGCCGCGTTTGGTCTGCATCTTGATGTGGCATTCGAACGGTTGCGGGGTTTCGCCACCCGAGCCCTTGCCGACCGCCTCGACGGCCCATGTGTCGCCGCCGGTCAATATGATTTTGCGTTCGGCCAGATACTCGCACGCCGAGATGCCGAAGCCCGGTTCGCCGGCATTGAATAGGGCGACACGTTTTGCTTTTTCCGCGGCATCGTACCCTTCCCAGTCCTTCGGGTGCCAGATATCGCCGTGCCCGGTATACAGGAACACGCAATCACCCTCGCCAATCGGCGCGATATTTTGGCGCTTGATCATGTCGTCGATATCTTTGGCGGTCACGATGCCCGGATCGCTCGCACTGTTTTCTTTCGGCACCGGTAATTGGCCACCGCGCAAGGCGACGGCATCGAGGAGGACGCCACGGCAGACAAAGCCCTTCTGGGCGACATTTTCGACACCTAGCCCGGCCTTCTCAAGCTGGGTAGTCGCATCGGGGCTCCGACTCAGCGAAAGTTGTTGTGCAGCAACGACTTCACGTTTGAGCGAGGACTTCCCCGATGCCGACAGAGTGTAGCCAGGATTCGTTCGATTTCGGAACCG
>JANLPY010000018.1:0-2424 GCA_031367505.1 Hyphomicrobiaceae bacterium | reverse complement strand
CCGGGAAAGTCCTTCAAGCTGGGAATCATCATATATGCCCGCGCAAGTGACGCTTGTGCGTCCATCGGCCGTGATCGCAAGTTGCTCGGGGAACACGAGGCCAAAGCCTCCTGCTGCACGAGAGCCAAGCAGCATGACATGATAGTCATTCATTCGGCCGTCTTGGGACCGATACATGGTCATCGGAGACATCGCGATCCGATTGCGAAGCGTCACTCCCTTGAGGGTATAGGAGCTGAAAAGATCGGGCATGGTTTGCGCGCCTTGCGTGAAATGAGTGTCGAGGTTGTGCCCTAAACCGTCGTCCTGCGGCAATCCGGGCCAACCGTCTGTTCGTGCACGAGTTCCATTGAAGCAACCGACGGGATCGTCGAAACTGGTTAAATGCTGAAATTTGGGTAAGCCGATGTCCGAAACTGGGTCTTTCACCGCCCCGCCACGACGTCAAGAATGGGGTGGAAAGCAGACGCTGAGAGGAGCCAAGACTTGGCACTCGGCTCCTCAGCCAAACCTCAGACTGCATGGTGACAAGAAGACCAACTCGAACGGCTTGCAATGCTGGGAGCCGGAGCCGGACGGCCATAAGAAATCAGACACGACACAACCTATCGCGCCCATTACCGCAACTAGGGCGTATGCAGGCAATCCGTTCGTCTCCTTGAGCCAAGCTCAAATGGCTTCGGAAGCAGGCTACTCTCAGCGCCCTGCTGCGGCAAAGTCCATGCCAAGTTGATCAAGCAGGAACATTAGCTGATCAGTCTGGGTGAAAATGATCTCGTCGATCGACGAGCCAATGCCGTGGCCTGAGGTCTTCGACGTGCGCAGCAGGATTGGGTGGGTTGGATCGCCTTGCGCCGCCTGAAGTGCTGCTGCGAATTTGCGCGAATGGAGTGGATTGACGCGACCGTCGTTGGCGCCGGTTAGGAGCAGCACGGCAGGATATTTCGTACCGGTAACGACATGGTGGAGCGGCGAGTAAGCGTAGAGCGCGTCGAACTGGGCGCGATCTTTGACCGAGCCAAATTCGGTGATGTTGAACGCGCCATTTGGATCGAGTTCAACTCGCAGCATGTCATAGATGCCGACCGACGACACGACGGCGCGCGCGAGGTCGGGGTGCTGGGTCAGTACGGCGCCCATTAAAAGGCCACCATTCGATCCGCCCTGAAGCGCCAGCCGGGCATGGCTTGTGTAACCCCTGGCTATCAGCGCTTCGCCAGCAGCGGCGAAATCGTCGAACACATTCTGCTTGAGGGTGAGATTGCCCTGGGTGTGCCACTCGTCACCATATTCCCCGCCGCCGCGGATATTGGCGAGGACGTAGATACCGCCCGCATCGAGCCACAAACGGCGAAACCCGCCTGAGAAGGCTGGCTGCTGGTTCACCCCATAGCCACCGTAGCCGTAAAGTAAAGTCGGGTTGTTGCCGTCGAGCTTGACGCCCTTCTTGGCAATGATGTTGAGCGGGACCTTCGTGCCGTCTTTCGACGTGGCAAAGATGCGGGTGATCTCGGCATCGTCGTAGTTCACTGGCGAGGTCTGACGGAGCGGGGTCGGTCCAGCGCGGCGTGCCGCCGCCGACCAGCGGTCGAAATAGGTCGGCTTAAGAAAGGTCGAGATCGAATAGACGAAATCGCCCGACGGCATCGCGTCAATCTCGCGGACCGCTGCGACCGGAGGCAACGGGAGATTGACCGGGTGGTGCCCGTCGCGGTCATAGAGGGTCACCGTGTTGGGCCCGCCGGCGATGCGAGTGACCGACAGGGCGCGGTCCGTAACGTGCAAGGGTGCGCCGAACTCACCCCCGTCGACGATCGCGTCAACCTTCTGCTCGGGGATAATGGTCGGCGCAGCGGCGAACCCGCCGCTATAGGGGGCGACAAGCTTGAGCACCTTGCCGCGCGGCGCGCCAAGGCGGGACAGCCCATAGATCGTGCCATCCTTGGCGATCGCCGCAGCGACAATGCGGTCGTTGTAGGTGGCGACCTTGAGGGCGGGCCTGCCGTGCATCAGGACCCAATGCTGCCACTGGCCGCCATCTCCCATCTGGACCGAGGCGAGGGTCGCGCGGCCGCCGCTTTCGGTGAGGAATATCTCGCCCGTGCGCGGCACGCCGTCCTTGGCACCGAGGACCATCGTGTCTTGGTCGGCATTCCCGCCGAGCGTATGAAAATAGGTTGCCATGTTGAAGTGACGCTCGGCCTCAGGCGCGTCGGCACCCCGGTAACGGGTGTAGAAGAAACTGTGGCCGTCGGCCGTCCAGGCGAGCGAGCCACCGCCGGTCGGATATTGAACGCGGCTGATTGGAGTTTCGATTTCCTTGCCGGTAGCGACGTCGAAGATGTGGAGGGTGCCGTCCTCGCTGCCGCCCTGCGAGATTGACACTGCGACCTTGGAGCCATCGGGCGAGGGCTCGTACCAGTC
>JANLPY010000012.1:0-8180 GCA_031367505.1 Hyphomicrobiaceae bacterium | reverse complement strand
GGCAACGGCCCCCGACTTCCGACGCGTCCGCGATGACATCGTTGCCTGGACCAAGGCCGATCGCTTCGACCTCGTCGCCGAGGTCGTCATGGATGAGACCCGGATATGGACCGAGCGCGCCCGCGGCTGCTGCTGCGAATGAAGACTATCCGTAACTCGAACGTACAGGAGTAACAAATGTCAGATTTCCCGAACGTCGTGCCGCTCCGACCCGAGGCCACCGAGCCCGATGCTCCGGCATCATGGGTTAAATTTACCCCGCATCCGATGCTCGAGATCATCCCGCCGCACACCGAGGCCGAGCGCGCCAACATGCGTGCAAGCCTCGTTGAGTTCGGGCAGATCGATCCGCTCCTTGTCTGGCGCGGTCACCTACTCGACGGCCGGGAGCGGCAGGACCTCTTAGTCGAGCTCGGTGTCGAGCCAAGGATCAAAGACGTCAGCCTGCGCTTCGAGCCGTTTCAGATCGAGGACGCCATCATCAAGGCCAACATTTCACGGCTTCGTCAATTCACGACGACCGCGCTTGCCGTGCTCGCGTGCCAGTGGATGGACCGTGACCAGCAGCACGGCAAGCGCAGGGCGCGCACCCAGCTGCGCGCGGCGCTGCTCTTCAACGCCTCGGTCGAGCAAATCAAGACCGTACGGCACACGATCAAAGCGCAACCGCAACTTGTGCCGGATATGCTCTCCGGCCGCATCTCCGGCCACGCCGCAGCATCGCTCGCAAAGATCCCGGAGGCCGAGCTCGACGGCGTGCTCAAGTCGATCGACGCCGTTCCGGACGAGACCGGCAAGCGGCGTGCTGCCAAAGCCGCCGCGTCGGTCGTCCGCCGGTCCCGCGGCACCAAGCGCCCGCCGATCAACTATTTTCCCGCCTTATTCAACCAGCTCGGCCGCGCCAACGCCGCCACCGATGCCCTCGCCGATTTCGAGCGTCAGCTCCTCGAGCACCGGCTCGACGCCGGTCAACTCGCCGATCTGCACGAAAAGCTCGGCCATGCCCGCAAGGACATCGATGCCCTGGCCGAGCGGCTCGCTGCCGCTGATGTCATGCTCGAAAACGCGCTCGCCAACACCGAGCCCGCTCATGCCTGACATCGGCCGGCCCGTCGTCCGCGGGACTCCCCGTGCCGCGGCGACTGGTAGGTCAGTTGGATCGAACCGGAGCAAGGCAAACCCCATGGATACGCCCGCCACGAAACGCGTCGCGCTCGTCATGATCGAAATCACCGAGGACGATGATGGCGTCAAAACGCGCGTCATCACCAAGCCCGATCAGGCGACGTTCTACGCCTTGGCCGACTACGTCAGTCTGCGCCGGCTTCGCATCAATGCGCTCATGAAGCGCCACACGGCCAAACGCATGACGCTTGCCGATCATGTCGATCTCTGGGAGCGCGCGTTTCTCGACTCCGAAGACTCCGGAGGCCGCATTCAACCAAAAGGGCCACGCCATGGGTGACCAGAAAATGAAAACACTCACTGAAATCGGTGCCGAGTTCGGCATCACGCCGAAACCGGACGAACCGCACGTCGATTTTGCCGAACGGATCGTCATGCAGCTGAACGACCAGGTCGAACACCTGCAAGACCGCATCATGGGCTGCATCGAGGCCGTGTTTCCGCAGCCGACTTGGGACGACGATGGGTCTCAGGATGACCTCTTCGATCCGGGCAGCAACCCACCGTCCAAGACGAAGGAGTGATGCTATGGCCAAGATTGATATTTTCTCGACACCGGATGTCCACATCCACGCGCTCATGGTCGAGTTCACCGAATCCGAAAATGGCCGTGTTGCGCGCGTTATCGGTGCCGATGAATTCGAGATCTTTCTAGCACTTGCACGCTATGTCGATAACCGGACCTCTCGGCTTCAGGTCTACACCAAAAAACATCGCCGGCGCGGCATGAGGCAGGCCGACTATCACGACCTGTGGTGCCGTGCGTGCCGAGAAATCAAGTAGTGCCCATCATAAAGCGAGGAGCAGTCCGATGAAAGAAATCAAACTCTCTGGCGGCACGTTCATCGAAGTGCGTGCCGATGGCGACGTCACCGTCGTCCGGATTGCGGTCCCTGACCGCACACGGCCGCCGCAACTTCCCCCCGCCGACGTCCCGCGATACCGCTCCAACAGGCTCGCAACAGACGAGGACATCGAACGCATCCTAAATGCCGGCGAGAAGCCGAAGACGAAACATCCCTCCAAGTGTGGGTGCGCGGCGTGCCGTCCCGGCCTCTTCGACGAGATGTTCGACGGCCTCGCCATCTTCGCCGGTGCAATGCTCCTTATCGTCGGCCCCATCTACCTCGTCGTCCGGTCGTTCCTTTGAGCCACATCCGCAGGGTGCGGATGTGCCGATAAGTGCCGCCCTGCGGTTTCAACGTCGCCACACGAGGCCCCTGATGTCCTTCAATCTCCGCTTTCTGGTTGCTGCAGTTGCCGCCTTCACGCTCGCCTCGAAAGTATCGCCAGTCATTGCTCGCAACGCACTCTGGTCTGCGGCGCCGTGGCTGCACGTGCTCCTGGTCGCCGCCTCGTACGGCTACATCCGGCGCATCCGCCGCGGACAAATTGAAATTTACGGCGAGGTCTGTCGCCGGTGGTGTTGCGGTTGGCTCGAGTGGCTTTCCGCCCTATTCTGCCTCGGCATCGCCGCTTCGCTGTTTATGGACTTGTTGGACGATAGGATCCGCGTGGTGATCGCACTCGGTATTCTACATGTCGCATGGTTCGTCGAATTTAATGAAGCGCTGCAGGTCGAACTCTATGGCCGCAATGGGCCGATCGACCGGGTTTTCGACAACATTCTTCCGCGCGACCCACCGGGTCGCCAGTCGTCGATCTCTGTGCCGCCCGCCGAACTCTCGGAAGAACGGCGCAAACGCACCGAAGCCAGAACAGCAGAGATTGCTGCCGAAACCAAGCACATCACCGAGCTCGCTGCGCTTAAAGCGGCCAAGGCGAAGCTCGAACAGGTTCGCGCCAGCTTGCCGTGGTGGCGCCGCTTTTTCTGAGGAATGCCCAATGACCAATCGATCGATAAAGCAATTCACGCCCGTGCAGGCCGCGATCGCGCGGTTGCAGGCGGAACGCGCCGCCATCATGCTGGCCGAGAAGCGTAAGGCCACCGACGAACTCACCAAGCTACTTGCAGCCGAGGCAGCGTTGCACGACCAGGCGGCCAAGCGAGAGCGAGCCCTGCATCGGTATCATCACGACCTCAACATTCAACTTGAAGCCGATCGCGAAGACGCCCGTGCCGATTACGAGCTTGCCGCGCTACGCCGAGAGCAAGCGCTGCACTCGCAGCGCGAAGCTACGCTCAAGGCCGATTATCTCGCAACCAATGCGCAATTTGGCCTCGCTTCCTTCCGCGAACAATTGCCGCTACGCCAAGCCGCCATGCTCGAGCGCGCCAAGCGAGGCCAGTTCGAAGACGAAACGAACGCCGCCGCTGCAGAAAAGCAGCGCAACAAACTGCTGCCGAACCCTGTGCCCGCAGACACGGGTCTCACGTCGCCGGCACTCGAGCAACTGATCATCAATCTCGAGGGCCGCCTCAAGGCCGCCATGGGTACGGGTGCCGAGCAGGGGATGCTTGATCTTTTGAACGAGACGCTCGCGGAGCTCAAGGCCGAGCGCGACCGCATCAGGAAAGGACCGACGTCATGAGCACCCGCCGCACACGTGGACTCTCCCCCGCCGCGCTTGCCATGCTGACCGAGAAGGAGACACCGGTCATCAGACGCTCGTCGCTCGAGTTGGTGACGCTCGGGACCGATGAGCACGGTCGCGAAATCCAGAGCGATGATCTTGCCCGCCTGGAGCACATGCTTGTCGTCGGTTCTTCAGGCAGCGGTAAGTCAAATTTCCTACTACACCTCTGCCTGCAGATTATCGCCAACCGCCGCGGCCTTTTGTTGATCGATCCGCACGGGTCTCATCACGCCAGCCTTATGCTCACCGTGTTGCGATTCATGCAGGATAGGGGCTGGCTCGGAAAACGACGAGTCCACATCATCGCGCCGAACATAAAGGCCTGCGTAACCGGGTTCAATCCGTTGCAGCCAATCGCCGATTGCGCCCCGAGCGTTATTGGCGGTGCCATGGCGATTGCCACCTCGCGCGTCTGGGGTGACGAAGACACGAGCGAAAAGCCGCTGGTGCGCA
The DNA here is from genome assembly GCA_031367505.1 of Hyphomicrobiaceae bacterium. Classification (GTDB taxonomy): domain Bacteria; phylum Pseudomonadota; class Alphaproteobacteria; order Rhizobiales; family Hyphomicrobiaceae; genus JAKFWF01. The sequence goes on along the minus strand of JANLPY010000012.1, from coordinate 4,004 downwards.
AAATGATCCAGCTGCTCTTCACCGTGCTTGCAGATCAGCGCCTGACCGTCGCCGACATGCTGCCGCTCGTCGATTTTGGCGACACCACCGGGCTGCGCCGTCGCGTCATCTCGCAGCTCTTGGACGACCATTTGCGTGGGCAGATGGAGGCGCTGCACGAAATCTCTGAGCGACCGCGAGCGCGGAGCGAATACGACATAAACATCATGGGTCCCATAAATCGCGTGGCCGAACTGCTGGCGCATGAGCGCATGCGCCAAATGCTCGGCATGTCCCGCGAGTTTGCGCCGATGCCGGCTCACACCATCGATTTCCTCGAGGTCATGAACCGCGGCGATATCGTGGTCATGGACTGCAGCCCTGGTCCATTGATCGACGAGAATGCCGCCCGCGTGTTGGGTACGATGACAATTCGTTACCTTCATCTGCTGATGAAATTTCGCACCCCCTTTCGGCTGCCCGGCGACGACCGTCCTCACTATCACCCGTTCTTTATCATGGTCGACGAAGCCGCGCTGTTCCTGACGGAGGACGTCGCTTCCCTGCTTGCGGAAGGTCGAAAATTCGGCGTCGGCGTTATCGCTGCCCTGCAGTACATGGCGCAGGCGGGCAAGCCCGGCGACAAAATTTACGAGGCCCTGCGCAACGTCACCGAATCGAAGGTGATTTTTCGCGTCAAGTCGCCCGAAGAAGCGCAGATGTGGGCCCCCGATGTGCTCGAGATCGATCTCGAAATGCCAGTGCAGGCCAGCATCCGGCCGGTCGTGGTCGCCCACGAAATCGGCTCCCTGACTGGATCGAATTTTACGGTCCAGGAAGGTGAAGGCACGTCTGAGGGGAAATCTCGCGGACGCGCGTTCATGGAGAGCCTTGCCGAGAGCCGCAACTGGACGCGCTCAACCGGCACCACCGATACCACCAGCAGCTCGAGTGCGATCGGCTCGAGCGATGCGCGATCGAACGGCAGCTCGTCGATGCGCTCGAGTTCGCAGGCCGACTCCAACTCGATGAGTTATTCGTACGATCCGCAAGCGAATCAATTTTTGTTCGCACCTAATCTGCCGCTCAATCAGATTATCGGGAAGGCGAACATGCGCGGCACGGCCGAAGCCGCGGGAGTTTCTGATAACCGCTCGCGGGGCACGAGCCGCGTGCAGCAAAGCGGCAACGCCCATAGCGTCATCACCATGAACGGCGAAGGTGGCGGCACCACCCACAGCACCGCCGTCACCGCCAGCGTCGGCACCACGACCTCGCGTTCCCGCAACCGCGCCACTACCGTTGGCCGCTCCGAGAACCAAGCCCTCATCCCTATCTATGCCGATCTGGCTACATCGTTTCATCCGCTCACCAACGTACTGTTCATGGCGGCCGAGAAAATCCGTTATTTGCCCATCGGCACTTGCTACGTCCGCTATCGCAATGTGTGCGCCCGCGTTCTCGTTCCGCCGCCGCCAAAGTGAAAGGTATGCCATGTCCAGTTTCGATCTCGAACAACTCATGCTTGCGACCAGCTCAGCCCAGACCGAGGCACAGGCCCAAGCCCATCTTGCCGCGCGCCGCAAGGCACTTTACGGCGAGACAATCACAGCGCCGACGACCGCCGACGAGCACGACTACGGTGCGCCCGAGCCAGTGTTGCCGCCACTCGCGCCACCACCGCGGCCACTGAAAGCGAAACCCACCGCACCGGCGAGCCGTCCACGGCTTGCGATCGTGCCCAAATCCTCCTGATATGATGAGGTGATATGCCCATCGACACCACGACCCCGCGTCCACGCCGGTCTCCCTTTATCCGCCCCGAGGTCCTACCTCCATTTAAACTACAACGGCGCGATGTCGCGATCCTGCGTGCCGTCGCGCGCCTCCACTTGATCGATACCGCGCAGATGTATCGCTATATTAAAATTGTGTGCGCACCACCGCCGGAGCCTCGCGATCAGCGATTGAAGCCAAAGGACCCAAGCGGCCACAGTGAAGTGCATTTGCGCCGTCGATTGCGCCTGCTCGTCGCGCATGGCTTCTTGCAGCTGCCGGAGGCGCAACGCTACCTCTCAGCATATAGCTTCAAGGCCGACGGCGGCAGCATTCCGCTCGTTTTTTCACTTGGCGCTGAGGGTGCTCGCGAAGTCTCTCGCTACGAACATCACCTCGACCCGCGCACGGCGTGGTCGCGCAAGGCAAAGGACGTATCGCCGTTTACAATCGCGCACAGTTTGGAAGTCTCGGAATTTGTGATCAGCATGCTCGAGGCGGCCAATGGACACGACTTAACATTGCGCGATCATTACGATCTCTTGCCAGAATTTCCAGCTTCGAGGCCCGCGTATCACACCTCGGTCTTTCAACTGACCGCCACATTGCCCGACACCTACCGTTCGATTCTTGACCCGAAGGACACCCGTACTGACGCGCTCGTCGTGCACACCAAACCCGATCGCGTCTTCTCGCTCATTTCCGCCGACGGGACACAACGCACGAATTTCCTGTACGAGGCCGATCGCGAAACCGAGACCGTGCGCCCGAGCGCTCTCTCCAATCAAGCGACCATCCGCAGGAAAATTCTCGGTTATTGGCATGCCTTCAAAAATAATGTGCATACAACACAGTGGGGTTTTGCCAACGCCCGCGTGCTTTTCCAAACGCACAGTCAGAGCCACATCGACGTCATGTTGAAAGCCCTCAAGGCCGAAATTCCCAGCGGCACTGGCCTGTTCTTATTTTCAACGCGCGAGCTCATTGCAACCCACGGCCCACTCGCGCCGGTGTGGACGCAGTATGCGCGCGGCGAAACCTCGACTGTGTCCCTCGTGCGCGCCGCCGAGCCGGCGATCCTCGCCTCGAGCACCCCGCCAATTCCCACACCATAATCATCTGTCTCAGGAGCCCGCCTATGACCAGAAGCGATGGTGCATTCGTCCTCGGGATCGTCTTCACGCTGGTTGCGCTTTGGTTCGCAGCATCGAAAGACTGGATCGTGGTTGCGCCGGCCAATTCGCTGCCCTGCGAGATCAAGCCACCCGGCACCGAAGCCTATCGCGTCGGTACGCTCGTGCGCCGACCGGGTACGCTCGCGCCCCGCTACAGCTGCAGCATGTCTTCCTGAATGGTCGGCAGTACGCCGCAAGGTGCGAGTGTAGCGACGCCGCGGGAAGCGCCGTCAAGGCGACCCTTTCGGGCGCGCAGGCAAGACAACGGCACGGGAGCGAACGAGCGCGGCCTTGACTGCCCTTCCGCGCCGCGCAGCGCGAAAGCGCATGGCGGCTCCGAGAATCAGGCGTTCTGGCTCACCAAGAATCAGGATGGGGGCATGATCGCCCATGCGCGGCAGCGCACTAAAGTGCCGGCGAGGGCCGAAGGCCATGGGGCGAGCCGACCCCCGAGCCATGCGCGACGCAGAGAAACAGCGAGGTACTGCTGCGCCGGCGACGCCGGCGCGGCGGCACCTGTTCCCTCAGATCGGCACACGTCGCTCCCGTGTGTGTTGAGGTGGCGTGATGCTTCGAGTGCGAGGATGTTGTCTTCGTCTATCTACTTGGAGTGGGGGGCGTCGCCGACGGGCGACCGCGTGCTATCTCACGCGCTATCGCGCGTTCGACGGAACCTGCTGCGCAGTTTCCGCCCATATGGGTGACGCCCGCTCGCCGGGGGACATGCGTGTTCATGCACGACCACCACCATCCTGATTTTGATAACGGTATCTGCGCCGATCCGAAGCGCAGTCAAGGCCGAGCAACGCTCGCCCCAGGGGGTTGCCTTGACGGCGCGACAACGGTATCGGCGATACTGGACAATAAAATCTGAGATATTGTTATTGTATTTAAAACCATAATCGAGTAGTATTCCCGTAGACAATATACAGAGGACGGTCTCTAACTTGAAGCGCAACACGGTGGTTGATGCGTATCGTGATCGTTAATTCAATCCGACGAGGGATGGATATGTTTCGGCGGCGGAGTTTCGAACACCTATGGCGCGGTATGCACGAGTTGAGCGAGACCGGT
>JANLPY010000002.1:0-8083 GCA_031367505.1 Hyphomicrobiaceae bacterium | reverse complement strand
GGTTGGGTTGGTCTTGGGTTGTTGTGCCGTGGGTGTGGGTTGAAAACCCCTCGATCCTCCGCACAGGACACCCCACCCGTTACAGCTGTCGTCTAAACTGGTTACCGGCCTTAAAAATAAAAGCGCCCGCATCAGCGGGCTGGAGCGCAGCGACTTAGTGCATGGGTCAATAGCGACCCACTGCACCACTTGAATGGTGCGCCGCAGAAGCGTGCGCAAATCTCCTAAAGCCGACGTCAAACGCTTCCGACTCGCCGAACGATGGAGCACCTGGACCATGTGCTTCCTTGAGCTCAAACGCCTGCTTTCCAACATGGCTCGAGAAGAAGAAGTGGGCGTCGAGCAACTGGTTTTCGAACTCTGCCCGCATCAGCTCCAGAGAGAATGGGCGAGCCACCGGCAGCCGCGCTAGAGAGCGGAAAGCGTCGATGATAGTCACTTTTCGAGCTGGGGACGCCCGTCCACGGTGCCTTCCCGTTGGCTTGCCGAGTGGTATTGTACCAGGCATAGAGGAGCAAGAGCCAACCTTGTTGGCCACGGCAAACTCAATCGTCGCCACGGACCGTACGTTGCCTTTGCGCTCCGCTGCGGACAAGCAAGACGGTAGAGTAGCGATCATAGTAGCCTGTGAGGCCAAGGCGAGTCTGCATCACGCGATTTGCGGAAATGCCATCTGGAAGATCGAGCGCGAATTCCACCGCGTCGTCACTATAGATACTGATCGGCAGAGCGGCCGCAGTTGCAACACCTCCTGCGAGCCGTAGCTTGAGCCAAATCGTTTCGCCGTTGTCCAACACGACAGATGCTGCCAGTCCGCTGATGTGGGCCACCTCCAGTTCCTCTTCCGACAACAGGAAGCGTGGCACGAACCCATCGAAGGAAACTGTCTCGGTTTGCAATTTCGTCTTGCCTTGTGCCGCATGCAGCACTTTTCCGCGCTTCACCCAGCGATTACGATGTTCTGACCACGCGTAGAGGATGGGACAGGAACCAGCCCCGCTCGCAACTGTAAAATGAATCGTATCTCGTTCTGGATTGACGAAGCTCAGCTCTTCGCCCGCCGCCTCAATCCCGAACAAGTCCCAGACAGGGCCAAAACTGTGGGCCCTCTCCTCCGGCTCGCTGTGCGGCGTAAAACTCTCCCGCGTCTTGAGTACAATGTACGTGTCCGGTTGACGCCCCCGTCTCTGGTCACTCGTCAGCTCAGTCTGCATAACGATCCTGAATTCTGTCCCTGGGCGCGTTGCCTGAATGCGACGGTAGCGCTTCTCACTAATTTGGCGCTGCTCCGCGCTAACGGTGCGATAAACGTCTTCGTTGATGGACCTGCCGAACACGAGGCGCAAAGGGACGACGATCGACTCTCCGGGCTGCAATTTCGTTGACGCGGCAGTTAAAGGCCCCGTCTGTGCCACGGAATTCTGGCCAGACGATAATTCCCGAAGGCCCTTCCGTTCATCTTTCGCGCCCAGAAACTTACCGATGCTTATCGGCTGTTGGGAGCGGTTACGCAACACGGCGACGTCCACTGCGAATTCTATCCAATTTAGTGAAAAATCAATTTGGAAGCACCCCTCCCCAATGGTGGACGAGAAATGGCGGAAGCGTTCCGGCAAACCGTCCGCAATCAGATAGCGTAGAAGCGGCAACGCTTTAGAAAATCGCTCTGTGCGGTACTGCACGAACTCACGGGCGGTCTTGCCCACAAGTGAATTGTACCGCCTGAGATTACGCTCCATGCGATCGACATCGGCCCGCGTCAGATAGCGCCAGACGCGCAGTTGATCAAACAGGCTTGACTGCTTTGTCTCAATTTCGTGAAAGCTGTATTGGAATTGCAAGCTGGGAGGCCAAGTCCGCTGCGTCAGTATATGCTGAATTTCCTCGACAAGTGGTCCGTCGATGCGCAAAGGGAGCTCAAACGTTTCTACAGTCTGGGATCCTACGGATCCGGCATGTTGCGGCTGCGCGAGACCGACCACGCCAAATTCGCCTGAAATAGCGCCGCCGGGTTCTTCGGCGCCCCTTGTACCGGTCCGCACCGGAGTTCCGAACTTTCCGACAAGCTCACGGTATTGACGCAGCACCGGATTGTCGAGGACAGTCGCGTTGCCGTAAACGCGGCTCGTCCACGGCGCTGTACCATTGTTTAGGAGCACGCCGGCCGCGCCTTCACTCAGTCTCTGGAATTGCACGTGCAGTGTCGCCGATGCATTTCGATCAAACCTACACGACAACTCGCGCAGATGAGCCGATTGTGCGGTTGTCACCTGCAGCAGCCGAGTCTCATTTCGACACTGCCCCGCCACCGCCTGATGACTTGACACTGTGAGCATTAGAAAGGCTGCGAGCGCGAACGATACGACTGGTTGCCGAAGCATGCGTTGTCTCCGAATAGCAATGGTGCTGCCGGTCAATCAGATTGACGCCGAGCCGCCCTGCTCAATTGCTCACGACGCAAGGCAATCCGAAGCACTGTTATTTCCCGATTGGAGCGGCGCTGGTACCGGAATGGTGAGGCGATGGCGGGTCGAACGGGGTGCGGCGCGTGGCTATCAGGTCGGAGTATCGCTCGTAATACCCAGTGACAGTGATGATGGAGCTGGCGACATCTGTCGCCGTTATTTCTGTCGGGAGATCGAAGATGATCCTGAGCCGATCGCCAGTGAAAATCCTTGTGTATTCTCCGTCCTGCTCCTTCAGAGCCGCGCTGACTGGTTTGGCTTCCAAGGTGCGACCATCTTTCAGGACTAGCCGCAGGGATATGGCCTCGATCGAAGCAACCTCTAGCTCCTCCTCCGTCAGCAGGATCTCCCTGATGAGACCCGGCAGCGGCACGCTTTCACTCATCTTCTTCGTCCGCTCAGTAGCGTTGTGTATCACCTTCCCACTGCGTGCCCACCGCTGATTGCGGGCCGTCCGGAAGTAGAGAATTGGGCAGGAACCCTCCCCACTCGCTACTGTGAGGTTAAGAAAATTCGCCGACGTGCCCTCGAAAATGGTGACCTGCCCGTCCACCTCAATTCCATTGATGATGGTTTCCGGGCCATAAGAGTAATTCGCGGCGCTTGGAACTGATGGCGGGCCGAAGCTCCCGAGCCGCTTGCGGACAACCTGCTCAGAATCGCGATTGGATGGAACAACCGCACCCTTCCACGATACGGTTGTCTCCGGAGAAGCGGCTCGGGCTCGCGTATGCACCGCATGCGCCTGAGCGATCAGCTCCTCTCTACCCTCGCTCTGGTGGCGAAAAAAGTAATCGTTAAGCGAAGCACGAGCAAATATACGAGTCGGTACAATCAGTTTTTCACCCGCGCGTAGCGTTTCCTGCGCCTCAATTCTTTCTCGCCCCTTGGATTGGTCCAGATTTCTGACAGGGCGAATGGTTGCAGCCGGCACGGCCTGCCCAATCAGCGCGCTCAACCGCATATCGGACTGAGACGCATTTTCAATAACGGCCACGTCGAGCAGAAATTCGCGACCAACGGCATCGAAGCTAATGCTCCCTCCGCAATCATTGCTCTCCCCAACTAGCATCACAAAGTCCTGCGGCAACTCGCCATTCCTCGCGACATGGCCGATCAACTTTAGATACCGGTCAATATATTGACGTGTTTTGCTTGCTTTGAGGTTAGAATTGATCTTCGCAACGTTATTGGGGAAATTTCTCAGATCAGCAGTATTTGCGAATCTCCATAGAGTGGTGGCGTAGATCAATCTGGAATTGTCGCCATCAAATGGCTTCTGGTAAAAATACCGCCAACCGTCGGGCCATGTCGGTTTATCGCGTATATGTATCAAATCGGCGAGAAGTGGCATGTTCGCGAATGTCGGCAATTCGACGCTTCGAATGCTGTTGGGCTTTTCGTGATTTGTTAGCCGCATTGGTGTTTTTGTGCCGGCACCGCCGGGAGGCACGGCGACGGCCATTGTCATTTCCGGCCTGACCTCAGAGAACCCAAACTGGTCTAGGAGAGAATTGTAGGCATGCAATGTGGAATTCCGAACCAACCGGTATTGACCAAATATCGATTTCAGCGCCGGCGGAAGTCGATTGGTTACCAACACGTTGGCAGCCACATCCGATAGCCGATGGAACTGCACTTTGACAAGCGGAGCACCTCCTTCAAGTCGGCAAACATATTCCCTCAATCTAATAACTGCTTGATTACCCTCAATATCCCTCCCAAGTGTGATCTCTCGATGATCGACCAAGCACTGGCTAGCAATCGCTTGTCCTGGAATTTGACCTGCAGCCGCAGCAGATGCAATTCCCACAATTGCGGAACGGCGGTTGACGCGCATAACTTCCCTCTCTATCGATGCAGCCTATGGTGGTTGAATACCTTGCTCACTTTCGCTTACACCTCGGTAGGTTCCGAACTGTTATTCTTCCAAGGTCCGGAGTAGTGGATCTCCTCTGTCCGATCTTGCTGGCACGTATCTTGGCGTCGGTACATAGCTGATTTCCGGCTCCTTCGCACGCAAGCGATTGGCCGGGCTGTCCGGATTAGCGGTATTGAAAAACACGCTCGCCAGGAACTGCGCAAGCCAAGGAATCTCGATTCGTTTGGCTGGGGTCGGCCGGTGGCCACCGATCGGATTGGTCAATGTCGTGAGCAACGCGTAAGTGAACAGGCCATTGCCCTGGCGATGTGTCGGTCGCTTGGGATCGAACCCGGTGGCATGCAGCTCGTACGCCTCCTGGCCAACATCGCTCGAGAAGAAGAAGTGGGCATCGAGCGAGTGGCGCTCGAATTCGGTCCGCATCAACTCCGGTGAGAACGGACGAGCAACGGGCAATCTCGCAAGCGATCTGCAGGCATCAATGATCAAAACCTTACGCGCCGGTATCTGACGGAGCAAATGCAGAAGCTCACCGCTCGACAGCGCGCGCGCAGCAGCTTTCTCCAAATCTTCCTTCGTAGTGATGCGGGCAGTGGCATCAAACGTTAGAAATGCAGTCCCGCCAGCGCGTCGAGGATCGACGAAGCCATGGCCGGCGTAGGCCATTAAAAAAAGATCGTCGGCCGGCTCTGCGCGGGTTGCCTCGGAAATATCCTGTGCCACTTGCTGCAAAGCAAGGGCAATATCGGCCTTGCTCGCGCCTCGACGTCGAACGAAAGTATGGTTGGCGAGCGATGCGAGCTCGGGCTCCGCGTCAGGGGTCGCGGAAACGGCAAGATCAATCTGGATCCTGGCGAAATCAGGCGGCACGACACTGGTCCTGCGGATCGCGCGCCGGTCGTAATCATCGACAAACAGCCGTGCAAGATCGATGACGTCATTCTCAGGCGCTTTTAGGTCAAGCATGGAGCCTTCGGCGGCTCGCGAGACGCCGATGAAGAGCGCCCAGAGCCGTCGCTTCAAGGGAGGCGCCGGCTCGCCCATCCACTTCATCGGGTGGCAGCTATCCGGTTCTGGATCGGAGTCGAAATAAAAGCAAAATTGAATGTCGGCTCCTTTGCGCTGGCGCGCTTTTGGCGGCAATTCAAGTCTGATGCGAATAATTTTGTCGTCTGCACCGTCAATCCGCTCGATGACGATGGCGTCGGATGCAGGAATTGATTGATCCTTAAAGGTCTTCGCCAATGGCGTCTCGTCGCCCAACTTGATGGACAGGCGTTTCGGCCAACCTCGTCCCTCGGCGACACGCAGAGCAAGGGTGAAGGTCTTTTCAGTGATTTCGTACGATTCGTTTGCGATCTCGACCAGCGGCGGTCGCTTCTGTTCCGTGGCAACAGTATCGTCGTCCAGAGTCGGTTCCTCTGTACGTCCGTCGGGTGGTGCAGGTGCTAAGGGCGGGTCGAGTGCTCCGCGAACCGCATCGCGGTCGATGTATCGCAGAAGGCGTTGAAATGCGACGAGGCCAACTTGACCGTCCCGCAGCGTACTTTGCCACTCGAGCTTGAGCTCACTGTCAAGATCGCGGGTGTAAGTGCCGTCTGGCCGCCATGCAGCCCACGTCCAACGGCCAGGGGCCTTCTCGTTAACATGGGCCGTCAACAACAGGTTGAGCCGACAGTCCTGCCCACTTTCGTTGACACGCCACCAGCGTAGTGTTCCGTCGGCGTGTCCGGAGACGATAGTGCGGCCATCAGGAGTGATGTTGACGCGATATGCATCCTCGGAGATCGGATGGCGGCAAAGAACCCTAGGCAGTGTCCCGCCGTAATCAATCAATCGCAGGTGCTCGCTGCTGCCGATGACCACACGGCGTTGGTTGCGCAAGATGGCTACGGCGCGCAACACCTCGTTACGGCCGACCTCATCGGGCGGTAACGTCTTGCCATCGATTATCGGGCTACGAGCCTGCACATTCCGCCACTTGTCGATCAGCGGAGGCTCTAAATCCTCTCCTTGATCAGGATCGTTCGCCGCCGTGCCTTGGCTCGACCCGCTGGTCGCTCGTGGGCCGGTCAGGTCGAATGTCACGGTTCCCACCCCACCCCGCACTACGCGGTAGTCATCGATCTCAACGATACGAGCGTCAGGCGAGATGCGAAAACGGCCGGAGCTGCCACGCATATCGAGAGCCGGATTTCGAATATCGAGCGTTGATCTTCCCCCCTCGGCGAGGGGCATGCCAGCGACATCAATCGCCGCGATGCGCTCCTGGGAGAGAAACATCAGTCCTTGCCGGCGGCGTAAGGGCGTAATGTCAAGCACACGCTCGGTGCCGACCGGAATGAACCGCGGCGAGGCATCCAGGTCGCGCACAGACCAACGTGCCAAGCAGATTGTGCCCCGAAGACTTTGGCTTGTATCGCGCAACACGACATGCTCTGGCCGCACAATTTCGCAAGGAAATGCGCCTGCGGCAAAGATATAGGGCCCTTGGGCAGTCTCTAGCCAGGCGACACGCTCGAAGCTAGATTGCGCCATGTCGCCGACGCCAGGACCGCCCAACAGGTAGGCGCCCGACAGGAGAGAGCTCTCCATGATTTCCAACGGCTGCCTTGCAGGGCGGAGGGTCGCCGTGTCCAGCACAGCAATACGCAGCCGGAATGGCGGTGGAAGTCTGTTATCCCGCCTGTCGCCTACGACCAGTCGCGTACCATCGGAGCTCGCAGTCACGCCAGCAGGGCGCTCAAGACCGATGTCGGATGGTGTCGCGTGACGACGGAGTGTCAACTTACCGGCCGCCCAATTGTAGACGCGCACACCCGTGTCGCCCGAGGTCACGAGATGGGGCCGGTCTGTGCCGGGCCTGAGGAAATGAAGCGATGTGGTATCTGGGAGAGCATCGCACCGCTCGTCTTCGCTGCGGCAGCAGTTGTCCTTGCCCGGCTGGCCACCGTAGCCGACGTCGTCCTTGAAGACGAGCTGGGCGTCGCGCGTCGTCCAGACACGTAGCCCGCAACCACTCGAGAGCACGGCGGCCAAGTGTACTCCGTCTGGTGAGTACTTGAGGGATTGCGGGCGCGTCGCGATGTCTCCGGATGCTCCATCGAGCACATAGACGATCCGTCCCGTAGCCCGCCTGATGACATAGATTGCGCTCGAATTCGGTCGATTGCGGCCGTGATGATCGATGAGCGGCGGGACGCTATAGGCAACCAATTCACCGTTCGGGCTGATGGCCACTGCGTGCGCGCGCTTTCGCTCCTGCTGCTGCAACGGGACGCGAGCCGTGACTGCTGCCGCAGCATCAGCGAGTGGCCAGATCGTGAGCGCCTTAGCTGCGGTCGAACCGACCGCAAAGTTCTCCGCCGTATCGACATCGAGCCGCCACACAGGACCAGCGAATGGAGAAGTGATGCGGATCGTCGGTCGGCCTTGGTCCGGCTGGAACTGCGCGTAGACATGCCCGATCAGGCTGAGCATCCAAATGACGATAGCTGCAAAGTATTTGACCATGGGCCAACTCAAATCGACTTCCACGACTTGCAATCAGTCAGAAACTTAGGCCGTCGCCTAAGATAATACCCCCTGGACGCTACGGCAGCGAGCAGGGATGTCCGGAATCTCCTGCATTTCGTTCGGCGACGTGCTGTGCATGCTGCACCTGCTCAGGGCCGCACTGGTGCAGGTTTCTCGGACGTCGGCGTGACGGCGGTGTGGCGTGCTCTGGCCGACGTCG
>JANLPY010000758.1:0-1548 GCA_031367505.1 Hyphomicrobiaceae bacterium | reverse complement strand
CAACGGTGCCGGCAAGACCACCTTCGCCCGTGAGTTTCTGCCGCAAGAGGCCAGTTGCCCGGTGTTCGTCAATGCGGATCTGATCGCAGCCGGCTTGTCGCCTTTTGCGCCGGAGCGCGCGGCCATACAGGCGGGGAGACTCATGCTGGCTGCCATCGGGCTGCATGTGGTCCGGCTCGAAAGTTTTGCGTTTGAAACTACGCTTTCAGGCTTGGGCTACGCACGGCAAATACCGCAGTGGCGCCATTTGGGTTACCGCGTTGAGATGTTCTTTTTGAGTTTGCCTTCGGCGGATGCGGCTGTTCAGCGCGTGGCGGAGCGGGTCCGCCAAGGGGGCCATGACATCCCGGAGGCCACTATTCACCGGCGCTTTGCCTCCGGCAAGCGATTGTTCGGCGATGTGTACCGGCCGCTGGTAGACAAATGGGTTTTGTACGACAACGCGGGCGATGAGCCTGTAGTGATGGACTGGAGTGGCAAGCCATGACAACACCGAAGCATGTGAACGAGCCGATGCCTGCCTATGGCGAGACACCGCATCGCCTGGATGCCGACATAGAGGGGTCGCTCAAGGCGCTTCGACGCGCAGCGGTCCGTGCGCGCCTGGTAGCGCAGCAGACCGGTACCGACCTTATCGTGGTGCGTTCGGGGAAGGTGGTGCGCATACCGCAACCGCAGAAGCCGACGTCATGAGCCGCCGGGCCGCTCCCAAGGCGACAACGCAGTTGCGGCGCAGACTGACAACTGTGCGAAGCGCTTGTCATGTCGTAGCCAATTCCGCAGTGCGCAGCACGGAGGATTCCGAATGAGCCAGCGCGAAGTCAATGCCCTTGCCGGTCGCATGAGCTTGCGGCCGCCGCAGACTGAGTCGCTGGGGACACTGGCAAGCGCCATTGAGGCCAGCCCTGCCATGTTGCGGCCGGACCGCGACGCGGCCGACGTGGCGGCCATCCTGGCCACGCTCAAGGGCCAGTTCCCCACACTGCAGGACTTCGAGCGCGAGTTCCCGTCGCTGTGTTTTGCGCTGGCCACGGGCGTAGGCAAGACGCGGCTGATGGGCGCGTTTATCAGCTACCTGTTTCAGGCGCATGGCATCAAACACTTCTTTGTGCTGGCGCCCAACCTGACGATTTACGACAAGCTGATCACCGACTTCACGCCCAATACGCGCAAGTATGTGTTCAAGGGTATTGCCGAGTTTGCGTCTTACCCGCCCGAGATCATCACCGGCGACAACTACGAGGAACGCGCACAGGCCTTGGGCGATTTGCTTTCGCCGGTGACCATCAACATCTTCAACATCTCGAAAATCAACTCCGAAGTGCGTGGCGGCAAGGCGCCGCGCATCAAGCGCCTGAGCGAGTACATCGGCCAGAGCTACTTCGACTACCTGGCCGGCCTGCCGGACCTGGTGTTGCTGATGGACGAGTCGCACCGTTACCGCGCCACGGCCGGCATACGCGCCATCAACGACCTCAAGCCGTTGATCGGCATAGAGGTAACGGCCACGCCTTTTATCGAGACCACCAAGGGGCCGGTACCGTTCAA
>JANLPY010000740.1:0-4768 GCA_031367505.1 Hyphomicrobiaceae bacterium | reverse complement strand
GCGGGTTTTTTTAGCTTGAAGTCTCCCGATGTCACCCGCATTTTGGTCGCCAAAGGTCTGCGCGCCTTTGGCGATGGCTATGTGAGCCTGCTGCTGCCGCTTTACCTTCTGCAACTGGGCTTCAGCCCGCTTCAAGTTGGCATCATCGCCACGTCTACACTGCTCGGTTCCGGCTTGCTTACCTTGCTGGTCGGCTTGCACGCCTATCGATATCAGTACCGAACCTTGCTGCTCGCCGCCGCCTTGCTGATGGCGGGCACCGGACTGGGATTTGCCCTGCTGAGCGCGTTCTGGCCGTTGCTGCTGATTGCCTTCGTGGGCACTCTCAATCCATCGAGCGGCGACGTGAGCGTTTTCTTGCCGCTCGAGCACGCGGTGATGTCGCGCGTGGTCAGCGACCAAGAGCGCACCGCAGTTTTCGCTCGCTATAGCCTCATCGGCTCACTCGTCGCCGCCTTGGGATCGCTGGCTGCCGCGCTGCCGGCGTGGATGGCCGACGCTACCAGCCTATCGGTCAACGCGTCGATACAAGCGATGTTCGTGTTCTATGCCCTGCTCGGCATAATGGCAATGGTAACCTACAGGGGCTTGCCGCCAGCGCTCGAATCCGCCGCGCCGTCGCTCAGGGCGCCGCTCGGCAAGTCTAAAAAAACGGTCTACACGCTCGCCGCGCTGTTCAGCCTCGATGCCTTTGGCGGTGGCTTCGTGGTGCAATCGATGCTGGCGCTGTGGCTGTATCAGCGCTTCGGCATGTCGCTTTTGACGGCGGGAACGATATTCTTCTGGACCGGCGTATTCACCGCGCTTTCCTATCTCGTGGCGGTGCGCATCGCCGGGCGTATCGGCCTGGTGAATACGATGGTGTTTACGCATCTTCCAGCCAACCTGTGTCTGCTGTCGATTCCGTTCATGCCCGAAGTGAGCTATGTGATCGCCCTGCTATTGGTCAGGAGCGCGTTGTCGCAGATGGACGTGCCGACAAGAAGCTCGTACGTGATGGCGATCGTGCTGCCCGCCGAGCGCGCGGCAGCGGCCAGCATCACGTCGGTTCCGCGCAGCCTGGCATCCGCCACCAGTCCGTTACTAGCCGGATACCTGCTCAGCGTGTCAGCGTTTGGCTGGCCACTGATCGCCGCGGGCGGCGCGAAGATCGTCTACGACGTGCTGCTGCTCCTCATGTTTAGGAAGGTACGGCCGCCTGAGGAGGCGCGCCCGGCGGCACAGGGTGGTGGTCGTCGATGATCTGGACACGGCGTCGCCGTCGAGACCATCAAAGTGCGGTGGAAAGCCGGAAAGTAGCGATGGATGGTTCAGGCGACGGTCAGGATGGAGGGCGCAATCGGCATTTGGATTGCACCCTTTCGCGAGCGTGCGGTGTAATTGGAGGTAGGTCTATGGACGCTCGTTTTTTCCGGCCAGGGTGAGCGAAGCCTGTCGATAATCGGATTCATTCAGCTATCCGCCAAGGCGAACGATCTTTCCACGTCTTTAACGCAGCCGTTGCCCACCGGGTCGGTTTGTCTGCATGGCAGACGTTGCAGGCGTTCGGGATCTGGTAAGCATCTGTCTTTGCCGGAGTGATAAAATTGAAAGTGTGGGCACGCACGTTTACGTTTTCAATTGTCTGTTCGATTTTCGGCATGTGGCAAGCGATACATTCGCTGCCGGCGCTGTCGGGCTTGTGATGTGTGTGCGCTTCGACCGTAGCGGTGTGTGGCCCGTTCGGCGAATTGGATCCGTGGCAGTCTAAGCACATCACCTTGGCCGGTTTCCACAGAAGCGCATTGTTTTGCGTGCCGTGGACGTCGTGACAACTGAAGCACGTTACGCCGCGCCGGTACATGAGACTCTGGACAAAGTCATTTCCCTGCATACGGTTTTTGTGCGCAGTCCCATCCGCAAAGTGAGTAAACGACGTCTCGCCGAGCTTATGCTCCTCGAGCTTCCAAAAATCGCTCAGATTCATGCCCACATTGAAGCCCACGGGCCAATCGTAGTATTTGCCCTGAATCGGGTTTTTCAGCGGCTGACCTTGCGAGTGACACTGGATGCAGACGTCGTTGGCCTGCACATAGTCGAGTTTGGCCGGGTTGATGATGTTAGGACGTCTCTGGTGCTTGACGTGCTCGCTGCCGGGACCGTGGCATCTTTCGCAGCCGACATTCCATTCCGTCACGGTCTTAGTTGAGACATCGTAGTTTACCGAATGGCAACCATCGCACAGCGGTCCGGTCGGTCGCTGGAAATTATCGGGGGGATATAACGTGGCCCACCAGTCGGTTCCGTTCTTAACGAAGTAAGGTTTCCAGATTTTGTGCGTCACGTCCCATTGGGCCGGAATGGGGAAGTAGTCGTCGCCGATTTTCTTGAAATAGCGCTGTTTCCATTTGCTTCCGTAGACGAAGGCAATGTCGTCCTTCGAGAAATTTACCAGCGGGTCCGGCTTCGAAAGATCCGGAATGATCGCCTCCGGATGTTCGCGTGGATCGCGCACGACGTTTGCCATGCGGGTCGTCTTCCACCGCTCATAGATATCTGTATGACAGTCTTTGCACGCCGCCGAACCGACGTATTGCGCAGACGCTAAATTGACCTCGCGCTGCACTGTGGGCTCTTCCGGGGAGAATGAGGCAATCTTAGGAAGATTCCTGACGTAGGCAACGAGCTGCCAGATATGTTGATCCGGCATGTGCCAGCCAGGCATGCCGGTGTGCCGGATGCCGTTTTTGATGTGATAGAAAACTTCACCGTCCGTCTGCTTCTGGACGTCAGCCTTGCGAAGGTCCGGGGGATGCGGATACTGTCCCGCGCCGATCTCGGTCTTGCCGCTGCCGTCGTATGCATGGCAGATCTCGCATTTTTTCGTGTACAACTCGTGTCCGGCAGATATGTCCGCACCCCCGGCCTCGACCCTGATCGGGCTCTTGAGCGATCTGCTTTTCCCGGGGACGGTACGATGCAACAGCCATTGCGCAATGGCGGCTTCCAGAGCCGGCGCATCGGCACTGGTGCTCGAGCCTTCCCAGATGATGAAACCATAAAGTGCGCTGAGTGCCAGAGCCACCACACCGAGAACGGCCACTACAGTAAGCGCCACAAATTTTCTGTGTGACATTTTTTCGCGTACGCGCACTGATGTCCTCCGTTAAATGAGTTCTTCAAGTTTAACAGCGCAAAACCCAATGACAAGATGGGAGAAGATACAACCATCGGTCATTATCGCTTTTCCTTTCCCAACATCAGTTGAATGCCAAGGTACGCGATGAAGCTCGTACGGTCAGGTCCATTGGTTAGCCCCCTCCCCACCGCGGCTAATAGTTTACAGTGGGATCCCAGGCCTTTGCGCAACCCGATGTTGAATAGCACGTCGCTGTGGTTCAGAAATTTGTGTCCAGTGCTTCGCACCTCCGACAATAACTCTAAATCCTCCGAGACAGGCAAGCCGCCGAGTATCCCGAACACCCACTCATTCTCGTCCTTGCGCTGGAAGTGGTAGCCCACCTCCCCAACCAACTTGAAACGCCTGAAGTCTCTGCTCACTTCGAATGGGAGAAATAGGTTCGGTCCAGGATCGGCAATGCCGCGCGCAACCGAGCCAGTCGAGTTCTCCACCTGCAACTGTGGGTAAACCGACATGTTGAAACCGGTATTGTCCTGATCCAGGAAACGCCATTTCACGCCGAGGAGCGAATTATCTAATCCGCTTCGCACGCCCACTGCATCCGGCACATTGGCGAATACCCAACCCGTTTCATATTTGAGCTGGATGTGATCACCCAGCCCATAGTTCACATCGACATGTGGAAAGCTGCGAAATCGCGCTTGCTTTGTGCGCCGATCGGTATACGCAGAATTGATCTCCCATCGACCATCGCCAGGCGTATCCGGATCGTCCACCACCATCGGTGGGCCGCCCTGAGCAAACAGCGGCGGGGCGCAAACGAACAGCGTGACGGCTACCAGCAACTCACTCGTCTTCGACAGAGCGGCCGCGGCGCATCGCAAAGGCATGAGAATTAATACAAGAAATCGAGTTCTCATTGGGATCCCCACGTAGTTTGTACCCGCAGTCCTCGCCGGTCTTAACAAGGTAAATGGAACTTCGAAGGCAAGCGTCGAATAACATGAAAGAGCGCAAAACAACACGAAACCGCCGAAGCAAATCAAACGTGGTCTCCAGGCATTCTCTTTGTTATCGTCAGGGAATAGAGAAATTAAACCCGCTTTTCCGCTCACTAGGACTATATCGCCGGACCGGCGAATCGTCAATCCCACGAGTGCTGGGTAAAAATTGCCATATTGCGGGAATGGTTCGGGCGATGCATGGGCCCCGGGTGGCTGACTTTGAGACGGTTGAGACGCTTGCGCGAGCGCAGGCCCAGCAGCCCGATCAGCCCAGTTGCAGAACCGGTCTTGGTTTAAGGATTAAGGGGCCAGGGTTCGAGGAGACGAACGCGAGTGAACCGCTGATGACGTGTCGAAAAGTATGTAACCGACGTCGAAACTGGGAAGGAGTGGTTGGTGCGGGTCAGGTTGCAATACTGTTCGTTTAACGATTTTCCTGTCACAATGCGATCTCCGAATCGCGGAGTGAAACATGGCGCGGACGAAAGCGGTATTGGGTGCAGGCGCACGGTTGAGCGATTATTTAAGCGCCAGTTTGTTGGCGCGGGTCTATACGCCTGAACTGGTGTTTCAGGCGCTTGCTCAACATGGGGTGGGCAGTCAGCGCACACGGAGCTTGCCGGCGCTGGTGACCAGCTACTAC
>JANLPY010000711.1:0-4193 GCA_031367505.1 Hyphomicrobiaceae bacterium | reverse complement strand
TAAGTCAGCCCGGTCTGCACGCCGCGCCGGTCCTGGCACAGCTTGAGGATGGACCCCAGATATTCGTCAGGTGTGTAGATCATCGCCTTGATCCACGGTTCCTCCATTTCGCGGGTCTTGACCTGTTCAGGCATGTCGCTGAGATTGTGGAGGTATTGCGTGGGGCCGTCGTTCATCGACAGCCGATAGACCACGCTCGGCGCGGTGGTGATCAGATCGAGATCGTACTCGCGGGTCAGCCGTTCCTGGATGATTTCAAGGTGGAGCAGGCCTTCGTGCGTTGGCTACGCTCGAGGCATGTTTCCTCGCCTCGGCCGCGCAACTCCGGCGACGAGCGTTGCCACTACCCGTTGCACAGACCTTTCGATCAAGTCGGGGTCCGCTGTTCGTTCCTGCACTAGTTCGTTTGCCACTCTCAGCCGCCCTTGCTGATGGCTGCGAAGCCGCGCAGCTACATCGGTTGCTGTCGCGGGATCGCGCGGAATAAACAGACTGCGCCCCCTAGGCCCGACGAGTGCAACTGCGGCGACCAGTTCGGCCTGTTCAAGGTTATTCGTTGCAACGATGTGACCCGAACGGCCCTCGGCAAAGCGAACGCCGCAACTGACGAGATCGTTGACAACCACCGGCACCCCACCTGCCGGAATTCTGATCCCGTCGCCCTCCGTCCCCGGATTGAGTTCCGAGTAGCTGCGCAACAGAGCCGGATGATCGCGCTCGATCGCCTGCATGACGTCGCCTACGATCTGATCAACTCCGAGCGTCGCTTGACTGGCGGCCCGACGCTTATTGTCGATGGCCTCCTCTTCTTTGACCCGGACGTTCTCGAAATACTGGCGCAGATGGGAGTAAAGCGCATCGAGCAGTCGTGATCGCTCGGTCCGTGCCGTCACGCCCAAGAGTTCGAGGACTGCATCGTCGAGCAATCGTCTGTCAGCTTGATCGAGTTCGCTTTCGTCGGACAATGAAAACAATTCGTCTTCGCGGCCGCGTTCGGTCAGGCTCTTGCGACGAAGTCTCCGCTCGGAAAGAAAACCAAGAATGCCCCTATCAACCATAAGAGCGTGGGCATCCAGCAATCTCGTTCGGAGCGCTCTCGGCAGCGTTACGGTTGCTGGTACAAGCAACATATTGGCATCTAAAACCATTGTGCTCCAATTGCCCTCCACGCCAACTGGCCGGCCGAACTGAAGAGTGGAGAGGACAATCAAGCTTGAATTAAGCACTGCCGAGTGAACCTCAGCGTCGATGCCCTCATCAAATGTAATCGTATAAAGTCGGCAATTAGCAGCAAAATTCTGAGGATTTGCCAATGCAGCAAACCGATATTGACGCTCTTTGACCCACAAAACGTCAGCGGCAACTACATCTGGTATTAAATCATACCATCCGCGCCCACGTCCGCGCCCTCGAGCGGCGCAGGTAGCACCGCGATCATAACCTTGCTGCTCTCCCCATTCGATATACCTCTGCAAATAAGGTCCGTCTAAATCGGCAGCCAACAGCGCCAATTTGTTGCAGTGCCGCTGCTCAATTCGATAAGCATCGACATTCATCAAGCTGTGGACAATCGGAACCAAATAGGTTGCTTCAATGGGATGGACCTCACCGGTCCCAGTTCTGGCTAGTGTTACGCGTCCGGACTGAACCTCGTTCCGTTCCACGCCAAAGTGATCCGCGAAATCGCTTGCATCGGCAAACTCCTGCAATCCTTGGACCGACCAGTCAGCCAGATAGAAAAAATCATCCTTCCCAGATTTCACACCGTAACGAACGTCGGCAATCTCAGCGAGCGGTCGCCATCGTTCACCGCCTACTTGTAAAAGCTCTTCCCACAGGTTGGGCGCGCGCAAAGGGATGCCCCATTTCCCCCCTGCATATATAGCTTGCCCGCGCGTCCGCTGACCAAAACGAACCCCCGCCTCTCGCAAATCGCCTTGGCGGCGCACTCGGACACGCCAACCATCTACCTCGTGATCGGAATCACACGCCAGCACCGCATCCCGAAATTGTTCGGCTGCCTCCAACGCACCCGCCGATGTCTCGTCATTGGCCATGAGATCGGCGATGGGGCGCTGCACCTCTACAAAGCGGACGAGGTTGTCGTCACGCAGTTGCGGATCGGCTTCCCGCACTGCCATAGTCGCCACCGTCGCAACGCGCGCACCGACGAACCACGGCTCGTCGCGACTTTCAATGATCGCTTCGATCCGAAAGTTTTCAAGAAGAAACGCCTGGAGCGCGAACCCATACTCGGCATCGAGCCATTGGCTTGAAGCGAGAAATCCGAGCCGGGCATCGGCCGTCATCAACGCCAACGCCTGCCCCCAGAAATAGACATGCAGGTCAGACCGACCGTTCGCTTCTAGGCCGGCCGCGCGAACCAGGCCAGCATATCGCCGCTTCGCATCGGGCTCGATGTCTTCCTGCCGCACATACGGTGGGTTGCCCACAATCGAGGTGAAGCGCGGTGTCTCAAGAACGCGCTCACGTCCCGCCGCCGGGATACGCATGAATTCCCGCCCGGAAGCGAGATTGAAAAAATCTGTGCGTTGCACTCGTGGATAGTTGGCATCCTCGACCAAATCGCGCGTGGCCAGATTGATTGTGCTGAGGTGCGCGGCGAATGGCGAAATGTCGGTGCCATAGACACCTTCTAACAATGCGGCATGACCAAGCCGCGGGGCCAAGCGCTTCTTTCGCGCATATGCGCGAACCAGGAATGTTCCCCCGCCACAGCCGGGATCGAGCACGATGTCATCGCCCGAACGGATCGCAAAAGCATTGATGAGATCGACCACTTCGGGCCGGGTATAGTACTGGCCGTATTTATGGCGCTCTTTGGGATCAATCAGACGCTCGAATATGCGCCCGATTACGTCGTAATCGAGACGTGATAGATCGAATCGCTCAAGCTGATCTATTAGTTGTCGCCATGATGCGACAACTGAATCGTCATAAAACGGGATGCGTGACCCTATGTCACCGGCAATAGGTCCGAATACAGTTTCGTAGTCGCCAGTAACGTGTCGGGCTTCGTCAAAGAACGCCGAAAACCGCTCGATAAGCCCTTCGCCAGTCGTAATCTGCGCGGGAAGATTAAGCGATGGCAGTTCCGAAAACCGCTTCCGCAACGCATCATAGAAAACGAGTTTGTTGGCGACCGCATAAGCGGCGAACCGTGCCGCCCTGCCGAGCAGATCTGCGCGTTCCCCTCCGATGATCCAGCCTTGATCTTCGCGCATCCAGCGATTGATTGCTGCCTGATGAGCGGGGACATGGTCACGATCGATCAGAGCATATGTAGCATCGAGAATGGGTCGAGCGAGAAAACTGTCGAATGCATGGATAAAATATTCGTCGGGTGGGCGTTGCGGTAGCGCAACGTCGCCACGAAAAATCCGCATGAAATCAAGAAAGAAGCGTTCGATTCCGTCGCGCAATTCACGCTGAAAACGTGGATTGTCTAGGTCACGTTGAGTCCGGATCGAACTGACTTGGTACGTCTTGAACCCGCGACTGCCCCCCAACTCACCAAAAGTCGAGGTGCGCCAAAGCACCAACTCATTCAAGTTCCATGTGAAAAACCAATCGCTGCCAGCGTGCTCGGCTTTGCTGCGCGCATCACGAACAGTACTCTCGACGAACGGCGATGACCCATCCGATGCCCATGGCACTTTGACCTCGCCCGTAAGGCAGACGCGCGAACGCCGGTCCACGATCGTGATATCGCGCCTGCGGAGACTGCCACTCATCCTCGTTTCGAGCATGATCCTGGCAAATGGGGCTGCCTCCCCGTGCGCTGCCAGAAGCGCGTCCATCCACGATTTGGCGTCGCCAACCAAGGTCCATTCATTTTGAATTTGTGGAACGGATTGAGGCATATCGTGTCTTGGCTTCCTGCTGCCTGAACCTAACCATACTATTTATGGCGTGACGAAAATGGCAAGGCCGTCATACCCTTTCTAATGCTCTAGCAGGCAGGACGAAATCACTCCTCCCCCATCCGCAGCGCAGCGATGAACGCCTCCTGCGGGATCGACACATTGCCATACTCGCGCATCCGCTTTTTGCCTTCTTTCTGCTTTTCCAGCAGCTTCTTCTTGCGGCTGATGTCGCCGCCGTAGCATTTGGCGGTCACGTCCTTGCGCATGGCGCTGATGGTTTCGCGGGCGATCACTTTGGCGCCGATG
>JANLPY010000732.1:0-4842 GCA_031367505.1 Hyphomicrobiaceae bacterium | reverse complement strand
CAAGGCATCCAACGCGACAATCGCCATTGCCGATATTACCAACGTGGAAAACGTGAAGGGCACCTCCCATTCCGACACTCTCATAGGCAACGGCGGGAACAACCTGCTGGATGGCTTCGGCGGCAATGACAACATCAATGGTGGGGCCGGCAGCGATACAATTCTCGGTGGCAGCGGCAACGACGTCCTCAATGGCGGTGTTGGCAACGACATAGTGACCGGCGGTACCGGAGCAGATCTCTTTCAGTTCAATGCCGGCTGGGGCACGGACACGATCAAGGATTTCATGGCCGGCACGGACAAAGTGGAGTTCGCCGGGGTTGCCGGCGTCACCAGCATAGCCAATCTAACCATCTCCAGCACGACCACGGGCGCCGATGTGGCCTATGGTACAAGCCACATCATCCTCGAAGGTATCGTAGCGAGTAGTCTGACGTCAGCTGACTTTCTGTTTCACTAGGCCCGGCGGTGCGGCTTCGATCGCGGCTGCCGTGCCAAATATTTCCTACGCCCCATCTGCCGCCCCTACCGCTTCCAGCAGAGGTGGAGGCCTGTGTTGGCCCATGCGTCGTCGTCGCAGCCGATGAGGTTCATCACCGTCGAGCTGGCGGCTCTTATTCGATGCCGCATCGTTCGCCATACCGGCATGGACACAAGGGGTCGCCACGGTCGCGTTGAACCAATTCGACATTCGCGACCTTCGGCGCGATCTAAAAATGTGTCTTGCGACACCGACGATTAATCGTGAGCACGAGATGCCATGCCACAATCATTGTTGCTGATCCGCACTTTCTGCTAAGGGTCCAGGCTGTGTGATAACGTTTTTTCACCCCCAACAACCGCTCTCGATTGAAGGCGATTTGCGTCAACACGGCTGATCGAGCATATTTTTGCTGAACCGGTTCTGGAGTCAAGCCTGACGCAACGTCGGGTCATCCTGGCCAATTTGGTCTCACCTGGTCCGCGCGCGCCAGCACCAGGTCTTCAAGCCTCGATCGCCTCGATGAGTGCCGTCACGCCGACGATGTTTATCACGCGGGTGAGGTTGTAGCCGAGCACGCACAGCGCCATCTCGGTGGCGACCTTGGGCAGGGTCTTGCACAGGAAGTGTGTCGCGCCCATCCGCATCTTCAGCGTGGCGAACGGATGCTCAACGGTTTCGCGGCGAACCCGCATGGCCTGAGGGTTGTGGTCGAGCCGTTTCTGCACCGCCTCAACAACGTGCTCGTGCTCCCACCGAGTGATGCGGCGCTGCGGCCCCGTTGTGCACTGAGCTTTGATCGAACAGGTGCGGCACGCATTGGTCCAGTAACGCCGCATACGCTGCCCGTTTTCCTCGGCAGTGAAGTAGTACTTCAGCTTTTCGCCAGCGGGGCAGATGTAGACATCGTCCGTGGGACGATAAACAAAATCCTGCTTGCCGAAGCGGCCGTCCGATTTGGCGCCCGAGGTCTGCGGCTTCGGCAAGGTCACGGTGACGCCGGTCTGCTCACACGCCAAGATCTCCTCGCCTTTGAAGTAGCCGCGATCGGCGACGGCTTCGAGCTCGTCGGCGTGAAGAGCGGCTTTGGCCTGGGCTGCCGTGTTGGCCAGTTGCGAGCGATCTGAGCCCGCATTAGTCACTTCGTGCGCGACGATCAGGTGGTTTGTCGTATCGACTGCACACTGCACGTTATAGCCGACGGTGTAGGCGCTATGGCTTTGCGATGTCATCGCGCGCGCGTCGGGATCTGTCAGCGAAATCTGGTTCTCACCCGACGCCTCCAACTTCGCCTCCAAAGCAGCCAAAGTCTGGAGCTTCTCTTTGTAACCTTCGATGCGATCCTTGATCGCCGAGATCTTCCTCTCGGGCACAGGCACGCCGCCGGCCTCCACCTGCCGATCTGCACGATCGAGTTCGGCCAGATAGCGATCAACGGCCTCCTTGATCGACTGCACGCGTTTCTTCAAACGCTCACTCGTGAAGTTCTTCTCCCGATTGTTCACAGCCTTAAACTTGCTGCCGTCAATCGCGACCGTGGTGTCATCGAGCAGATGCATGTTGCGGCAGAGCGCGACGAAGCGGCGGCACACGTCACGGATGGCAGGGCCGTTGTCTCTGCGAAAGTCAGCGATGGTTTTGAAGTCGGGCGCGAGTTGGCCCGTGAGCCACATGAGCTCAACATTTCGCCCGCACTCGCGTTCAAGGCGGCGCGACGATTGGATTTGGTTGAGATAGCCGTAGAGATAGATCTTGAGCATCGTCGCGGGATGGTAGCCCGGACGACCCGTCGCCTCGGGTTCGACATTGAAGCCGAGCGTTTTGAGTTCCAGTGCATCGATGAACGCGTCAACGACGCGCACCGGGTGATCTTCGCCGAGTGCCTCATGCGAAAAGACGCGCGCGCTCTTTAGTCTCGCTCGCACGCCTTTTGCTGTTGTTTATGTATCCGAGGACGGCGAGTGTTCGAGTAAGATGATTTAACGCCATCACTGCGATGTCATAACCAACAAATGAGATTGCAGCCTGCGCCTGGCGCGGTTCGTCTAGGGCAAGAGATCGCTCCACGTATTCGCGTGAGGTGGCAAATTCACCACGCAGACCTGCCGACATACCCATGCAAAGGTATGCTACCGACTTGGATAGTGTGCTGCCATGTTGGTCGGCCAAGTTCATCAGCTCACGGGCTGCTAACAGCGCAGAATCGTGCTCGGCTCGGGACAATGAATGGGCGAACCGACCGTACATCACCTTGATCAGCCGATCCTGATCTCCGAGATGCTCCCCCAGTTCGCTAGCATGCGCTAATTGTTCGCGAACTTCTGGCGCCATCCAACCTTTTGGGGCAACCAGCATCCCGGCCCAGCTCAACCTGATATCCAACTCGAGTTCTTGCCTCTTTCGCGTCGTAGCCAATTGTGCGATCGTATTCAGCCCACCGGTGAAGTGAGCGATCGCTTCCTCGAGTGCTGAACGAGAGGCGGCTCGCTGACCAGCGGTCAGCCAACACACAGCGGCTGTTTCCTGTAAACCCGCCTTCGCATAGTGCTGCGCCAGAACCTCCGGGTGGTCAGTTGCCATTTCCGGGCATTGTTCCCGCAAGGCCTCGGCGATCCGCCCATGCAGGCGCTGGCGAGGCTCGCGCAGCAGCGTGCCGTAGGCGGCATCCTGAATGAGTGCGTGCTTGAAGAGGAATGTCGCGTGCGGTAGCGTGCCTCTCTGGAAGATGAGACCCGCAGCGACCAGACTGGTCAACCCCATCTGCAGTTCCTCGGATGAACGCTCAGCCACGGCCGACAGCAGATCGAACGAGAACTCCCGGCCGATGGCCGATCCGAATTGCGCGATGTCCTTCGCGGGGCCCAGCGCGTCGAGACGGGCCATGAAGGGTGCGTGCAACGTTGCCGGGACGGCGAGAGCCGGCGAAGGCGTGACCACAAGCGTCGTGCTGGCGTCCTCGGCTCCGCGCCCGGTCTCCAGCACGGACTTGGTCAGCTCCTCGACGAACAGAGGGACACCGTCCGTCCGCTCGACGATGTCCTTCACGACATCGTCCGGCAGAGCCCGGTTGCCGACCATCTGCTTGACCAGCGCCTCACCGTCGCGTCGATTGAGCCGATTGAGCACGAGCATCGTCACATGCGACTGGCCGGTCCAAGCAGGCTGGAATTCCGGCCGGAAGGTCGCGAACAGGAGCACCGGGAGTGCCTGGATGCGGTCGATGGTCAGGTCCAGAAGCTCACGCGAGCTGGGATCGCTCCAGTGGGCGTCTTCAAACACCATCAGCACCGGTTGCTCGCGCGCCAGCGCTTCCAGCTGCCGGATCAGGGCCGCGAGCGTCTTGTCCTTGCGCTGCTGGGGGCTCAAGTTCAGCGCCGGATATCGATCTCCCGCCGGAAGTGACATAAGGCCCGCGATCAGCGCGACATCCTCGGAGTTGGTCGCCGTCCGGGCGAGCAGCGCATCGAGCTTGTCGAGCCGTGCGGCCGCGTCGTCGTCACGCTCGAAGCCGGCGGCATGCGCAAGCTGGCCGATGATCGCATAGAGCGCGCTGGTCTGGTGGTAGGGCGAGAAGAAATACTGCATTCGGGTGCAGGGCTCGGCCGCGATCCGGTCCGTGAACGCAGCAGCAAGGCGGGACTTGCCGATGCCCGGCTCGCCCGAGAGCAGAACGACGCGCCCTTCGCCCTGCTTCGCCTGCCCCCATCGGCGCAGGAGTAATTCGAGTTCTTCGTCACGTCCGATCAGCGGCGTCAGCTGATGCGACCGCAGCGCCTCGAACCGGCTCTCGACGGCGCTCGGAGCGAGCACCTGCCAGGCTTGGATCGGCCCGGAATAGCCCTTCACGGTAACGGTGCCGATGTCGCGGCACTCGAATAGGCTGCCGATCAACTTTTTCGTGCTGTCGGCGATGACGAGGCCGCCGGGTTGGGCCAGCCCCTGCAGTCTCGATGCCAGGTTCGGCGTCTCGCCGACTTCCGAGTTCTTTGAGTCACCGACGACGACCACGCCGGTCGCGATGCCGATGCGGGCTTGGAGCGGCTGAGCCGTTGGCACACGCAGGGTGGAGATGGCTTTGATGATCTGCAGCCCGCAACGTACGGCTTGAGCGGCATCGTCCTCGTGGGCCTTGGGATAGCCAAAACGCACCATGACGCCATCGCCGAGATACTGCGCGACCGATCCGTCGAAGCCGGCGACGATCTCGGCGCAACAGGCGTGGTAACTCTGTATGACGTTGCGGAAGTCTTCAGGATCGAGACGGGTCGCGAGCGTGGTCGAGCCGACGAGATCGCAGAACAGCACCGTGAGTTGCCGGCGTTCGGCAGCGGCGACTGGCGCGGCCGGAGCGGGTGCATGCG
>JANLPY010000706.1:0-4415 GCA_031367505.1 Hyphomicrobiaceae bacterium | reverse complement strand
TGTCGGCGTATTCCTTGCCAGCGAATTTGTTGAAAAACCCGACCTGGCCGAACATCGGCCCAACGCCGGCATTTTGAAAATAGACCCATTGCATCGTCTCGTAGCGGCGTGCGGGATCAATCGACAGGAACTGCCCGGTCTTTTCGGCAAGATAGGTGAGGATGGCGCCGGATTCAAACAACCCGATGGTATTTCCGTTCGGTCCATGCGGATCGAGGATCGCTGGGATCTTGCCGTTCGGATTGAGCGACAGAAATGCCGGGTCCTTGCTCTCGTTTTTCGTGATGTCGATCAGATGCGCCTCGTAGGGCAATCCAGTTTCCTCAAGCATGATCGAAACTTTGACGCCATTGGGCGTCGGCAACGAATAAAGTTGCAGCCGATCGGGAAATTGTGCCGGCCAGCGTTTGGTGATCGGAAACGACGATAAATCAGACATCTGACGCACCTCCATAACCATCCTCATTGCAGCTTCACACAGCGACATCGCCTTATCGGCGATCAACGAAAACGGTTCTGCGATACCAATAGTTACGACGGCCGCTCGCGTTTGCGTTGAAAGTGCCGGACATTGTGGCCAAGTTGCTACGTTCATTCCCACTCAATTGTCTCCTGGCGCCGCAAAGCTATGATTCGATAGTAAAAATTATCGCAAGGCGGTGGTCGTACCGTCAGAAACACCGTCGATCAGTCTCGCTTACCGCCGATAGACCGCGATAGATATTGAAGGGAGATGCCGAGGCATCATCTGGTCGGCGAACCCAGGTGCTTCACTCCCAAGTCGTGATGATCGCGGCCTTTGCCGCGGCCATTGATGCGCCCATGAAAGCCTGACCATACTTCTTCTTTCTTTTGCCCGGCATCTCGATTCTGCGGGAAAGTGGCTCTGGCAGTCCACACGGCTTCGAGTACGATGCGCTGTTCCACGAGCTTGCCCGGATTGTCGCGTTTCAGTTTCTGCAGATTTTGCACCTTCCATCTGACCGCCGGAAGATTGGCTACTTAGGAAGGCCAATCAAGCCGAGGCAATGGCGACCGGTCGCGCACGCATGCCCCGATATCGATGATCGCGGCCCCTCCGCAACGTCTATACGGGACTTACTGGACGTCTCGACTGAGCGATAGATAGACGCTACGTGTACGGCGTGTCGACGTCAGAAATGCCAGCTTTGTGCTCATGGGGTAGCAAGCGGTCGCGGCCGAGGCCAATTTCTCGTCGACCGCTACGCGCTGTGGCTGAGCCCTTCCGTTCTAAGTGTCAATCGCTACGGAAAGCAGTTGCCAGACGATAACGGCAGATCCGCCTTTATGGTTCCTCGACAGCGTTACTTGCGGTCCTTGCGAATCTATGGTAAGAATATCTTACCACTAGTAAGGGGGAGCAAGATGACACCAGACAAGGTCATGGAAAAGTTAGTGAGCGTACTACAGACCATCCAGTCCAACAGTGGACTTGCCTGTCCGCCGCTCACCGGCTCGTTCAAGCCGATCGACGACCTTGAAGGGTTCAGCAGTCCGGTCTGGCTGTCTGCCATCACCATGCTTGCGACCGCGCTCGAAATCACCATCCCGGATGACGTGAATATTTTCGCCACCGGGGTTGGGGAGCTATCGCTGTCCCTCGATGAGACCACGGCATTGGTGTGCCGGCTCGTGGGCAATACCGGGAAAGTCACGGAGGCAGCGGAATGACTGACACCGAAGCGCAAAGGCGCGCCGTCATAGCGGACCGAATCCGGGAAGCCAGGAAAATGGCAGGGTTGTCACAAGGCCACGTCGCAAAGCTGATGAACCTGCACCGGCCTTCGATCTCGGAAATCGAGGCGGGCAACCGTAAGGTCAGCGCCGACGAGCTGACCAAGTTGGCGGAATTCCTCGACGTGAGCGTGGCGTGGCTCGTTGGCGATGCGCCGGAAACGGTCGAGACGGATGACCCGCGCATTCAGCTGGCGGCGCGTGAACTCAAGAAGCTCAAGCCTGAAGATCTCGATCGCCTGATGCGCCTGTTGGCAAGCATGCGCGAAGGCGATCAAAAGGCGGGTGGTCGCGGAGGCAAGAAATGACAAGTCTTCGGTCACCGGCCCGGTCCATGGATAAACGCGCGCTCACCCAGACCGCAATGCGGGCTTCGATCAAGGCGCGCACGAAGGCAGGCTTGGACCTGATGAGCCCGATCTGCGTCTTCGACCTGTGCGAGCGGTTGGGTGTCATCGTGCGCTTTACTGACATTAACATGGAGGGGATGTACGACCGCACCCCCAAGCCCCGCATCCATCTGTCCTCGCTGCGGCCGCTGCCCCGGCGCGTGTTCACCTGCGGACACGAACTTGGCCATCACGAGTTCGGCCACGGATCGACGATCGACGAGATGCAGGAAGAGGCCGAGGCGCTCAAGGCCGACAGCCCGGATGAATTTCTGGTCAACAGCTTTTCGGCGTTCACGCTGATGCCGATCATCGGCTTGCGCGGCGCATTTGCCCGCCGCGGCTGCGCGGCGGCAACAGCGGATGAACTGCAGATGTTCGCGGTCGCATGCAATTTCGGTGTCGGCTACGCGACATTGATTTCGCATCTGGCCTACGGTGTCGGCGAGATCTCCATCGCCCGAGCCCGCCAGTTGCTGAAGGCCTCACCAAAATCAATTCGGTGCCGTCTGATCGGCGATGCGGGTGCCGACCCGCTGGTCCTTGTTGACACTCATTGGGTGATGCGTGCGATCGACGCCGAAATGAAGACAACAATTCTGTTGCCCCATGACGCACGCGTCGACGCCTCGATGCTGGCGGCGACCGGAGAATGTGACGAAGGACTGTTGTTCACGGCGACCAGTCCGGGCATCGGACGAGTGGAATGGGGCCAGTCCGGACAGTCGGCCTTCGTGCGCGTATCCCGACAGAACTACGTTGGTCTGGCGCGCTACCGCCATCTGGAGGACGCCGATGTCTAAGCGGTCGGTGGGCGCATCACGCCCTATCCTGATTGAAGACGCGAATCTGTCCTGGGCGTGGGCGAAAATCTTACTGCACATCCAGGCCAATACTGGCAAGACGATCTCGCCGCTGATTGTGAGCATCCGCGGGTTCGACGACAACGGCAAGCCACAGGAAGATCTCGCGCTGCGGAGAGATCTCGACGCGCTGCTCGCGAAGGCGGAGGAATGGGACGTCGAGACGGTTGCATTCACCATTTTTCCAGAGCGCATGTGGCGGATTGCCGGCGGCGACCGTCAGGCGCTCTTCAAACTCTACAAGGCCGCATTCCCGCGGTTCAAGGCGCGGTACCCGCAAGTGAATGGGAGAGGGCTATACTTCGAGCGGCTGACCATGTTCGGAGACGGTCATTGCGATGGTAACCAGCTTGAGTTCATCATTCAGGCAAGCAACGAACGTGACGGCGGCGTGCGGGATTCCATGTTGCAGGCCGCGGTGTTCGACCCCAAGCGTGATCACACCAAGAGTGCTCAGTTGGGCTTTCCGTGCCTGCAGCATGTGAGCTTTGTACCCACAGGTGAAGGCCTAGTTATGAATGCGTTCTACGCAACGCAGCAGCTCTTCAACAAAGCGTACGGGAATTACCTGGGCCTCGCCCAGCTCTGCGCGTTTATGGCCAAGGAATTGGGGACAAAACCAGCCTGCCTCAACGTGTATGTCGGTGTGGCTAAGCTGGACAAAATCGCGAAGACGGATGCCGGCCTTGCGTCCATGTTGGAATCTGCAAAAGAACGCATAGGCGCAGCTGCATCGTGAAGTCAGTCAAATATGCATTACGGGGAAATATGCCTAAGCGAAAAAGCAAGAAGAGGCCTTCAGTCAAGAAGCGGCGCGGCCATCTTATCGTATTCGAAGGACCGGACGGTGTCGGCAAGTCGACCATTGCTGCCGGTGTTGCCGAGGCATTGAAGCTTTCAGGCGAACAATGCCGTCTATTGTCTTTTCCTGGCAGGGAACCCGGCAGCCTGGGTAACTTGATTTACGGCCTTCATCACGATCTCAGCGCGCATGGTATTGCAGAGCTGTCGCCAATGGCTCGGCAGGCACTTCATGTCGCCGCCCACATCGACGTCATGGAACGTGTGATCCTGCCGGCTCTGTGCGCGGGGACGCATGTCGTGCTTGATCGCTACTGGTGGTCAACGATGGTTTATGGCCTATCCGCCGGCATCCAAGCCGACACCCTCGATGCACTGATCGAGCCGGAGCGACGGCTGTGGGGGGACCAGCCAACCGTCATTTTCTTGGTCGACCGCGACAATCCAATTGATCGTGACGAGGAGCCCCAATATTGGCAGAAGCTGCGAGCCTTGTACGACGCGTTCGCCGTCAAAGAAGAAGCGACAAGCGAAGTCGTCCGGTTGCGCAACCTAACCGACGTGAAAGGCGCCATTCGGCAGGTCATTGGTGCACTCGCGAAGCGGA
>JANLPY010000697.1:0-1708 GCA_031367505.1 Hyphomicrobiaceae bacterium | reverse complement strand
ACGAGGCCGGGGCCGAGCGCTTTCAGGAAGGCCCGGACGCCGCCCGTGGTGGGTTCATTCTGTCCCGCGTCGGCCATCGGCGGACTGTGGCCGCTGCCGCCGGTCGGCGCAACGGCCGGTGGATCGATGGCCTGCGCGAGTCGGTCTATTTCTCGACCATTACCTATGGCGCGATCGGCTATAGCGACGCGGCGATGGCGCCCGGCTGGCGGCTGGTGCGGCGATCGAGGGCATCAACGGGATCATCCTGATCGGCTGGTCGACCGCCTTCTTCGTCACCCTGATCGCACGGATGCGGCGGAGTTGAGGGGGCGGCACAGCTGTCGACCCGTCAGATCGCGCCGCCGCTAGCGCGTGCATCCGCCGCCCAAATGAATTCGGCGCGGCGCTGGCGAATGTCCGGTACGGGTGGAAAGCGGACATAGGGCAGGCAGGCTTTCAGCTGGTTTACAGATCCCGCGCCACGCGGAACCCGAAGCCGGCGCTGCGGTAATGTTCAATCATCACCTTATCATCAGGCGGCGCAAAGTTCTTGGCCGCTGAACGCATCATGGCGGGCCGTTCACCGTAGGCTCCGCCTCGGGCATAGCGATAGGTGCAGCCCCGTCCGTCCGAGCGAAGCGGCAACTTTTCGATACTATCGGCGCAGGTCTGGACCCATTCAAACACATTGCCCGCTATGTCGACCAACCCGAACGAGTTCGGCGGAAACGAGCCGACTGGGGACGTATACTCCCACTTGTCGCGCCCCGTGGTAGCGGGTCCGCAGCAATCATTGAGACCATAGTTGGCGAACGCATGGCTGGCCGACGCTCCCCACGGGAAAGCCGTAGTAGTCCCGCCCCGTGCGGCATATTCCCACTCCTCGTCAGTGGGCAGGCGATAATGCTTTCCGGTGCGCTTGCTTAGCCACGCCGCGTATTCTTGCGCGTCATTCCAGGTGACGCAGACGACCGGATGGTCATCGTTTTGGGGAAAACCGGGATTCTCCCACGAAGGGCTAGGGCTGGGAGCGTAGGCACAAGGTTCTTTTGGCGTTATGCGCTTCGTCTGCCGCGCAAATTGGGACCATTGCCCGCGAGTGACCGGCGTTCTCGCGATCCAAAACGAACCCACAGTGACCGGATGCTGATTTTCGTCATCGAAACGTCCTGGTTCGCTCTTTGGTGAGCCCATGACGTAGGTTGCTTGAGACAGCTTAATCATCTCGGGGCATCCGGACGCCGCCGGACAATCATTGAAAGTCTCCGAGAATGACTGCGGGACGCTCGGGACCTGAGCCGCTGACCCAGCATCGTTGTTGCACGATTGCAGCGCAGCGAGGAATACGAGAGCCGAGATACAACGGCTCTGCAGCGCAACGTTTTTGTGTGGCGGCTTGGGCAAATGGAAGTGCATGGTTCCCCTTGCAGGGGATGCTATCAGAACGGCTAGTGTCCGCAATGGGTCGAAAGCGGACTGCCGGATTAGCTATCATCCCCCGCAAACATGCGCCGCTCGGGCCCCGGCATCCCGATCCAGTAGGCAAGCTCGGCGAGGTCATCGACGCGCCACGCGCACAGGTCGGCGGCCTTGCCGGCCTCGATCGTGCCGATGTCGTGGGCGAGGCCGAGCGCGCGGGCGGCGTTGACGGTCATGCCGGCGAGCGCTTCCTGAGGCGTCAGGCCGAACAGGGTGCACGCCATGTTCATCGCCAGCTGGGGGTTGA
>JANLPY010000678.1:0-1594 GCA_031367505.1 Hyphomicrobiaceae bacterium | reverse complement strand
GCCTTTCCGGCGCATCGGGACGCCGTGCTGGGCTGGATGGCCCTGCCTGACGGACCCTATCAGCGCGTCGCCGAAGGGCTTCTTGAATTGCTGGGCCAGCGCCAATTGCGATCAACAATCGACATCGAGGTGGTGATGGATTTCTACAAGAAAGCGTTCGGCCTAGACGACGAGAACAAACTTCCGGCAAAGCCTCGCGTCGATCTCGCGCGGCTGGAACGCGCGCTGATCGCGGCTTACAACGAAACTTACGGCGCAGGCGCCAGCCGCCTCGAAGATATTTTTTTGTAGCGGAGGCGCCTGGAGAATACTGGTCTCAATAGGCCGCGATGCGCGACCAGCCGGGTGCGAAGCCGTTGATCTCACGAACGAATGCATAGGCGCCGTTTCGATCAATCGTCGCGGTGGCGCCGAGGCCAGTATTTCGGTTGTAGAACAGCAGCACATGCCCCGACGACGCGACAATGTGTGTCCAACCTTTGGCGAACCCCGGAATCTCGGCAACGTAAGCGTAGTTGCCGCCAGCGCCCAGCGTGGCGCTGGCACCTGACCCAGACGCAGCGTCGTAGAACATGAGGCCACCGGCGCCAGTCGCTGCGATGTGAGTCCAACTGCGCGAAAAACCGGAGAGAGCGCCGACGTACTTGTAGTCGCCACGGCGGCCCACCGTCGCGGTGGCGGCGGTTCCGTCGGAGCCGTTGTAGAAAAGGACCGCGCCCGATGCCGAACCGACGACCTTGGTCCAGCCCGGCGCGAAACCTCGGATCTCCTTGACGAAGGCATAGGCACCGTTGCCGTCCAGCGTACCCGTGGCACCTAGGCCGGTAGTTGCGTTATAGAACAGAAGCGCACCATCATTCACAGCAGTGATGTGAGTCCAACCCTTGGCAAAGCCGGGAATCTCACCGACGTATTCGTACTTGCCCGGCCCTGCGCGCTTGGCCGTGGCGCCCTGGCCGGTGCTGGCGTTGTAGAAGAACAAGCCGCCACCGGGTGTGCCCACCACGTGAGTCCATCCGGTTGCGAACCCCTTCATCGAGGTTAGATACGCGTATGAGCCATCCTCGTCCACCGCTGCGATTGCGGCGGTACCAGCGGACGCGTTGTAGAACAAGATCTGCTCCGCCCCCGCCACTGTGCAAGCGGCTGCGAACATACAGAGCACGGCGGCCTGCCGAGCCGACGAGCGCAAACGTAGAGAAGCGGCTGTCATGTCAAACCTCCTGTCCATGTGCGAAAACAAATCCTACTCCGACGCTGTGCGAATCCGCGGTGTATACAGAACCAATTTGGGCGGCTCCGCAGCTGCACTTTAATTGTTGGATCAGGGAAGTCCGCCCCCAACTTTGAGGAGACACGGCCAAGGTTGATTGGCTGTGCAGTGGGTGCCGCCGCGATCTGCTTTTGCAGCCCGGCAACGGCGCGCTCACTTCTCGCGCTCCTCTCAGCGGATCGGCACGAGCTGGTGCGCACATTGAAGACCGACGAGGTCAGGCCGTACTCCGAGTCGTTGGCCAGCGCCAGAGCCTCGTCGAGATCGTCGACGACGCGGATCGGTAGCACCGGGCCGAATATCTCCTTGGTCATCACGTCC
>JANLPY010000728.1:0-1517 GCA_031367505.1 Hyphomicrobiaceae bacterium | reverse complement strand
CTGTTTGCCGCAGGTGGCGTACTGGCTTACTTGATACACGGCGTCAATGTCGTAATTCCCGCGCACTATCACGGCTCTATCGTCGGCGTAACGCTGGCGTTCATGGGGCTCAGCTACATCCTGTTGCCGCGACTCGGCTTTAGCGAAGTGAGCGGCCGCATGGCGCGCTGGCAACCCTATGTCTATGGCGGCGGGCAGCTCATGCACATCCTCGGGTTGGCGTGGTCGGGCGGCTACGGCGTGCAGCGCAAGGTGGCAGGTGCAGAACAGGTGCTGACCAGTCTTCCGCAAAAAGTCGGCATGGGCATGATGGGACTGGGAGGGCTGATCGCCATCATCGGCGGCGTGATGTTCGTCATCGTTTGTCTACAGGCGATGACGCGGCGCGCGCCGGGGCAAACCTGACTTACATTTTTTTGACGTCGAGCAAACGCGCCAGATCGCGAATCATCCGCGCCGGATCCGGATTTTCGGGGTAACGCAGCACCAGGCGTCCACTAGGGTCGAGCAAAAATATCCGGCCTAGCGACGGACCCGGAAACGACTCGTTGTATGACGCAGTTGCACGCCCAACTCGCATCCCCTGCATTTGCAGTAGTAACGGCTCCGCGGGCTGGCTCTGGTCCGCAACCAGCCATAGCGCTTCAAGGCTTTCTTTTTTGATGCCCATGGCAAAGCGGGATTGACGCATGGCGTAAAGTCGGTGCTGGCATTGGTCGTTACAACTGCCGGGGTCCATCAGTACCAACACCCATTTCCCGCTCAAGGCATCAGCGCCCAGCGGCTTGCCATCAAGCGTGAGAACGCTCGTTGCAGGCAACTGACGCAAATCGAGAAGTTCGCCATAGTTCATGCGTCGTTCCGGCTTCCAACCGTAATAGGTGAAATAGGACAACGCCAGCGGCAACGCGCAAACGAGAAAGAGGAACAACAGGAACAGGCGCGATTTAGTTTGGCTCATTTCGCTCATTTTGTTTTGCTGCTTTGAGTGCTGTAACAACGATCAGAATCACGGTCAGGACAGCAAGAGAAAACCACATAAAGGCATAACCCCAGTGCCGGTCTGCGCCTAATCCCGAGGTTTCTGGAGTGGGAGTGACCCCAATCAGACCACTTTCAGCCGAGGTTTCCTGATAGATCACCACGGGAAGGAGCGCCAATCCAGACCAAGCTTGAAAACGTGCGACGGTAAGATTCTGCCAGACACGGCCATCGACCGTTTGGGCGGACAGTTCCAGAAATCTTTCCGTGGGTATTCGAGCAATGCCGCTCACTTCGACTAACGTAGCCGGGGTTTCAATTTGCGGCAGTTCCTGGCGAGATGAAGGTGCGACAACCCAGCCACGGTTCACCAAGACGCAAAGCTGACTGTTCTCAATGCGAAGCGGCGTAACAACGTAATACCCGACGATGCCATTGCTGACTTTGTTGTCGATGAATACGGTCTTGTCCGCAATCCAGACACCCTTCGCCGCAAGTTTGTGAAAATCGAGTTCTTTGACATTGGCGTTTGCTCC
>JANLPY010000638.1:0-3527 GCA_031367505.1 Hyphomicrobiaceae bacterium | reverse complement strand
CCTTGATCGCACCGCTGGTTTGTTCGCGGGCATTCAACTCCAGCACTTGTCCAAGCAGCACGAGCACGGTGATGACGGCCGCCGCCTCGAAATATACCGGAACCGCGCCGTCCGCGCCGCGCAGGACCGCCGGAAACAGCTTGGGGAGCAGCGTTCCGACGATGCTGTAGATCCAGGCGACGCCGGTTCCCATGGCGATCAGCGTGAACATGTTGAGGTTGCGCGATTTGAGCGAGGCCCAGCCCCGCTCGAAGAATGGCCATCCTGCCCACAGGACGACAGGTGTCGCCAGAAAGAGCTGAGCCCAATTTGACGTCTGCTGGCCCAGCCATTGATGCAGCCCGGTCAAGTGCCCGCCCATTTCGAGAGCGAACACGGGCAACGTCAAGGCGAGTCCGATCCAGAACCGTCGCGTCATATCGGCGAGTTCGGGATTGGGGCCGGTCTCGGCTGTCCCGAGTTCCGGCTCCAGCGCCATGCCGCAGATGGGGCAGGACCCCGGCCCGACCTGCCGGATTTCCGGGTGCATGGGGCAGGTGTAGATCGTGCCCTCGGGCACCACTGCCGACGCTATGGAAGCTGAACCGTGCTCCAGGTATTTCACAGGTTCAGCGATGAACTTGGTCCGACAACCAGCTGCACAAAAGTAATAGGTCTTGCCGGCGTGCTCGGCTTTGTGTTTGGCCGTTTGCGGGTCCACGTCCATGTCGCAAACGGGATCTTTTACAAAGCGAACCGGACTGGCGAGGCCCCTGTCATTTGCGGGAATCATTCCGCCGTTCAGCTTGTCGCCGTGCTTGGGTTGTTCCCTTGCGCTGTGAGTGTCTGTCATAGTTCTTTCCCGGGTTTCCCGTCAGTTGAGAGATCCGCGTTCTTGCGATGCTCAGATCCGTGCTGAGCGTGTCCACGATGCATCAAGTGCAAGAGCGGGCAGGCCAGCAACAGAAGAAAGGGGAGAGCCGACAAGACATGACCCGTATGCGACCACAGCAACCAACCGCCGAGGGCCGCCAGCGCGAGGCAAACCACAAGCCCGGCAGTTGATCCAAGGAATGCTCGAATAGACATTGTTTTCTCCTTCAATAAGTGAGCCGGCTTTTCCAACCCCGCGCGTCTGTGCCGAAATTCAGCCGACTCTCACCTCGGTCATCATGCCGGTCGCCATGGGATAGAGGTGGTGGCAGTGCAAAAACCACGAACCCTTGTGGTTGGCATCGAAGGCGATTGTGACAGGGCTATGGGCCGGAACAATGATCGTATCGCGCATGGCACCGGCAAACCGTCGTCCGTTGACAGCTACGACTTGGAAATGATGCCCGTGCAGATGCATCGGATGCATCATTGTCGTCGGATTCATGAACGTCATCTCGACCCGCTCGCCCTGACGGACATCGAAAGGCTGATGCTCGCCGTGGATGCGGGTGTTGATCGTCCAGCGATACCCGGGCCCTTCACCCAGATTGAGCGTGAAGGTTTTGTCCGGCTGTTTCGTCGCCAGCGGGCGCGACGCGAGCAGCTGCGCTTCAAATCCGAGAGCGACCATACCTTGCGGCGTTTCGGATAAGGCCGCGAGCTTCTTCACCGACGCTCCGGCCGTGGCGAACACGAGGCCGGTGACGAACCGCTCGGCCTCAACCTGTGCCAGGATCGGGAACGCGCCTCCTTGCTGCGGGATCTCGACGAGGAGATCCATGCGTTGGCCAGGCGCAAGTGGATAGGCAGTCTGTTCGGCAGGCTGGCACGACGATCCGTCGACAGCGATGCAGCGCGATTTCAGCCCCGGCGTAGTGATGAAGAAAGCCGTCGCAGTGCCCCCGTTGATGATGCGCAACCGGACGCGGCCGCCTTTTTCGATTCCGACAACGTCTGGGTCATCAAGTGTCCGGTCATTGGCGAGAAAGGCATCGTAGCGGCCACGTTGGCGTGCGTCATGCTTATGACTGGACCTTTAGCCGTAGCCATACTGCCGCTGCCGGCGCCGTGGCCGCCATGAGCACTATTACCACCAAGTTCGGCCAGAATTTCTTGTGGCGAGCGGAAGGCAAAGTCGTGCAGCATCACGACCACGTCCTGAACGTCGCCAGCATCCTTTTCGCGGGCGACCATGGGTGCTGCCAGAAGCTGCTGCTCGCTCAGCTGATGCGCGTGCATCCAATGCGTGCCAGTTGTCAGTTCGAAATCATGGATGTCAGTTTGTCCAAGGCCCAACATCCCGCCATCTGGGCGCGCGCGATCCTGATCGGCCGGCGCTTTGATTTGCCCATGCCAATGCATTTGCAACGGCTCGCCCGAGGCGTTCAAGAGAACGCCGGTGAACCGATCGCCCTCCTGCGCCATAATCCCGGGCTTGCCGTTGGGTCCCAGCACACTGAAGACCTTGGCCGCCTTCTTTTTCACCTCGATCGTGCGGGAGCCGACGGTGAGCATGGGCGCAGCCGCCCACGCGGATGACCAGG
This sequence comes from Hyphomicrobiaceae bacterium, assembly GCA_031367505.1. Lineage (GTDB taxonomy): Bacteria > Pseudomonadota > Alphaproteobacteria > Rhizobiales > Hyphomicrobiaceae > JAKFWF01. The sequence continues at coordinate 1,071 of JANLPY010000638.1, read as the reverse complement.
GTGCTCCGACAAGCAACGCTCCGCCCAGACCAGCAGATGACTTGAGAAAGTTCCGTCGATCAAGACTTTGTGTATTTGAGCGGTAGCTCATGGCGCGGTCCTTTGGTATTCTTGCGGTTTCGACTTAAATTACTGCTGGCGCAGGGGAGCGCTGCTCAGAGATCGCTGCGCCAATTCTTGGTCACGCTTCTGTTCAGTTTCGTGAAACACCATCCAAACAATAAAAGACGACATGACCGCGCCGCCGAAACAAAAAGCGGATATGTAAGCGTAGCTGAAAAACGCGTACACGGTCACGACGACAACAGATATCAAAGCACCAAATATTCTCGCATTCCGGATCGACGACGTGATAAGCGGTGCGATGATTGCAAACAGATAGAGTGGATATGATAGTTCTCGCGGTATTATGAAATCAAGCAAGACGGTTCCTTGATAGCTGATCGCGTAGTCGTAAAATCGCGTGACCAGCCAACCCTTGTGCGCAAAGTACGGTACGTATTGCAATACGCCCATCATCGCGCCAAACATTGCGAAGCCCAAATAGACGGATCTGCGCCGGCATGGCTCTATGAAGTACGTCGACAACGGGACCCAGATCGGCCAGGCGAGCCACGAGAAAAACATATAAGCTAGTGAAAATGTCTCGACCGCACTCTGATTGCCTCTATGACCCGCAGTCCAGACAAACCCCTCGAACAGTTGCTGTAGGCCGAACAAGACCGGCAGCGTCGCGAGCGGGAGATAATTTCGGTCTCGCTGAAAGGCCCGACGCATTGCCACCGCCCCCGCCGGCAGGAGAATCGCGGCGGCCGTGTAGCTCGCTTCCGCCGAAAAGCACATGGTAGTGTAACCCCCGATGAATATTATCCAATGACGCGACCCTCAGCGGCTACGTGCAATTTTGAATCTCGTCAGGGTTTGTACCTGATGCCATTCGGGCCTCTCCCGACAGTGAAGGTGGCGCCGACTGCGCGGCTCTTGGCGTCGATCGCCGACACCGTGCCGGCAACGATTTTGGTGACAAAAACGAATCGACCGTCGGTGCTGGTAGCGATGCCGTGCGCGCCA
>JANLPY010000624.1:0-8170 GCA_031367505.1 Hyphomicrobiaceae bacterium | reverse complement strand
TCTTGATCGGAATGACGTCTTCCTGGCCTGATGAGTAAATAACGCGGAGCTCGTTGAGCGTGATGGCACGCTCGCGGACCTGAACGCGGATGCGCTTGAAACCACCCTCGTTCTTGCCAACCGAGATCACGTCACGATCGAAACCGGCCTTACCGCTATTAATGCGGAAGAAGTCGGCGGTTTGAGCGCCGAGAAGCACCCAACCCTGATTGAATTTGCGGCCTTCGCCGGTTGGCGCGAGCCAGCCTTCGGCAAATTGACCGAAGACTTCAACGTGCGCCTGGCCCTTGAAATTGGGGCGTGAGCGATAGCTGAGCTGGATTTCCTTGATGAACCGATCACCCTTTAGGTTCAACCAATTGGTGCGCTGGTTTTGCTTGATTTCAGCGTTGACGGCCAAAGTGTCCGGTTCGCCGTTGGCATAGATGACCTTAAGTTCGTTCAGGAACACGTCGTTCTCGAGAACACGCAGACGGATCCGGTCGAACTTGCCGATGTCGGCACCAACGCGGATGACGTCACGATCGACGCCGAACCCGACGCTTTGAGTGCCGAACAGTACGTCACCGCCGGCTGTAACAGTTCCAGGTGCGGCAGCAGCTGGAGTTGAGCTACTCGGTTGTACGACGATTGGCTGTGACGCTGCGGCCGGAGCAGCTGAGCTTGGAGCAGGCGACGTGGCTCCCGCAACGCGATTTGCGCGGCTGTCATTCTGCAGACCCCAAATTTGGATGGTCGACGTGCCACCCTTGGCGTTCGCACCGTATGTCAAGGCAACGGTATCGACGAACTTCCCGCCGGGGCGCTGATCGAGCGGGCGAGAACGCTCGCCGCCCAGAAGGTTGATCGTCCGATCTTCGACGTGGAACGAGTTGTCCGAATAAACCACCCGGGCCTTGCTGATTACAATGTCGTCACCAGTATTTCTAATGCGAATTGCGCGATAATTGCCTCGGGCCTTAGACACGTCGATCGTGTCGTTACCGGCTCTGAGGTCGACATCCTTGGTGCTGAGCAGCACCCAATTGTCATTGCCTTGCTGGGCATCAGCCGTGGCGAATACGCCAGCTGCGGCCATGGCAAGGAACGCCACGAACAGCCTCCGAAACATATCAGAACTCCCTTCTTGAACAAACGAAGCCCCCGGCTTCAACGGTCCTTCGTAAATGAAAAGTAAAAGGAATGAAATCGGGTGACTCACGAAAAACTGTTGACCGGTGCTGGAATGTGTCGCTCCAAGTGAGTCGCGGCGCCGTGCCCATCCGGCCTGCGCCTTGGGAATTGCCTCACTTGCGCAGTCATTCTACGATCGATGACTTGGCGGTTGGGCGATAGGCAGCGGTGGGTTTCAATGGCAGTAACTACGGAAAATATGGGCTCTCGTGCTGACTCGCCGGCAACGCAAACCGCAATTTCTATTCTGCGTCAACGGTTTGGCGAAAGACTTCAGATCGGCGAAGCTATCCGCCGCCAGCACGCCCATACCCTCACCTGGTTGCCCAATCAGCCGCCCGATGCTGTCGTCTGGGTGAACGATACCAATGAAGTGCGGGAGATCGTTCAGGTTGCGCGTGAATACAGTGTTCCGATCATTCCATTCGGGGCGGGTACGTCACTTGAAGGCCACACCAACGCACCAGAGGGCGGCCTCTCCATCGACTTCTCAAACATGAACCGTGTTCTGACAGTAAATGATCGCGATCTTGATTGTGTCGTGCAAGCGGGTGTCTCGCGGAAGGCACTGAACGAATACGTTCGCGACCGAGGGCTGTTCTTTTCTGTCGATCCTGGCGCAGAAGAAGCGACGTTAGGCGGAATGGCGGCCACACGTGCTTCCGGTACGAACGCCGTCAAGTACGGCACCATGCGCGAGAATGTGCTCAACTTGACGGCCGTTATGGCCGACGGGTCGGTTGTAAAGACGGCAAGCCGTGCGCGCAAATCGTCAGCCGGCTACGATTTGACCAAGTTGCTGGTGGGGTCTGAGGGCACGCTCGGCATTATCACCGAGCTGACCGTACGGTTGTATGGCATCCCCGAAAAGATTTTAGCCGCAGTGTGCACCTTCGATAGTACGGAGGCCGCCTGCAATACGGTCATCCAATCCATTCAGCTTGGCTTGGGCGTGGCGCGGATGGAGCTGCTCGATGAATTGATGATCAAAGGCATAAACGCTTATTCCAAAATGACGCTCGAGGAGAAGCCGACACTATTCCTCGAGTTTCATGGCACCGAGGTCTCGGCGCGCGATCAGGTCGAGCAATTCCAGGCCATCGCAGAGAGTGAGGGTGCGGGGGGCTTCGTGTGGGCCGAGAAAGAAGAAGACCGCCGTCGGCTCTGGAAAGCGCGACATGACGTCTATTGGGCAACCAAAAATCTTCGGCCTGGCGCCGAGGCAATCGCGACCGACGTCTGCGTGCCAATATCACGTCTGGCAGAATGTTTGGCGGAAACTCAAAACGATATCAGTGATTTAGGTATTATTTCTCCAATAGCTGGCCATGTCGGCGATGGCAATTTTCACTGCCAGCCTTTGATCGATATGAGCAGCCCCAAGGAAGTTGCAGCCGTTAAGGAATTTTTATCCCGGTTGTCCGCGCGAGCCATCGAGATGGATGGCACCTGCACCGGCGAGCATGGTGTCGGGCAAGGCAAATCCAAGTATTTGCTGGCCGAACACGGTACGGGCGTCGCCTTGATGCGCCAGATAAAGCGGGCCTTGGATCCCGACAATATCCTCAATCCGGGCAAAATACTGCCAGCTGAGGTCTAAGGCGCCCGCTCACGCAAAGTCATTATTAACATCGTTGTGTGAGAACGTAAGGATGCGCGGAGCCCAGTGTTCCGTGCTGACGTTCCAAGTGCGTGTGCGGGTGCAGTAATAATGTCGGTGAAAGTCAAACGCGAGAGGGCCGACCAGCGTCGCCATCATCGCGTCACTGCGCCGATTTTCGTGACCATCGACGGTCATCGTTTGCGCGCCGCCGATTGGAGCCTCGGTGGGCTCAGAATTAGTGCATATCCAGGCGAAATACCGGCCGTTGGCGCCGAGGTCTTGCTCCAACTCACATTGCCATTCCAAGGCTTCGACGTTTCATTCGATGCCAAGTCCGACTGTGTACGCTCGGATGCCGCGACGAATTCGTTTGCCGTAAGATTCACTGCATTGGGCGAGCGTGAACGTGAGTTGATGGGTCATTTCATTGAGGAGCTGATCCGCGGCTCGATGGTGAACGTCGAGGATACCATCCAGCGCATCGACGTACCGGTAACGCCAGCGGCTTTGCAGCCGGATGTCAGTCCGACATCGCAACTGCCAATACGACGTTGGCTGGTTAAAACTGTCGTCATGACGACGGTCTACGGCATCCTTGGCCTCGTCGTGTTCGGGTACACTGGCCTCTTGGGCTACACCAATTTTTATCGGATGGAAGTTCAGACGGCGGTGATTTCGGCGCCGGTCGACACGGTTGCGGCCCAGGTCGATGGCCGGGTTGGCTGGACCACGAAGAAGCCGGGCGACGAAGTCAAGACCGGCGAGGTCATCCTCGACGTCCTGGATAATCAGCTAGAGCGTGAGATCGAACTCGCAGAAATTGCGATCAAGGAACGCAAGGCGCAGCTGCTTTTCGCCAAGCAGCGTCACGCTGACGAATTGGAGCGTATAAAAGGCTTCGCCGGCGTCGAAATGAAGAATCTCGAGCAGACCCGGCTCGAGGTCGAAAGTCTGGCGGCTCAGGTGAAGGCTGCTGATCAGCAACATGGCCGACTGAAGTTCTTGCATAGCAAGGGGTTCACCACCGACACCCTGCTTGAAACCGCCGAGAAACAGTACATCAGTCTGAAGAAATTGCTGGAAGGCAAGCACGTCGAGCTTAATGCTCGCGTGGAACTGGCGGGCGATAATGTCGGCAAACGCTTTTACAACGGTACGAACCTGATTGGCGATGTCGGCCAGACAGAGGCCCAGGTCCGGCTTGCCGAACACGAAGTTACCATCACCCAACAGAAGCACGGCGCGCTCTTGCATCATCGCGAGCGGATGGCTGTTCGCGCGCCGTTCGATGGCAACATATTGGACTTGCCACGTGTCGACAAAGGCAGCGTTCGTCGCGGTGACATTATTGCGATCGTGGAGCAACGCCGCAGCCGTCAGGTCACGGCCTATCTGAACCAAGACGAAATCTTGAAGATCGGGCTAGGCGATGAAGCAACGGTATTCGTGCCAGCCCTGGGTGAGACGTTGAAGGGACGGGTAACGAAGATCGATCGGACGTCCGGTTTCATTCACGAGCAAGATCAGCGGCAGACACCTGGCTATAACTGGCGTGGCGCGACCGATCGTTCGGCGAAAGTCATCATCAGTTTCGAAGATGTGAAGCGCGTGGCTGACCAGGACAAATACCGGTCCGGCTTGCCCGTCGTCGTTGTGTTCCCGCAGCGCTCCACCAACGCGTTGCTCACTTCAATCAAGCAAAAATTCTTGATGTCACTTTGAGGAGGGCGCGGCTGACTGACCCGACAAGGAGCGGCCGCATTGATGCATGGTGACCAGACAGCACCAAACCACCTCGACGATGCGCGGGCTTACGCCGGCGGCTAAGTGCGATAGCCCTATCCTTTCTCGCAGTGCGCCGCGTTTGCTTCCACGATTGGCCCAGCGTCCCCTTGATCAAAGACTGAACGATCCGTCTGAGACGCTGTCGTTTTTCGAAAAGTGGTCGCCACTGACGCAACTGCAGCTGCTGCTGTATTTCAGTTGCTGTTTCATTGCCTTGTCACTGCTCCCAAACACGATTTGGGACCCGACGGCGCATGAGTTCACCTACGTCATCGGCATCCTCGGCATTTGGCGCTATGGTTGGTGGCTCAACCACTGGATCCGGGCGAAGATCTATGAGCGCGTGGCCTATCCGCGCATCCGCGCGCGTGGCCAAGCCGTCTGGCAATCGGGTTGGCGACCTGAACGTATCCACATCATGATGACCACTTTCCGCGAAGCGCGGACGACTGCTGAAGCAGTGGTGCGTTCGATCTGCGGCGAGATACGATCGGCAGGCCGGCCAGCAACGGTTTGGCTCGGATCGAGCGAGCGCGAGGACGAAGAGACGCTGATCCGGCATTTCAAGCTCGTCGGCGGTGACCTCGATATCGAGCTGCGCATCATCCGCCAAAACCAACCCGGTAAGCGCATTGCGATCGCATTGCTGCTGCGAGCCATGTCACGCGAGGGATTGGGTGCCAACGATATCGTCGCATTCATGGATGGCGACTTCGTCCTCGATCATGGCGCCCTGACGCGTTGCCTGCCATTGTTCGCTGTCGATCCCGAATTGCATGCCGTGACAACGGACGAGGACGTTATCGTTCACGGACCGTGGTGGATGCAATCCTGGCTGTCGATGCGATTTGCTCAGCGGCGGCTCGCGATGCAGAGCCACGCCCTTTCTGGTCGAGTGCTAACCCTGACGGGCCGATTTTCAGTGTTCCGTGCGACCCATCTAACCGGCCACGACTTTATCCGCTTGCAGGAAGCGGACTACCTCAATCACTGGCTCTGGGGGCAATTCCGCTTTCTGTCCGGCGACGATAAGAGCACGTGGTTTGCCCTGCTCCAGCACAACGTCAAGATGCTCTACGTGCCCGACGCTTGTGGATATACGATCGAAATTATCGAGGGCTCGGCGAAAAAGCGCATGGTGGAAAACCTGCGTCGCTGGTCCGGCAACATGCTGCGCAATGGTCAGCGCGCAATTGCGCTTGGGCCTACCCGTATGCCGTTGTTTATCTGGTGGTGTTGCGTCGATCAGCGGATCGCGATGTGGACGATGTTGTTTTCGCCCATGCTGGCGATAGCCGGCGGAATAAAGTTGGGTGTTCCGTTCCTCATTTCGTACTTCGTCTATATAGCGATCACCCGCGGATTGCTGGCGATGGTGCTATTCACCTATGCGCATCGGGTGGACCTCAATTTTATATGGACGTTGTACATCAACCAACTCGTGAATGCGATCGTCAAGGTGTATATGTTGTGGCGCCTCGCCAAGCAGAAGTGGACCAATCGCGGCAATCAGAAGCAAGGCTTCTCCGGCCCAGGCTGGGTTGCGCAAGCGCGTGAGATAATGGCCGTTTGGCTGACGATGCTTTCGTTTGCGAGTATCTTTCTGGTTGTCATGATTTACACAAAGCTTGTGAATGTACCAAGTTGGTCATTTATAATTGCCATGCTTAATTCGTGAGATACGTAAAATTGTATTGGAAGATTTCAGCTTACTCCCATCTGTTTTTGCCATTCTGGCATCGAGCGACGACGGGAAGAACGGTTGCCGGTAACGGCGGTCGTTGAGGCAAGAGGGCTGCATCTGAGAGACGAGCGTCTGAATTCAGGCATCGCCTCCGGAAGCGGCACGACCAAACCCACGCGCGACGTGAGCGTCAACAGTAGGCCCAAGTATGGGCTTCAGCGTAGTGGGAGCGACACTTCAAATGAATATGTCTCTTGTGGGGACCGAGAGCGCGCGACTGGAAGGCGTGTTCAATATTCCAGCTGTCCAAGACAAACCGTCGATCAGCGTCATCGGACTAGGTTACGTCGGCGCCGTGTCGATGGCGTGCTTGGCTCACCTTGGCTTCCGCATGGTCGGCGTCGATGTTGCACTCGACAAGGTACGCGCTATCAAAGAGGGCCGGTCGCCAATCGTCGAAGCACGGCTCGGTGAATTGCTGAGCGCCGGCGTCAAGGACAAACTGATTGATGCGACGCAAAACCTTGTCGCGGCTGTTCTCGATACCGACGTAACATTCATGTCGGTTGGCACGCCAACCTCTCCCAACGGCGATTGCGATCTGACCTACGTTCGTCAGGCGAGCCGTGCGATCGGCCAGGCGCTGGCGCTGAAGTCTAGCTTCCACGTTGTGGTGATGCGCTGCTCGGTGCCACCGGGAACGACGCTCGATGTCGTCGGACCGGAAATCGAAGCTGCCTCGGGCAAGAAGATGGGCGTCGATTTTGGGGTATGTTTCAACCCGGAATTCTTGCGTGAAGGCGTTGCCGTTGCGGACTTCTACGATCCCCCTAAGACGGTGGTTGGCTCGTCCGATAAGCGCTCCGAGGAAATTGTTTCGCGGATCTATTCTGCAGTCGACGAGCGGATCCTTTTCGTGTCGATCGCTGCGGCGGAAATGGTCAAGTATGCGGACAATGTTTGGCATGCAACCAAAGTTGCCTTCGGTAACGAAATCGGCCGCTTGTGCAAGGCCCTCGAAATCGACAGCCACGAAGTCATGAACGTGTTCGTCAAGGACACGAAGTTGAACCTCTCACCTTATTACTTGAAACCAGGCTTCGCTTTCGGCGGCTCTTGCTTGCCGAAAGAGGTGCGCGCAGTGGCTCACCTCGCGCAAGACCTCGGGATCGAACTCCCATTAATCCAAAACCTGACGGCATCAAACGACCGTCACGTCGCCCAGGCAGTCGAGTTGCTGAAGCCCTTTGAAGGCCAGCGCATCGGCTTCCTCGGGCTGACGTTCAAACCAGCCACCGACGACTTGCGCGAAAGCCCAACGCTCGAGTTGATGGCACGGCTCCAAGCCAAAGGCGAGGTGCTTATGGCGTACGATCCCAATGTCGCCGAAGGTCCGCACTTGCAGAGCCAAATTGACTATGTCCGTCACGCATGTCCGAGCCAAGCTCGACTGATGGACGAGTTGAAATCGTTGACCGTCGCCGACATTAATCAAGTGATGGCGAACAGTGATGTTGTTGTCGTGTCGCATGCCACCGAAGAATTTCGCAGTGCGGTAAAGAATCGGTTGTCAGGAGTTCACGTGCTCGATCTGGCTCGGCTCTTCCCAGTGCTTCCGGAGAACGACGGTAGTTATCAGGGCATCGCCTGGTAAGAGGCCGGTAGTAAATAGAGTTGAAGCCGCGCGAATCGATTGCGCGGCTTTAGGTTTTCAGGTGGCCAGTTGATATTAGTTATTAATGTACTAATTCAATCGGCGCAATTTGAATAAAACACACATCAATTTGGCTCTGTTCGCGTTGACCATGGAAGTGCCTGATTGGCGGCGCTTTGTGATGCGCGACGTATGACGTCGGATCATCGGGGTGGGAGCGGACCATGCGTGCGGCTGAATTCCAGAAGCTGCTGGGTGAGTTGGGCAAGCT
>JANLPY010000617.1:0-2631 GCA_031367505.1 Hyphomicrobiaceae bacterium | reverse complement strand
CCCTCACCCGAGCCATCCCAACGTCCCGGCCAACGAGTACACGATGATGCGGCTGGCGGCCGCTGCCGGAATACAAACGCCGGAAGTTAGATTGGTGAAACTCGATGATATTGATCTGGCCGGAATGGTCGGCCTCTGGGTACCGAAATGGGAAACTTGGGCTTACGCAATCAAACGCTATGACCGCACTGCCGAAGGCCGCGTCCATGTCGAGGACTTCGCGCTGGTATTCAACGTCTACGGTGACCAGGAATACAAGGCGACGAACTACGACACGATAGGCAGGCTGATCTTCGATCTCCTTCCCAATCGCTTCGAGCAGATCGCGGAATTCGTCCGGCGGCTGGTCGTCAACATACTCATCGGAAACGGCGACGCTCATCTCAAGAACTGGTCGGTGATCTATAGAGACAAAGTCACGCCCCAGCTGGCGCCGGCCTATGACCTGGTATCGACCATTCACTATGTCCAGAACGACAAACTCGCTCTCAATCTGGGTGGGGAGAAGCGTTTTGAATCCATCGATGAGGCGCACTTCGACCGGCTCGCCCGTCGCATGGAAGCCCCGCCGAAATTCGTGCTGGAAACCGTCAAGGAGACGGTAGCAAACGCCCGCAAGGAGTGGCCCGGAATCATTCGGGAAGTCGGCCTCCCGGAGAATATGCGTGAACGTCTTTACGGCTATTGGGGCGGGCTTTCCGAGCTGCTGCGGATGGGGCCATAGCGAATCGCTTGCCATTGGCAGCAATTGGTCTGTCAAGCGGCTGCGGATCTGGACTATTGTCTAAATATGGCAGCAATATCCATCCGTTTCTGCAATCAACTTCACGTCTGTTTGCGGTGTCTTGATGGTCATCGACGACTATTTGAGGTTGCCGTGCTCGTCTATCGCCACGGGCGCCACGGGACGCAGCGGTATCGCGATCTGATACCGCGTATGGCGCTGTTCGCCCGAGCGTACCAGTGCGTACTTGGCAACCAGATCGGCAAGATCCCGTGTCGCCGTGGCTGGCGACGCGCCTGTGATGCTGGCGTATTTGCCGGCGCTCAAGCCGCCCTCAAAGCCTTTCGCGCCTTCGCGCAGCATGCGCAGGAGCGCTTTTTTCTGGCGTTCGTTGATTTGATCGCGCAAGCGCTCAAGCAAGCGGGTTTTGTCGATCAAGAAATCCACCAGCGCAATCGACCGCCGTTGCGCCTCGATTGCGGTCGCGGCGAACCATGTGATCCAAGGCGTGATCTCTTGATGCTTGTTGTTGGCCTCCAGCGCACCGTAATAGGCATTTCGCTTCGCCAGGACGGTCGCGGCCAATGCCGTCAGCGTTGGGTGTCCTAGGCTTTGCGCGAGGACTTTTTCCGCTATGGCCCGGCCGATCCGGCCATTGCCGTCCTCGAACGGATGGATGCAGATGAAATACAGATGCGCGATGCCTGCCCGCGTCAATGCGGGCAAGGGCTCGGCATTTCCCGGTGCCGAGCGATTGAACCAGTCGATGAAACGAGACATTTCAGCCGGCACTGATGCCGATGGCGGCGCCTCGAAGTGAATCCTGGGGTCGTGGATGGCACCGGATACCACTTGCATCGGCTCGATGTGGGTCCGATAGCTGCCGGCGTCCTTGAGGTCGCGGCGACCCGTCGTCAGCATCCGATGCCACCGGAACAGCATGGCATGGGAAAGAGGCTCAGCGCAGGTGTGATGGAGATCGACCATCATCTCCGAGACCCCCTGTTCCGCGGCACCAACCTTGCGGTGGTCAGTCGCCAAGCCGAGTTGCCGGCGGATTGAGGATTGGACGCTGGAGCGATCGAGTATTTCCCCCTCGATTTCCGACGTCGTCACCGCTTCGGTACTCATGGCTTCGACCGTGAGCCGCTCGCGGTCTTCCGCCCCGAGATGCTTTGCAGTACCGGCATATTCGCCTGCTTCAACCAGAAATAGCGTCTCAGCCTTGAGCAGTCGCGCCTGTCCCCAGGAAAAATCCGGCCAGTCGGGTTGCTGCCAGCTCCATTTCATGATCGATTGATACCCTTTCTATCAATCATTATACATCATAATATGATCGATATAAGGTCTCCCTATCGCTCACCGGCGTTCGATCGCGCGGGAAACCGCGCCGGAGTCCAGCCAGCGCAGCAAGGGATAATGCGGGACTAAATCAGAGGGGAAACAGGCTTTTTTTAATGAATGACATTGCGCAACATACCCCCATGATGCAGCAGTACCTGCGCATCAAGGCCGAGCATCCGGACGTCCTGCTCTTCTACCGGATGGGCGATTTCTACGAGCTGTTCCATGACGACGCGGAGAAAGCCGCGCGGCTGATGGATATCACGCTGACCGCGCGCGGCGCCTCCAACGGCAAACCGATCCGCATGGCAGGCGTGCCGTATCACGCCGTTGAGCAATACCTGGCCAAGCTCGTGAAGCTCGGTGAATCGGTGGCGATCTGCGAGCAGATCGGCGATCCGGCGACGTCGAAAGGGCCCGTGGAGCGCAAGGTCACGCGCATCGTCACGCCGGGCACGCTGACCGACTCCGCGCTGCTGGACGAGAAATCCGACAACATCCTGCTCGCGCTGAGTGCGGACAAGTCCATGGTCGGCCTCGCCTGGCTGTCGCTCGCAAGCGGC
>JANLPY010000579.1:0-12670 GCA_031367505.1 Hyphomicrobiaceae bacterium | reverse complement strand
TGTCCACCTGTCTCAGGTGGTTCACGATGACGATGGCAACGCCCATGTCGGCCGGTAGATGTTGTAGCAACCGAATGTAGGCATCGAGACCGCCTGCTGAGCCGCCCACGCACACCACAGGAAAATTCGTTTTCGCACTGTTGGCGTCCATGCATTGCTCCCCGTTAACGGCCGACGTCACCGGCTTGGACCATCGGTGAGAGGTCAACGACACGATGGGCGCAAATACCTGAACGTTGGCTTCGACATTGCGCTGACAGCACCGTCTCAGCAAGTGCGTAGTGTTGCTTCGCTGCTGTGTGCGCGCCGCTTCGGTCCAGCAAGGCGTAACACAACGCAATGATGGCAAGTGGCCCCGCAACATCCACGGTTTCAAAATCTTTTTTGATGTGGATCAATGCGTTGAACGCCAGATTTGCCAATCCCAGATTGCTGCGGAACCGTGAATGGCGGCGAATTGAGGCGTGCAATAGGACGCAAGTGAATTCTACCTCGATCCTTGTCATCGACGTAGTACCGAAGAAGGTCTACACCGTTGACGCGCCAGCCGCATTGGCAAAGGGGGAACAGGGAGCGTTCGCGAACAGCAAGCGGACAGGCTCAGCCCGAGTTTGCCATGGAAGGATGTAACTTTATGCCAGAGCCCGACGAGCAAGACCCGCGCCTCGTCGTCGGCATTGGTGCCTCGGCCGGGGGGCTGGCTGCATTCAAATCTTTCTTGGCCAGCACACCCGCTGACATCGGGATGGCCTTCGTGCTGGTCCAGCATCTTGCACCGGCTTACAAAAGCATTCTTGTCGAGTTATTAGGCGCGCAAAGCCGACTGCCGGTTGTGGCCGCCAGCGACGGCGAAAAGGTCCGGGAGAATTGTGTTTATGTCATCCCGCCGGATAGTACCCTCACCATACAGGACGGTGTGCTGCAGCTTGTTTCACCTGCGCCTGCGCGGGAACATCGTCGTCCGATCGATACATTTTTCACATCACTCGCCGAAGACTGCGGTGAGCGTGCAGTCGGTATCGTACTCGCAGGCGTCGGCAGCGACGGGACCGTCGGCATCCGATCGATCAAAGAATACGGCGGACTGACACTGGCCCAGGCCGAGTTTGACGCGACAGCTTTACAAGGCATGCCCAGCAGCGCGGTCGCGACCGGGTTGGTCGATCAAGTCATGCCTGTTGAAGCCATGCCTGACAAGCTGATCGCGTACCACAAACACATGGTTGAAGTTGCAAACAGCAAGGACGGCGATGGCAACCGCCAGGATCTTCAGGAGCATCTTGGCAGTATCATCTCGGTCCTGCACGCCCGCAGTACGCACGATTTCAAGGGCTACAAAGAACCGACGCTCATGCGACGCATCCAGCGCCGCATGCAGGTCCTCCACATTGAGACTGGGACGGATTATATCGAGCAGTTGCGAACAGATGCCGCCGAAATCAATGCTCTGTTCCAGGAACTCCTCATTGGCGTGACCCAGTTTTTTCGCGACCCCGACGCCTTTGAGGCGCTCAAGGTGACTGCGCTGATCCCGTTGCTTGGCGTCAAGGCAGACGATGACTCGATCCGCGTGTGGGTGGCGGGTTGTTCGACTGGCGAAGAAGTCTACTCGATGGCGATCCTCATACGGGAGACCCTGCAAGACCGTCGCTTACGCGAGATAAAAATCTTCGGCACCGATATTGATCCGAACGCCGTAACTGTTGCCCGTTCCGGGCGTTACCGTAACGGCGTGGTGGGATTGTCTCCAGAACGCCTCAAACGATGGTTCGTCAAGGACGGCGTCAATTATTCGCCGGTACCTGAGATCCGCGACATGTGTGTGTTTTCCACGCACAGTCTGGTCAAGGACCCGCCATTTTCAAAGCTCGATCTGATCTCCTGTCGCAATGTCATGATTTATCTCGGCGAGGACCTGCAAGAACGTTTGATGCGCACCTTTCATTACGCGCTGCGCACGGGCGGCTACCTGTTTCTTGGGGCCGCCGAAAGTGTCACGCGCAGTTCCAGACTGTTTACACCTCTCGACAAGAAGTACCGGGTGCTGCAGCGGCGCGATAGGGGACCGAGCTTACCAGCGGTGCAACCTAGTGTGAACCTCGCTTCGCTGCCGGGGCCACCAACGCCTACGCGGCGTCCATTTGCCGAAGACCGGACCGACAAAGCCGTCGAGCGCTTGATGAAGCACTATGCACCGGCGTATTTTGTCATTGATCGAAATCATGAGATCACGCGGTTCTCCGGCGCCGAGACCGGCAATTATATTGAGCCGACACAGGGCTCGGCAAGTCTCAATCTGTTTAGCATTTTGTACAAGACGCTCAGGCCCGCTGTCAGAGCCGCCGTGAACAAGGCGCTGGAGAGCGGAAGGCGGGTTATCAATGAAAACCTGACCATCCGTAAAGATGGACAAGTCCGCGCGCTAGCGCTGATCGTTGAGCCGATCGGCGGCGACACCATAGCCAAAACCGGCGCTGCATGCGTGGTCGCCTTTCGCGACAGCTCTCCGCTGAACGGATTAGATGCGACGGAGGTGGTGGTGTCGACGAGCGATGCGAATGCGCAGGCGTTGGAGCGCGAGTTACTTGGCACTAAAACACAGTTGCAAGCGGCGACCGACGAACTGGAAACCCGCATTGAAGACATGAAATCGACGACCGAGGAGTTTCAGGCGGTCAACGAGGAACTACAGTCATCCAACGAAGAACTTGAAACCGCGAAAGAGGAGATGCAATCGGTCAACGAGGAACTGCAGACGATCAATGCCGAGCTCAATAGCAAAAACGACCTTTTGATCCGACTCAATAGCGATATGCAAAATTTGCTGGAGAGCACTCAGATTGTTGACCCCCGTGAACGCTGCCGGATGCCAACAGATGGCGACATCGACATCGTTGAAGACGCCGGCGCGCACCATGAAGCCTTTGGACGACCCGCCTTCCTCGGCCGGACAGCCATAGTATCGCACGCGCGCCTTGAGGCCATTGGCGGCGAGATAATCCTTCACCGCGGTGGCGGCCAGTAGCGACGCTGATCCCAGCATGTTATGGCCGCAGCCGTGTCCGTTACCACCGGCCACCAACGGTTTCTCGACGGCGACGCCGACCTGTTGGCTCAGGCCGGGCAGCGCGTCATATTCACCCAGAATAGCAATAACGGGACCGCCTTCGCCGGCCTCGCCCATCAGCGCCGTTGGCAATCCCGCGACGCCGCGAGTAATTCGGAACCCCTCGCGCTCAAGCATTTCAGCATGCCGCGCCACTGCGCCATGTTCCTGATAATTGAGCTCGGGCTCCGCCCATATGCGATCGCTCAGCTCAAAAAAAGCGGCACTCTTGGCATCTGTTAAATCCCAGATCTCCTCGCTATTCTTCATCGTTTTCCCGCTAATAGATCTTCGAGCACTGAAAGGCACTTTGAAATTGGCGCCAATTTAGTTACATATTTCTATCGCGCGCACAAGTCAGCGGATAACGCGCGCATTGCGCAAACCGGGCCGCGCAGCACAAACCGAGGTCGTCACAACACATGAGTGTTCAGGACAAAACGCTCAACGGCAAAGCAGTTGGTGCGACCGTCGACGCCATTGCCGAAGTGATCGCGCGGGATATCCAGTCAGGCGTGCTGGTCGCCGGTCAGTGGCTCAAGCAGATTGATTTGGAGCAGCGGTTCGCGGCAAAGCGAATCGACGTTCGGCGCGCGCTGGATCGGTTGGTGCAGAAACGCTTGATCGAGCACCTGCCCAACCGCGGCTACCACGTTCGCGCCAATGACGGGCAACGCGCCGATGATATACGCGATGTGCGTCTGATCCTCGAGGTCGCAGCCGTCGATCAGATCGTCAAAAGCGCAACAGCCCGCGATATCGCCAAGGCGCGTCGTCTGGCCAATAACTTCAAAACGCTAATTCAGGACGGCACGGTACTCGAACTTTACGATGCCAACCTGGCTTTTCATTTCCACATGCTGGATCTGTGCCCGAATAAAGAACTCGTGAACCTGGTTATGGAGTTGCGCGGACGATTGTCATCCGCGCCGGCCAACCAATGGCAATCGCGCGGCCGCATCGACCAGTCCAATACCGAGCATTTCTCAATGGTGGAGGCAATCGACGCCAGAAATAGCAAACGCCTGGTGGCTTTGATCAAGGCGCATATCATGCAAATACCGGCGTGAAGTGGCATGTTCGTCGTCAGATGTTTAGCGACGGTTTAGTGCTTGGACACCTCCCAGGGTAGCTATCTCGACCTGATGACCCGGCTGAAGCCGATCATGCGTTCGACCACGAGCACGATCAGTGTGATCATGCCGACCTGCACGGCCGACGCCGCCGCGATCACCAATTGGCCGCCCTGGAACTGCAAATAGCTGAAGATTTCGATCGGCAGAGTGGTCACACCCGGGCCGGTTAGGAACAATGCTGTGTTGAGTTCGCCGAACGACACGATGAAGGCGAACATGCCGCCGGACAGAATGCCAGGCCAAATCAGCGGCATCAGGACGTGGGCGAACGTGCGCCAGGGGCCGGCGCGCAGGCTCTGGCTTGCCTCTTCCAGTGCGGGGTCAACCGCCAGCAAGCTCGCGCTCACCGCCCGGATCACGAACGGCATACCGAGAATAGTGTGGGCGATCACCAAGCCGAGGAAATCCGGCACTCCGCCGATCAGCTTGTAGAAAAGCAGCAGCGATAGCCCGAGCACGATCGCGGGAAAGATAAGCGGCGCCAGGAATAGCGCCTGTAGCACAGTCGCGCCAAGGCCCTTCCGGCGCGCCACGAACAGCGCGGCCATTGTGCCCAGTATCGTCGCTGCGGCGGCAGAAACCACAGCGATCTCGATACTGCGTAGGAAAGCGCTGCGCATGCTGCCGGTGGCGAAGAAAGTCACGAACCAGCGCAGCGAAAATCCCTTAGGTGGGAAGGCGAAGAACTCGGTCGCTGAGAACGCCGTGATCAGCACGATTAGGATCGGCCCCAGCATGAGGAAATAGGTGATACCGGCGAAGATCAGCAGGAGATAGTGCATGTCAGCCGCGCCCCTGCACACGTTGCGGCCGCAGCATCGCCAGGATCAGCGCGCCAATGGCGACCGCGACCGCCAGCAGCACGAACGCGAGTGCTGCCGCTTGCGGCCAGCGAAACGCAC
This sequence comes from Hyphomicrobiaceae bacterium, assembly GCA_031367505.1. Lineage (GTDB taxonomy): Bacteria > Pseudomonadota > Alphaproteobacteria > Rhizobiales > Hyphomicrobiaceae > JAKFWF01. Next base: position 7,526 of record JANLPY010000579.1, on the reverse strand, counting down.
CCACCTGGTCGAACACCAGACTGACCAGCAACTTCATGCGCGGGCCGCCGAGCAGCGTTATCGTCACGTAGGCGCGCAACGTCAGCAGGAAGACGAGCAGCATGCCGGACGCTACGCCGGGGCTCGACAGCGGCCATGTCACGTGGATGAAGGTACGCACGGGGCTGGCGCGCAGCGATTGGGCCGCCTCCTTGTATTGCGCATCGATCGCGGCGAGCGCGTTGGCGACAGAAATCACCATATAGGGCAGCAGGATCGTCATCAGCCCGAACGACACCGCCTCGAACGAGTTGAGCAGCACCATAGGCCTTTCGATGACGCCAGCGTCGCGAAGCAGCGAGTTGACCAACCCCTGGCGGCCGAGGATCGCAATCCAGCCATATGCGCGCACGACGTTGCTCACCATCAGCGGCAGCACCAGCAACGCCATCAAAAGCAAACACCGTCCCGGCGGCAGCGGCACAATCACATAGGCGGTGGCATAGCCGAGCACCAGGCACAGCAGGAGTATGACAGCACCAGTGCTCAGCGTACGCAGAATGATGGTGTGGTAGAAGGGGTCGGTTAGAATGGCAGCGTAATGCGCGGTGGTAAGTGCCGGCCCGTAGAGTTCCGTATCGGACGCGCTGTGAAAACTCACCCACAGCAGTGGCAACAGTGGCGCGACGAAGAACACCAGAAACAGGGCGAGCGGTGATCCAAGGCTTCGTATTCATCATCTGCGTGATGGCGTTCCGTCGCGGCATCGTCGGCGAGATCGCCTACCACACCGGCAAGCCGCTGTAGCAGGCCGCTATCGAAACATAGCGATCGCTCGATCAATCTGCTTTGGGGCCGGACTTGGTTTCAGGTGTCACGGCCAATGTTTGGGCGCGATTGAGGACTTTCGCCTCCTTCTTGCAATCCTTCATGCAGGGTTTGCGGTTCCAAAAGGCCTTCTCGGCAATTTCACGATCATCGTCATAAAACTGCCCGGCGTTGGGCATTTTGATCGCCGGAAGCGTCGTCGCATTGATTTCTAATTTCGGATCCGTGATCACGTCATTGAGCTGCAGTACGTAGGCTGTGACCGCATAGAGTTCATCGTCGCTCAGCGACTGAGCATTGCCGAACGGCATCGCGCGCTTGATGTAGTCGAAGATCGTTGTCGCGTACGGCCAGTACGAACCGACCGTCTTTTCAGGCCTGTCCGATTTCATCGTGCCCATGCCACCAGCAAGAACGGGCCACTTATCTTTGCCTTCGCCAAATTCGCCATGACAGGTCGCGCATTGAGTTTGGAAGATCTCCTCGCCTTGCGCAGGCGTTCCCTTGCCTGGTGGCAGGCCTTGACCATCGGGACGCACATCGATGTCCCACGCTTTGATTTCCGCTGGCGATGCCTCGCGGCCGACCCCCAACTTTTGGGCGAGTGCGGCATTGAGTGTTATCGCCACCAACACAGAGGCAAGCGCGATGGAACGCAGACTAGGAAATTTCGACATTTTCCGTCTCCCCCGTCGGGCGCACCAGCCAAGTCTGAATGCCGTTATTGTGATAGATGTTATTGACGCCGCGCAACTTGCGGAGCTCGTCCTTGGTCGGCTGCACGTATCCGCTCTCATCGTGGGCCCGTGATTGCACGAGCAGCTCTTGGCCTTGCCAATCGAAGTCGACGTAGAAGCGGACGATCGACTTGTCGAATACCGGTCCGTCGATCCGCGCCACCTGCCAATTCCGGCCGCCATCGAGCGTGACATCAACCCGGGAAATCTTGCCGCGGCCGGACCAGGCGATGCCGGATAGAACGTTGCGCCCCTTCGCTATCAGCGGCATCTCGGGGGACGGGCTGGTCACCACCGACTTTGCATCCATCACATAAGTGAACCGGCGCGCTCTGCCGTCTGACATGACGGTTGTGTACTTCGACGTTTCCTCGTGCGTGTGCCACGGCTGATCGCCCACTTCGATGCGACGCAGCCACTTGATCCAGAGATTGCCCTCCCAACCGGGAACGACCAGGCGAACCGGATAGCCCTGTTCGGTACGCAGTGCCTCGCCGTTCATTTTGAAGGCGACCAGACAATCCTTCATCGCCTTTTCCATCGGGATCGAGCGGGTCATGGCGGATGCGTCTGCCCCCTCAGCCAGGATCCATTTGCCCGCCGGCTTGACACCTGCCTCATCGAGCAACGTCTTCAGCGACACGCCGGTGTACATCACGTTATGGATCATGCCGTGCGTGAACTGGCAGCCGTTGAGCTGCGCGCCGCGCCACTCCATGCCGGAGTTTGCGGCGCATTCGAGAAAGTACATACGGTTGGTGCGCGGCATACGCATGATATCGCCGACCGTGAAGATCAGCGGTTTGTCGACCAGCCCGTGAATGATCAAGCGGTGATCGGCCGGGTTAATTTCGGCGGCGCCGCCATGATGCCGTTCGAAGCACAGGCCGTTCGGCGTGATGATGCCATCCAACGCGTGGATTGGCGTGAAGTTGATCGAACTTTCACGCGACGCGGTCAGCCACTCGACGTCGCGGCGCACGACGCTCCTCTCGAATTTCGAAGGCTTGCCATAGGGGTGTGCCGCAACGCCATCGCCGAGAACCTTGGTCCAATCGGGAACGTTTGGCGGCAGGTTCTTTGGATTTCCAGCCGTGGCAAGCGGGGCGGGGTCGGCGGCCTGCACCGCAGCGGCGCCTGCCACAAGACCACCAGCAGCGGTTCCGAGAAACGCGCGCCTCGAAGATTTTCGAAATGCGTCCCCAACGGGTACCCTCACAGCTTATCTCCCAAGTATGTGGTGCTTTGGATCGGACGAATTGGATCGCCTCGCGGGCGAACATCGGATCGTCATGCACCCACGAGCTTCACAACGTCGTTCGGCTTGATATCGACGGTCTTCACGTCGGCTAAATGCTTCTCGACGACCTGCCAGATCGGCGGCCCTTCGGTGCCCTCGGTGACGCTCGCCCAGCCAGCGACGACGTATTCGCGGGCAGCGTCGATCGGTTTGCCCGATTTGAGTAGCGTCATGTTGGAGATGCGACGGCCAGCAACGGCTGCTATATCAATGGTGAAGCCCAGCCCGCCGGTCCGCACCATGTCGCCGCCCTGTTGATAATACGGGTCAGGATTGAACAGGTTGTCGGCGACGTCTTCGAGAATTTCCTTGAGACGCTCACCTGTCATCTTGGTGCGATAACAGTTCGGATAGCTGACCGCACAGCCGTTAGTGACGTCCTCAAACGTGATATCCTGGCCAGGAAGAATACTGTTGCCCCAACGAATACCGGGCGACAGCGATATCTCAGCGTCGCGTTGGCTCAGCATCGCGCTGCAGTAGAGATCATCGAGGGTCCCCGCGATGTTGCCGCGCCGATAGAGCAGACCACTGGACCGGCCCAGCACGCGCGATAGATCGGCGGCGTAAGGCTTGCGCACCTCGGCGATCTTCGCTGCCATTTCGGCATCGGGCGCAATCCAGTCCGAGAAGATCGGGATCAGCCGGAAGCGAAAATTCTTGATTTCCTTGCCCTGAATATCGAGGTCGAGGCGGGAGACGAACTTGCCGTGACTACCCGATGAGATAAGCAATGTCTTACCGGCCCGCACCGCTTCCGGCACCGCATCGTGGGTATGACCGGTGAGAATTACATCGATGCCAGTTACCAGCCGCGCCATCTTGCGATCGACGTCGAAGCCGTTGTGCGACAGAACGACGACCAACTCGGCACCGGCCGCGCGCACCGCATCGACCTGCTTTTGCATGTCGTCATCACGAATGCCAAAGGTCCACTTCGGGATCAGCCAGCGGGGATTTGCGATCGGCGTGAACGGGAAGGCTTGCCCGATCACCGCGATCTTCACACCGCCGCGCTCGAAGATCTTGTGCGGCTCGAACACCGGATCGTTGAATTCGCTCTCGCGCATGTTCTGCGCAAGAAAGGGGAAACCGAGTTTACCGGCGATCTCCTCGACGCGCTTTTGTCCGAGCGTGAACTCCCAATGCCCGGTCATCGCGTCGGGCTTGAGCAAAGCCATACAGTCGACCATGTCCTGGCCCTGCGTTTGCAGCGCCGACCAGCTGTTGGTCCAGGTGTCGCCGCCGTCGAGCATGAGCACCTTATCGCCGCGGCTCGCGCGGATCGACTTAACGACCGTCGCGATCCGATCGAGGCCGCCCATGCGTCCGTAGTTTTTCGCGAGTTCTGAAAAATCCTGACTGGTCAGCGCGTAGGCTTGTGGAGACTTCGCAGCGATGCCGAATGCCTTGAGAAAAGCGTCGCCGGTCAGATGAGGGACGAGCCCCTTCGCGTCGCCGACGCCGATGTTGACGCTGGGCTCGCGGAAGTGGAGCGGCATCAACTGGCCATGAATGTCGGTGATGTGCACCAGCGTGACGTTGCCGACGGAGTCGAACTTCAACAGTTCGTCTTGGGTCAAACGTCCCTGCGCGGCAACGCGGCCCAGAGGCCCGAGACCGCTCGACGCAATAGCCGACGCGGCAAGAGCGGCTTGGGAAAACTCGCGTCGCGTGATCATCTAAGTTCCTAGCATGGAACACTCGAACACATGCGCATGAATACATGTATCGAATGACAAAAAAGGCCCGGCAGCAGTGCTGCCAGGCCGGCGGCCAACTCAGCCGATCGCGATCTTCTGCTCGGCCTTGTAGATCGAGCCATCGTCGTCGGTCCACGTGAATTCAAAGGTGCCCGCTTCCGGCACCTTGACGAAGAACGACTGGTACGGATTGGCGGAAATCGCTGCATACCAATCTGCGCGAAAGATTTCCTTGCCGTTGAACTTCGCCATGAAGGCTTTGATGATCTTGCGAGGGATCACCTTGCCGTCCTTGTCCTTGCGATTGCCCGATTCCATCTCGTGGCTGATCAAGGTCTTCACTTCGATGACTTCGCCGGCTTTCGCGGTGGCTGGCATTCTGACGCGGGGCGTTGGTGTGGCCATTGGATCGGTTTCCTCAGGTGAAGCTTTTTGAATTGATCATTTGAAATTGGTGGCCAACTAGCCGCCGCAACCGCCGATCGTAACCTTCACTTCGCGCTTCGTCGTAAACAGAGAGCCATCGGACATTTCCGCCACCGCAACGATGTTCTGCGTCTGCGCCAGCCGCATCCGGATTTGGACTGAGGCCTTTGGCATCATCGGTGTAAAATAGAACGAGGCGACACCTGGGTTCGGATTGCCATCGGCGTAGACATGCACCGCCTTCACGTAGGAGGCTTCGGTCATCGGGCTTTCGACCTCGACGCCGAGCGGAACGACCAGGCCATTTTCGGCGATCGAGGGGAGATCGAGCTTGATCTTGCCTTCAGTCAATTTCTTGCCCGCGTAGAGCTTCTGGATCTCAGCCTCGACCTGGGCTGGTGCCGCGAGCGCGAGACGGGGAGCCAGCAGCGCAGCAATCGTCGCCGCACTGCAACCGATCAGCACGCCTCGCCGATCAAGGTTCAAAAGCTCATGTTCCATGTGCGCTCCCAAGGGTGACATTTTTCTCGTCCGATCGGACTTGAATCCCAACTCAGACATATCTTGCCATATTCGCATTTTTAGATGTAACGTCGCCGCGAACGCAAGCCTAAAATTAGGCAAGCGCACGGACGGTAGTGCAGTTTCCGGCTGAGTTCTAGAGAAAGCATGGCCAATTCTTCAAGCCAAAAAAACACGACCTGGGGAGAGCTAATGAGACGGCCACACGACGCGCGATTGCCGGGATTCATGAAAGCGGCAGTAACGCTCTTCATAACGTCGATATTGAGTACGGCGCTTGCCAATGCGCAGACAACGCCCGCCGACAGCGAGAAAGAGATCGAGCGCTACCGCGCCATGATCTCCGATCCGTTCTCGAACCCTGGTTTCCTCAACGTCGATCGCGGCGAACTGTTGTGGAAGAAATCCGGCGGCACCAAGAATGTGTCTCTGGAAGCCTGCGATTTGGGGCTAGGAGCTGGCAAAATCGAGGGCGCCTACGCCAAACTTCCCCGTTTCTTTGCCGACGCCGGCCGCGTGATGGATCTCGAGCAGCGCCTGTTGTGGTGCATGGAGAAAATCCAAGGCTCGGATACCAAGGAAGTTATCAGCCGCCGCTTTTCCTCGCCGGGCAAGTCTTCAGACATGGAAGATCTGGTTGCCTATATTGCCAACAAATCTAACGGCGCGAAGATTGATCAACCCCTGACGCATCCGAAGGAGCAGGAGATGCGCGCGGTAGGCGAAGCCATGTTCTATCGCCGCTCCTCGATTAGCGATTTTTCGTGCGCGACCTGCCATTCCGAAGATGGCAAACGGATACGTCTGCAAGGCCTTCCTAACCTCTCGAAGCCTGGCAAACCGGCGCAAGAAACCATGGGCTCGTGGCCGACCTATCGGGTTTCGCAAAGCCAATTGCGCACGATGCAGCATCGCCTTTGGGACTGCTACCGTCAGATGCGCATGCCAGCGCCCGATTACGCATCGGACGGCCTGACAGCATTGACCGTGTATTTGAACACGCAAGCCGCGGGGGCCGAGATCAACGTGCCCTCGATCAAGCGCTGACGGCCGAGGAAAACCAGATGAAAAAGCTAATACTGACACTCGCCGTTCTGGCAATCACGACCACCGTGACGGCTCAACAAGTGCTCAAGGTCGATCCCGCAGTGGTTGAGGCCGTCGTGAAGGCGACCTTTAAGTCCGCGCCGGAAGCTTGGCAGCCCCGTGTGCAGCAAGATGAATCTCAAAAGGTTTGCTCGCAGTATCGCAATGACCTTCCGCCCGCGGAATTCGACAAGGTCAAGAAGCGCGAGGAAGCAACAGTGACGTACCCGGCCGACGGCAACGTGCTCGGGGATTGGAAGGGCGGCGAACGGGTCGCGCAATCGGGCGTCGGCGGGCAGTTCTCAGATGGACCCGACACGGTCGCCGGCGGCAACTGTTATGCGTGCCATCAAATGAAAAAAGCGGAGCTGAGTTTTGGCACACTCGGGCCGAGCCTTCTCGAATACGGCAAAATCCGTAAGTTCGATGCGAAAGAGGCTAAGCAAGCGTATGCCAAAATCTTCAATGCGCAGTCGGTGCAGCCGTGCTCGAACATGCCCCGCTTCGGCTTCCACAAGTTCCTGACCGAGCAACAAATCAAAGATGTAACGGCGTATCTGTTCGATCCCGAAAGTCCGGTCAACAAGTAGAGCTTCTTCAAACCCAACGATTTGGGCCACGGCTACACACATCGAACCGACGGCTAACTCACATGGCTAAACTGCTGTCCAAGGAAATCGAACGTTCTCACCATATCGGAAAAGCGGTTTCGCCCGAGCTAAAAAGCTTGATGCTCAAAGCGCGTAAGGCCAGCGACTTTCTCAAGGCATTGGCACATGAAAACCGGCTCGTTATCTTATGCCTTCTAGCCCGACCTTCTCAACGTGCCTGCTTGTCGCGCGCGTTGTTCCGACAACGGATTGCCGGCAACCAATCGCTGCATGAAGCCGCATCCGCCGGATGAGGGCGGTTTGGTCTGCGCGGCGCTGTTCCTCTTCAGTTGCA
>JANLPY010000529.1:0-1674 GCA_031367505.1 Hyphomicrobiaceae bacterium | reverse complement strand
TGCCGAGGACGTGATCTCGGCCCTCAACCTGGCCTTGAACGCCACGGCCAGCCAAGGCCTTGAAGTCGGTCACTGCAGCGCCTTCGACGCTCAACCCGACGGCGATGGCCTTGGACACCGGATGATCCGAGCGCGCAGCCAGGCTCGCCGCGAGCAAAGCGACCTGCGTCCTATCGACAGAAGGATGCAGTGCGACGAATTCGACCAGCTGCGGTTTGCCTTCGGTGATCGTACCGGTCTTGTCGAGCGCGATAGCCTTCAGGCTGCGCGCGTCTTCGAGGTAGGTGCCGCCCTTGATCAGGATGCCGCGACGCGCAGCGCTCGCCAGGGCACTGACCACCGTCACGGGGGTCGAGATCACCAGCGCACAAGGGCAGGCGATCACCAGCAGCACCAATGCCTTGTACAGCGCCTCCAGCCAGGTCCAGCCCATGATCCAAGGCATCCCGATGGCTACCGCCAGTGCGAACACGAAGACGCTGGGCGTGTAGATCGCCGCGAAGCGAGCAACGAAGCGCTGCGTGGGTGCGCGCGTGCTCTGCGCCTGCTCGACCGAGTGGATGATCCGTGCGAGGGTCGTGTTGTTGGCAGCGGCCGTGACGCGGAACTCCAGCTCAGCTGTCTGGTTGATGGTGCCGGCAAATACCGGATCATCGGTGGTCTTGTCCACTGGGATGCTCTCGCCCGTGACGGGGGCCTGGTCGATGGCGCTGTTGCCCGCCGTCACGATGCCGTCGAGCGGCACGCGCTCGCCAGGGCGGATGCGTACAACAGCCTCCAACGGCACGTCGGCGGACTTGGTGACGACCCAGCTACCGTCCGGCTGGCGCACATCGGCCTGCTCAGGCGACAGCGCGATCAGGCCCTTGATGGCGTTGCGGGCGCGGTCAACCGAACGCGTTTCAATGAGTTCTGCGATGGCGTACAGCGCCATCACCATCGCGGCTTCTTGCCATTGGCCGATCACGAACGCGCCCGTCACAGCCACCGTCATCAGCGCGTTGATGTTGAGGCGGCCATGACACAGTGCGATCAAGCCCTTCTTGTAGATGTCGAAGCCCGCGAACCAGATCGCACCGAGGGCCAGTCCCATCTCGATGACGGTGACTGCCGTACTTTTGCTGGCGAAGAAGGCGACGGCCTCGGCCGCCAGCGCCAGGGCCAGCGCGATCAGCAGCGGCTTGAGGCCATCGCCGACACCGTCATGCTCGTGGTCGTGGCCTTCGTCGGCTTCGGTAGGCGCAGCAAGCGGCTTGGGCTCGAAGCCGACGCGCCGAATCGCCTCGACTGCCTGCGCGATGACCGGCTCTGGCGCAGTGATCGCCAGCGTGCGGGCACCGAGCTGGAAGTTCAGAGCCTTGATGCCCGCCAGGGGCTCCAAAGCGCGGCGAATCTCCGACTCTTCAACGGCGCAATCCATCGTTGAAATGCGGAAGATGGCTGCTCCCGCAGGCGGTTGGGCTCGAACCGGCGTTGGCGCCGGGCCGACCACGGCTGGCGAGCAACTGCCGCAGGCGGTGTTGCCGGACTCGATTGCTTCGGTCTTTTCCATCACGGGGTTTCTCACGGTTGCCCGAAGTAGAAACCCTGTAGTGGGTATAGAGTCAACCCATATGGCGATTGACCCTTTCGCCAGGCACGCTGGAGCAGGCAGATGAAGATCGGCGAACTGGC
>JANLPY010000527.1:0-13992 GCA_031367505.1 Hyphomicrobiaceae bacterium | reverse complement strand
GATATTTTGATAAATCAATGCTCTCTTGACCCCAGGAAGGATCTACCAAACAGCAACTTGGCTAGATTCAAAAATGCCGCATGGCCACAGGGCCGTTAGTCGACGACAAGCATGACCATCGAGGGCATAACTCACTGAAATTGCTGGTGCCGGCAGAGAGGATTGAACTCCCGACCTTCGGTTTACAAAGACAAAGCTACCAATTTTAATACAGCCAAAACAACATCTTAACTGGGCGCCCGTTGCAGAAATCGCCCGACTTTGTAGCACGATGTAGCACTCCCTCCCGCAAAATTCGCGCGGACAGATCGCCAATGCTTCATCCGTCCCGCACAGCTCATTCACTGCAATGAACGTACCTGTATATTCAGCGGGGAACCGACTTGTCGCCGTCATTAGGTAATTGAAGGCTTCGCCATAGCTAGCTGCAAGATAGAAAGCATTGTCGTACCACGTGAAGTAGACGGGCGTATGGAATGGGTTAGATCCGAAGCGACATCACAGGGGATGCGTGCGCAGCCATTCAATGTAACTGGCGACACCGTCGTCCAGTGAAACCTGCGGCGTCCAACTGAGGGTCGCGCAGGTTCCGTCAATGTCGAATGTCGCCTGTTCGATATCGGGATAAGGCACTCCCGGCAAGAATGTAATGTCGGCGGCGGGCAAATGGCGGCGCACAATATCGGCAAGCGTTATCATCTGCACACGGCTGCCGGTCGTCACGTTGAATGCCCGTTCCTTGAGTGTCGTCTGATCCAGAGCGGCAATCAGACACCGCGCCACATCGTCGACGTGGATCAGGGGCACATGAAACTGGCCATCGTGCTCGATCCGGCTTGACCGGCCTTCGAGCGCATCGCGGATCAGGCGGAGCAGCAGGCTACGCGTCTGCCGCCGCGGTCCGTAGACCCAGCCGATGCGGAGCACCGCGGCATCGAGCCCGTGTTCGCAAGCGTATGCGCGAACAAGGATGTCGGCTGCCGCTTTGCTCGCGCCGTAGATGTCGTTCGCATTGAGCGGCGCCGTTGGTGGCACTAAGCTCATCCCTGCCGGCGTCGAGCCGTAGGCTGACACGGAGCTGCAGAAGACGAAGCGTTTAATGTCGTGGCAGCGTGCCGCTTCCAGCAGAGTCACGGTCCCTTGCACGTTGGTTGCAATTGTTCCGGCAGGATCCTCACGACCGAGCATGGGGCCGGAAATGGCGCCGCAATGAATGATGCCGGCAAATCCACGGTTCATCATTGCTGCAATCGCTGTGGCGTCGATCAGATTGGCGGCAACGAAATCGAACGGACATGCATGGTGAGGCTCCAGATCCGTAGCGCATACGGTGCGCCCGCAGGCTACGAGCATTTCGGCCACGCGCCGCCCGATCAGCCCAGCTGCACCGGTGACCAGAATGCTGTTGGAATTATCCACGATCCCTGCCCCAACGCATGGCCCAGCTCTATCGCGTGCGAGCCTAAAGCTTCCCCGCTAACACGCTATGGGTTTTGCGCACAGCAGGCGTGCTGCGGAAGACGTTTGTTGGCAATGTCCCACGCTGTTGGATCCGGTTAGAATGAGGCGTCTCGTGTTGGTGGAGGGTATCGCATGCGGTTTGGTAGCGGAATTGGCGCATTGGCGCTTGCGCTCATGCTCGTCACGTGCGGCGGCACTGAGGCCCAAACCTTGCGGATCGGTTTGCAGGAAGATCCGGACCGGCTCGATCCGGCGCAAGGTGCGACGTTCGTCGGGCGCATCGTGTTTGCCGCCGTGTGCGACAAGCTGATCGATACCGATGCCAAGCTCGCGTATGTCCCGCAGCTCGCCACGGAATGGCAGTGGAGCCCGGACAGCAAAGCCCTTACTTTGAAACTCCGGCCTGGCGTCGTATTCCACGATGGCACCGCGATGGATGCCGCTGCCGTCAAGATCAACATCGACCGGTATCGCGAGGCGTCGTACTCGCGCCGGAAAGCGGAAGTGAAGTCCATCACCAATGTCGTCGTGGTCGATCCACTGACGGTGCGCCTCGAATTGTCGCAACCGGATTCGCCGTTGCTCAGCGTGCTGGCTGACCGCGCTGGCATGATGCTTTCGCCGAAAGCCATCGCCGCCGATGGAGACAACATCGCCAACAACCCGGTCTGCGCCGGTCCATTCAAATTTACTCAACGCGTCGCCCAACAGAAGATCGTGTTCGATCGCTTCGATGGCTACTGGGACAAGAGTAAGATCCACCTGCAGCAGATCGTGTTCCAGCCGATCGCAGACTCGACCTTGCGCTTGACCAATTTGCTTGCCGGTGGACTTGAAGCCGTCGAGCGGCTGCCAGCGACCGACTTGAAGCAATTGAAGGGCGACAAGCGCGTCAAGGTTGAGGCCAGCACCGCGCTCGCCTACAGCACCATGACGATCAATCTTTCCAATGGTCCGCGAGCTGCAGCGTCGGTGCTGGCCAAGGACGCACGCATCCGCGAAGCTTTGGAATTGTCGATCGATAGACAGGCCCTAATGCAAGTGGTGTTCGACGGTGAGTACGTCGCAACCAACCAGCCGCAGGCAGTCGAGAATTCTTGGTATGTAAAGTCGTTGCCGATCCCGGCGCGTGACATCGAGAAGGCCAAGAAGCTGCTGGCCGAGGCGGGCGTGCCAAAACCTGCCTTTACGCTCTCGGTGACTAACAGCCCCATCGAAAGCCATGTAGCGCAGGTGATCCAAGCCATGACGGGCGAGGCTGGATTTGACGTGAAAATCGAGGTCCTCGAGTCAAACACCCTAACGGGCAATGCCACCAAAGGCGACTACGAAGCGGCGGTCGTCATCTGGTCTGGCCGCGCCGATCCCGACGGCAATGTATCGATCTGGCTCGCATGCGACGGCTTCATCAATTGGGGGAAGTATTGCAACAAGGATATGGATCAGGCTCTGGCGGCGGCCCGCGCCAAGACAGACCCAGTCGCCCGCCTCGCCGACTACACCGCCGCAGCACGCCACTACATCAAGGATCGCCCGCATTTGTTCTTGTACAACTACAAATGGCTTTGGGGCTTGTCCGAGAAAGTTGATGGCTTTGCGCCGCATCCGGACGGCATCATCCGCCTCCAGGGTGTGAAACTCCGCTAATCGTACTCCAAAACGAGACCCGATCAGCTCTGATCCGGCGGCTCGGTCGTAATTGCTGAAATACGCGGCCGTGCCCACAGCGCGATGTCGCCGGTGGTCGCTTGCCATAGGCCATCGATCGCCAGGATGCGCGTCAGAGCCTCGTCGAGGTAGCGGATGCGATGCGCCATGCCGAACAGCCACGGGTGGATCGAGAGACCGAAATTACGACCACCTTCGTCAGCAAGCGTGCGTGCGGCCTCTTCGACGAGCGCCGGGTAGCGCCAAGTTTCGACGCGGCGCAGCCAGAACAGTACGATGTCGTCCCAGTCAATCTGGTGCGGGATCGACACGAGGCCGGGTCGCATCAAGTAGGCCTGATCGTCGTTGGACCAATCAACGAGATAGTCGATGCCGGCTTCAGCCAGCAGCGCGGGCGTGTTCGCCGCCTCGCCCTGATCCTGCCCGAGCCAGCCTCTGGGGGCGGTACCGGTGGCGCGCGTCACAGCGGAGATGGATTCGGCGATGTAGGCGCGCTGTTCCGCGTCGGTCATCTTGCTTGAGATGATGCGCGTCGCGTGCGTGCCGTGGGCCAATATTTCCCACCCGCGCCGCACGATCTCGGCGACAAGCTGCGGATAGCGTTCGCACGCAGATGCTCCGATGGCGACGCTGGCGCGAATGCCATGCCGATCGAGCACTTCGAGCACGCGGAAGATACCGACGCGATTGCCATACTCGCGCTGTGTCCACGTTCGATAGTCGGGCTCATAAGGCCCGAATTCACTGAGGAAGCGCTGATCCTTGACGCAACCCGGCGGCGGCGCCAACTCCCAATGCTCGATGTATAGCGTGACGTGGCACGCGACGCGCGCGCCGTTCGGCCATGTCAGCGGTGGGCGCTGCGGCAGTGGCGAGAAGCGATAGAGATCATGATCCATCGACATGGTCGTCGCTCCCGCTCAAGCGTTCTGGCCCAGATGAGCCTTATAGGCCGGCATGGCATGCGCAATGTACCAGTCCGCAATCTCAGCCCCTGTCGCTTGCCAGACGCCATCGTGTGCCAGGATGTGAGCGAGTGCGCGATCGAGGTGTTTGATGCGATGGGGCTGTCCCATCATGTAGGGGTGAAGCGCGATACACATGACGCGTGGGATTTCCGCGCCTTCGCGCCACACCGTGTCGAAGTGGTCCATGATCCAGCGCGCGAATTCCTCGCCTTCCGCGTCGTAGCGGTAAAGCACGGCATCGTTGAGATCCATTGTATAAGGCACGCTGACCAGCGAGCCCGAGGCCACCTTGAGGGGTGTCGGCTGATCGTCGTGATAAAGGTCAGCGGAATAGGTAAAACCGGCCTCAGCCACGAGGTCGAGCGTGCGGGGCGTGTAGGAGACGCCCGGCGAGAACCAACCGCGCAAAGTTCGGCCGGTCAGCTTACGGAACCGCGCGACGCAATCGGCGATATAGGCCCGCTCCTCATCCTCCGGCATGCCCCAGAGATACTCGGTATTGAATATGCCGTGGCAAAGTGTGTCGTAGCCGCGGGTTTCGCACGCCTGCATAATGTCCGGAAACATCTCGAAGTTGGCAAGATTGAGCGAGACCGTGCAGCGGATCCGGTGCTTGTCAAAAACGTCAAACATACGCCAGATTCCGACGCGGTTACCGTAGTCGCGCAACGCGTAGCCGAGCACGTCGGGATGCGGCATGCGCGGCCACGGATTGCGTACGCGAGTTTGCCTCGGAAGATACTGATAGTGCTCGATGTTGGGCACCACCCACAGCGCCACTCGTGCGTTGCCCGGCCACTGAAAGCGTGGCCGCACCGTGATCGGCGAATAGCTGAAGTACTCGCGATCCATCGGCATACTCCAATTCATTTCGCTCAGCCGAGAACATAACCGCCATCAGCGATGACAGTTTCGCCGACAATGTAGCTTGCGGCGGGCGACGCAAGAAAGAGCACGAGGCCGGCGATTTCTTCCGCCGTCCCATACCGCCCGACGGGTACCCGCGCGATGCCGGCCTTGTATGCCGCATCGTCCTTGCCCAGAAAGGTCGACATCGTCGTAACCAAGCGGCCCGGTGCGACCGCCAGGACGCGCACTCCCTGCCGGCCGAACTCGACCGCGGCGGAGCGCGTGAACTGGGCAAGCCCTGCCTTGGCCGCGGCGTAGACCGAACGGCCTTCGGCCCCGCAGAACGCCAGCTGCGACGACACATTAATGATGACCCCGTCGCCGCGGGAGGCCATTGCGGGACCGATCAGCCGTGTTAGGATCATAGGGCCCACTAGGTCGACCATCATCAGGTCGCGCATCTCCTCGGGTGTCGTCTCCGAGATTGGCTTGACCAGCAACATCCCGGCATTGTTGATCAAGATGTCGACGCGGCCGACAGCTCGTACGAGACCGTCGAGTGACGCGAGATCAGCTTGGTCATAGACGTGCGTCGTTGCCATGCCATTGAGCGTCGCCTGCAATTGATTGAGACCAGCTGCGTTCTTGTCAGCCAGAACGAGCGTCGCACCCGCATCCGCGAACGTTCGCGCGAAAGCGGTTCCTAGCCCGCCGGCCGCACCGGTGATCAAGACACGCCGGCCGGTCATGTCGAGCTTGGCGGCGATAGTGCTTGCGGGCATGGTGGGTCATTCTTTCGTCGCCGGTCCAGATCGATCAGGACCGGTTGGTCCAACGAACGACGTGGCCTTGTCAGGAAACTCAAATGAGCGGGCACGATCAGTCAAGAACTTTCGGCCGGATCTATCCGCCGCGGCATGATTGGCTGTCGCGAGCCGAACCCGAAGCGATCCTCGATCCGGGCTTGCCGATCATCGATGCACACCACCATCTGTGGGATGGTGCCGGGCGATACCTGCTCGACGAATTCCTAGCCGACACCGGTAGCGGTCACAACGTCGTGGCCAGCGTGCTCGTCGAGTGTGGTTACAAGAACCGTACGACCGGTCCCGCCGAGTTACGCCCTGTTGGTGAAGTCGAGTTTGCGGCTGCGATCGCGCAACAAGCCTCGGCCGTCACACGCACGCGTGTCGCGGCTGGCATTGTCGGCCACGCAGACCTCACGCTGGGTGATTGCGTCGAGCCCGTATTGGAGAAGCTGATTGAGGCCGCCGGCGGCCGGCTGTGCGGAATTCGCCATTCCGCTGGCTGGCATGAGGACCCGGCCATCGGCAACAACCACCACGGCGCGGGTCCGAGCTTGTATCTGCGGGAAGATTTCCGCGCTGGCCTTACACGCTTGACTGCTATGGGTCTGCCGTTCGATGCACTGGTCTATCACCACCAGCATACCGACCTGATCAATCTGGCGCGCGCGTGTCCGGATGCGACGATCATCATGAACCATACGGGCATGCCGATGGTCTACGGCCCTTTCGCCGGCAAGGCACGCGAAGTCCATGCGCAATGGCAAGTGACAATGGCTGAGATCGCGCGCTGCCCGAACGTATTTATGAAACTGGGTGGCATGATGATGCGACTGGCAGCCGTCGACTACATCGACTCCCCCGCACCGCCCACCTCGGAACAGCTGGCGCGTGCATGGCGGCCGTACATCGAGCCGTGCATCGACTGGTTCGGAGCCAAGCGCTGCGCATTCGAAAGCAACTTCCCCGTCGACAAGATGGGCATAGGTTATGCAGTTCTATGGAACGCGTTCAAACGCCTTGCGGCGGCTGGCTCTCCAGACGAGAAATCAGCTCTATTCAGTACGACGGCCCGGTGCATATATCGACTTGATAAGTTAATCCGCAGGTGAGCCGCCAATGCTGCATTTCAGCCTGCCTGTTTCTACAGGACGAGCAGAGGCCTCCAATTGACGGCGGCAGCCGGCAGCTACGGGTCTTGGTTGTGTGAGAACGCGACGGGTCGGCGTTCGGCCTGATTGACGCGGCAGATACGTCCGGCTTGACAGTATTTTTCGCTGTTTCACGTCAGCAAGCAACAGATCGGGCTGCTGTGCCGATTTTCTGGCGCTCTCGCGACATTTTTAGACCACCCGTGCGCTTCTCAGGTGCGGATCGCGGCCATCAAGCCTTTTACACCGACGAGGTTCATGACGCGCGTCAGATTGTAGGCGAGCACGTGCAGCGCCATCTCGCTCGCCACGCGCGGCAGTGTCTTCATCAGGAAGTGCGTCGCGCCCATGCGCATCTTCAAGGTGCCGAACGGATGCTCGACGGTCTCGCGGCGCCGGCGCATCGCTTGCGGGTCGATGTCGAGTCGCTCCTGCATGTCAACGGCAGATGGTCGACTGACGATCGGCATCACCTGTCCACCACAAGGGGTGCACTCCAAAGGTGGGTCAGATTCAATGTGCCGTTGACACCTGCACGGCTTCGAGCACGTGCTCGTGCTCCCATCGCGCGATGCGCCGCTCGTTGCTTGTTGTGCACTTGGACTTGAGCGCGCAGCCGCCGCACGCATTCGTCCGAGCGTATCGACCTGCAGTACCTCTTTCGCCTGCTCCGCCATGTTGGCGAGCTGCGCGCGATCGGAGCCGCTGGTAGTCACTTGCGTAGCGCGATAATCAGGTGGTTCTCGGTTTCGACGGCGACCTGCACGTTGTAGCCGACGACACCGGAACCGCGACCGCTCGTTGCCATCGAGCGGCTGTCTGGATCGGTCAATGAGATCTGCTCGTCGGGTGAGGCGAGCATCCGCTTCTCGTGCGCGTCGAGCTTCGCCATCTCTTCCTTGATCTTGGCGAGCTTCTCGTTGAGGTGCTTCTCTTTCACCACCAGCGCCACCGACGGCATCTGGTGGTCAGCCGTGTCGAGCTGGCTCAAGTAGCGCGCAACGCTCTCCTCCAATTGCGCGCGACGCCGTGCGACCTTGCCTTTGGTGAAGTTCCGGTCGCGGTTGTTGACTGCCTTGAACTTGGAGCCGTCGATGGCGACGCTCGCGGTCGTCAGCAGGCCCATCTCGCGGCACAGTTCGACGAAGCGCGCGCACACCTTCTTCAAGGCTTTGCCGTTGTCGCGGCGGAAGTCGGCGATCGTCTTGTGGTCGGGCGCGAGCCGGCCGAGCAGCCACAACAGTTCGAGATTGCGGCCAGCCTCGCGTTCAAGCCGCCGGCTCGACTGCACGCGGTTGAGATAGCCGTAGATGTAGAGCTTCAGAAGAGTCGCTGGATGGTAGCCGGGCCGCCCGGTCGCGGCGGGTTCCACGCCATCGAAGCCCATCTCAACAAGATCGAGCACATCGACGAACGCGTCGATCGCGCGCACCGAATTGTCCTCTGCGACCCAATCATCGAGGCACTCCGGCAACAACGTCGCCTGCCCCCGATCCGCACCCTCGACGAAGCGCGCCATGACCGCCTCCCCAATTCGTGAGGAGATTCATACCTGACTCGTTGTTTCCACACAGCCAGGGTCATTCGCGAGATGCATCAACGGGTTGACCTTCACTGAGCAGAGAAAGCCGTCATTGCCTCTCGGTGATACTCAGCTCAGAGATCGTCGATCAGGCACGGCCGCTCGACCTCCGACAGCGGCCATAGTCCGGAACGCAGCGCCGAGATGAACATTACAGGTACGTCGGTGTCTAACTTCGCAGTGGCCAGAGACCTCTATCGTCGTCATGACGCGGAGGGCCGATTTTGTTGCAGAACTGGCTTGAGAGGACGGGCGAAC
This sequence comes from Hyphomicrobiaceae bacterium, assembly GCA_031367505.1. Taxonomy (GTDB): domain Bacteria; phylum Pseudomonadota; class Alphaproteobacteria; order Rhizobiales; family Hyphomicrobiaceae; genus JAKFWF01. The sequence continues at coordinate 5,249 of JANLPY010000527.1, read as the reverse complement.
CGTGATTCCTTTGGTTGGGGTAGCCATCGATGGAGCGGTTCGATGATGGGACGGCGCAAGAGTGAGCAGGGCCAGCTATTCTATGCGTTCGACCTCGAGGCCGTAGTTCCGGATGACCATCAGGTCCGGCGGATCGCAGCAGTGCTCGATCTCGCCTGGGTGCGCGAGTTCCTCGCGCCACACTATTCACACACCGGCCGGCCATCGATCGATCCGGAGCTAATGGTCCGGATGCTCATCCTCGGCTACGTCTTCGCGATCCGCTCGGAACGCGCGCTCTGCCGCGAGGTGCAGTTGAATCTCGCCTATCGTTGGTTTTGTGGCCTCGGCATCGAGGACAAGATCCCCGATCACTCCGCCTTCACGCGCGCCCGCAACGAGCGTTTTCGCGCGCACGACATTTTCCGCCAAGTGTTCGAGCGTGTCGTCGCTTCCTGCATCAAGGCTGGTCTCGTCGGCGGCACCGGTTTTGCAGTTGATGCGAGTCTGATCGCGGCCGATGCCAACAAGTGCGGCTCGACGCCGGGCGACGAATGGAGCCACGACATCGATCCTGCGACCGTCGAGCGCGCCGTGCAGGATTATCTCGCCAATCTCGACAATCCGGCGTGGGGTGCTGCGAGCGACGTGGTGCCGAAGTTCGTCGCGCCTGCCGATCTGTCAACGCCGGAGGAAGTTTGCAGCACTTGAAGCGCATTCTTCGCATGGGGCGACTGAGACTGAGAGGACCGGCGGGTGCGCAGTTCGAGTTCACGCTTGCCGCCATCGCCCAGAACCTCCGACGCCTCGCAAAGCTGACGGTACATCCGCCCGACACGGCCACCCTGCGCGTTGCGTAGCGTCCAGTTGCGTTGGTTGCATCATGCGTCGGTGCCCCTGCGCATCCGACGGCCCATTCAGGGCTGGCGGCGAAAGGCTTCGAGCCCAAATTTTTGAAAATCAGCAATCGCTGAGACCAACGAGCCAGCCGACTTCTGCAACAAAATCGGCCACTTGCATAAGTTGTGCGGATCGATGCGATCACTTCAAATGCGGTGAAAACCCAGCGTTCCATCGTCGCTGCGAATGGCGCAATGGACCGCAATTGCGGGATTGACAGCGCGCGCCTTGTAAACAATCTCTTCCCTACTCTGCTTTTCCATCGAGAGGCCAAGGTAAAGCTCTGTGATTTCTTCTGAATGGTAAGGTAACGTGTCCCACGGCTCTTCACTCTGGCGCATTGGGACAACTAAGCGGAATTCACTTTCGTGTTTCCAATCCAGGGTCTTGGAGTAAAGTATTTTTTCGAGCATTAGCTTCCGGCGCGCCTCTTGGTCGCCGAACAGGCTGCCCGCAACAAATTCGATCGCGTCTTCGTATAGCGGAGGGCGTTCTGCGCGATAGATGACTGGTCGGAAAAGCTGAAATTTTGAGTCTTTAGCAATGTTCGGCTCGATCCGTAATGCGATGCCTTTGTGATTGTTGGCATAGTCAGTCCACATCCGCTCTGAGTCCTTGTGGGTTGTGACGCAGAGTACGCGATAGCCTTGCATGAATTCATTTATCTCGTTCACGAACGCTTCCACCCGCCCACGCATAGGCTCGACGTCAAAAACTGCCTCTCCTCCCCCCTTTGCTAGCTCTGCTTTGATCAGTTCAGCAGCCTCGGGTTTCGCGCGAAGTACCTGTTGAATGAGGGCAACCTTCTCTTTCATCGGTGAGTCGCACGCGGGCGGATCGTTAAGGTGCTGAAGGATCACGCCCGTAACGCCGCCCACAAGATTGTCGAGTGCTGTCGCGGCTTCTTCGGAGAATACCCTTTGGATCGTGAGGTCTTCAGTGTCGTTAAAGTCCGATGGTTTTGCGTGCTTGAACGTTCTGTTTCTGAGCGTCAAGCTCGCGCCTTGAAGATCGAGATACTTATAAATTGGTGGCAGAGCCATGGATCACCGGACACTTTGATCAGGAAGACAGGATCGAGAGTCTTACATATTTCGCACGCACCCGATTCTAGCAAATAGCAGGGGCGATCTCCGGCCGCTGTCCTGAGCAACTTCTCCTATGGGTCACTCGCGTTGCAGTTCAACGGAATGATCGGCGTTGTGCAGAGTTTGCAGACATCGGTCTCTTGCCTACTATACAAGCGTCACCGGCCGCGAACCACGGCAGCATTAACCCGGTTAGCGGACGACGAATTGCGGCAGCTACTTCGTCAGTTTTTTGACCAGGCCCGTTAGGAACGTCCACATCAATGTTCCGGCGAGGAATGCGGTCATGCCGCCGCTGTCGTGGGGGGGGCTAACCGTGTTGACGTCGAGCAGCTTCGTGTCGAGCGGTTGCAGCAACTCGAGGAATGCCAGCCCTTCGTGCGCCTGGCAACCGCCCCACGTCGGCGTACAGACGCCCGGTGCAACAGACGGATCGAAGAAGTCCATGTCGTAGCACAGATAGACCGGCCGATCGCCGATCGTCTTCAACACCCGCTCGACCACGACCTCATAACCAATGCGGCGAAGCTCGGCCATCGTGATCAGATTGTAACCCAGTTCGCGGCAGAACTCGAACACACCGGGCACCATCGTTGGACCGCGCATGCCGATCTGAAAAGAACGCCGCGCGTCGATTAAGCCCTCCTGCGCCATATGACGAAAGCCGGTCGCGGTGTTGTAGCCCTGAATCGGATAGGCGTCGGTATGAGCATCAATGTGCACGATGCACAGTCCTGGATACTGCCGAGCCAGTGCGCGGACTTGGGGCAGCGTGACTGCGCCGTCGCCACCCATGGTGATTGGGATCGTACCCTTCGCCGCGATCGCCGTGATCGCCGCTTCGATGGCGGCGAACGTTTCTTCGATAAGGCTCGATGTCACTGGCACATCGCCACAATCGATCAAGCCTAGGTCCGCGACGACGTCGAAATTGGTGCGTGGATCATAGCGACGCAAATGCGTCGACATCTCGCGGATCGCTGCCGGCCCCATTCGCGATCCGATACGATTGGGATGGGTGCCGCAGTCGAACGGGATGCCAACGATCGCAGCCTTGGCGGCGGTGCTCGGAACTCCGAAGGGCGCACCGAGCCATGTTGGCGGTTTGGTGAAATGCAATTGCAATTCATCGGACTTGCCGCGCTTGGTGGCCACGCCTGGATCTCCGGTTATGCACTCATCGAAAAGCCAGAGTGGATCGTCTCAAACAGGCGCCAGATCGGCATGCGCTAGCTGCCGCATCAGTGCAAGTCACTTGGCAACTGCCGCATTGTCGAACCGCACCACCGATGCAATCCATTCCGCAATCAGAGCGTAACTCTTCTCTCCGGTTTCAGCCATGGCCAACTGCGGATCGCCGGTGATGCCATCGATGAAATCCGGGAACTCGCCACCATCGAAGCGATAGCGACCAACCGCACCGCCTAGATAAGGCAGAAAATCGCCCAACACCTCTGGCTGCGCCGGAAGCTTCGGGTGATAGGGTCGTGCTTGATCCATGCGCACGAGATGTGGTGCTGTTGCAAGTAGACGTGCAGTCTCGCCCTCGCCGCCATGCCCCTGGGGTTTCGAAGATCGAAGCAGCCCCTTGTAGCCAGGGCGGATGCCGATCAGCCAATTCAGAGTGACGATGTTCGCGGCGGTTGTCTCGGTGAGTTCTTTGGCGACGATGTGCATCGCATATTCGCTCTCGACGTTGGCGAGCAGCAAGTAGATGCGGCGAAATCCGTGGGCGATGAGCGAGCGGCAGACATCAGCGGTGAGCGCGCGCAGCGTGTCGTTGGATATAGCGATCGTACCGGGATAAGTCTTTGGAGATTCGCTCAGGAAGGGCGGCGGGCCAAACGGTATTGCCGGGCCAACGACCAGTCGCGCACCCTCTTCTTGCAACACTGCCGCCGCCCGGCGGCACATGTCGATCCCCTGGATGGTATCGGCACCGAGCGGCAAATGGACCCCGTGCTGCTCTGTTGCACCAAGCGGCACGATGACGGGGGCATTCGCTGCCACTGCTGCCGCCACGTCCGGCCAGGTCATTTCCTCGAACAACGGAATTTCGCGATGATGCGCCGGTTCGCCATTCGCCATGACTGGTTCCCCCTCAGGTCTTTCGCCTAGCATATCAATGCGATCAGGGCCGCCAAGCAAGGGGGCCATAGCATTGATCTTTGGCGAGGGCCGGCCGATGCTGTCTGCTCCAGCAGGCAGCGAGGCGGATCATGGCGCAACAAACGAGTGGATCGGACAGCAAGGCGATGAAATGGCCGAATGGTGCCAAGTGTGCCGTCTGCTTCACGTTTGATTTCGACGCTGAGTCGCTGTGGCTCGCGCGCGAGGAAAAAAACAGCCGATTGCTCGCGACGCTCAGTCAGGGGCGTTATGGCGCCAAGGTCGGCGTGCCGAAAATACTGGAATTGTTTGCGCAGGAAAATTTGAAAGGGACATTCTTCACGCCCGGATGGACGATCGACAATCACCCGTCAAAAGTCGAAATGATCTTGAGCGGCGGCCACGAACTCGGGCACCACGGTTACGTGCACCATTGGCCCGACCCAGAAAACGAGCCGCAAGTACTGGATGAACTCGATCGCGGCTTGGACGCGATGCAGCGGCGCTTCGGCGTCAAGCCGGTCGGATACCGGCCGCCAGGCAGCGAGTCCTGCCACTATCTGCTCGAGTTGCTCACCGATCGCGGCTTCCTCTACAACAGCTGCTTCAAGGACGACATCCATCCTTACCGCCACACACTGCGCGATGGACGGCATGGACCGATCGAACTCCCCGAGCATCCGTCCATGGATGATTGGAGCTACGGCACCAGTCACTTGCGATTTCCGCGGCCAATCTTCACGACCCAGCACGTCCTAAGCATTTGGCAGGACGAGTTCCGCATGATCCGCGAGTGGGGCGGCGTCTATGTGCTCGTTATGCATCCGCAGGTTACCGGCCGACCGATGCGGATTGCGATCCTGCGTGACTTCATAGCGTTCACACGGCAGTTCAGCGATGTCTGGTATGCGACAGGCCGGGAAATAGCGGAGGAATTCCAGCGGCAGGAGCGCGCAACCTGAAGGAGTGTATGTGATGCGAGTTGCCGTCGTAGGGCTCGGCTGGTGGGGATGCGAGCTGACAGCAGCGGCGGCGCGAACCACGGACGGCGTCACAGTCAGCTGCGGCTGGTCACCGGTGTTGGCGGACCGCGGCCGTTTCTCCGAGCGCTTCGGCTTCATACCTGTCTCCTTAGTTACGGCGCAATGATGTCGTCAGCTTTGTCCATCAAGG
>JANLPY010000513.1:0-41043 GCA_031367505.1 Hyphomicrobiaceae bacterium | reverse complement strand
CGCAACTGGGAGATCGCAGCCCGGAGACTACGCTGTAGCGCGTCGCACTACGTTCGACACGAAGTTAGCGGTCACCGGGCCGAAGAGCAATGGCACGCCGGAGCCCTTAGCTGGCCGCCCACACCAAAACCGGCTAGGATTTGCCCATGCGCACCCTGACACTCATGCGACATGCGAAATCGGATTGGCCAATGGCAGTCCCGGGCTCGGCCCCACTGCCGGACAAGCAACGGCCATTGTCGCGGCGGGGAGTGCGCGATGCCCCGCGCATGGGTGCATGGATGGCAGCAGCTCACGTGCGGCCAGATTTAATCCTTTGTTCGACCGCTGTTCGAACACGCCAAACGCTCGCCTTGGTCAGCCAGTATATTGCCGGAGAAAAACAGATTATCGAGATGCGTAATGAACTGTATCTCGCGGGCTACGACGAGTTGATCAAACTGGTTCGCGCAACGCCCGATCACGTCGAACATGTCATGCTGCTTGGACACAACCCAGGACTGCACGAACTAGCCCACGAACTCATCGGCGCGGGCAATATCGAATCCCGGCGTGCCCTTGCCTCCAAATTTCCGACCGCCGGCGTCGTTGTGATCGATTTTGCATTCGACAGTTGGCAAAGCCTCGGCCTAGGCACCGGTACTTTGCGCCACTTCACGGCCCCTAAACAGCTGGCGGCCAGTGAAATTGACGCCGGCTAACCTTGACGCTTGGCCGTCATACCGCTCGCGTATCCCTCCAACGGTAGTAGAGTATTGACGGGGCAAGAAACCATGGGTTGCCAAAGTACAGCGGGCGGGTCTCGAACTTGAGCCCATCGAGAGCTGTTCGACCTTCTGAGCGGCCCAGCACTTGCTGCCCAATACGCATGCCAAAATAAGGTCGCGATCACCACATCGCGCGCATTGATGACACCTCGATTTGTTTGCACCCGGAAACCGCCATTGCACTTCTCGATGGTGGTAACCGGGCAATGCGCAATGATATCGGCGCCGACCGCACGCACCCGCTCCAGAAGTCCTTGATGATAGCGGCCAGGATCCATCGAGGCGTGCGATCCGTTCACGACACCGCCATGGTAGATGTCCGACCCGAGTTCGCAGCGCTGCTCCAAGCGCGGAACAGCATGGGCTTTGACCTCGAGTCCCTTCGGCTGGTTCGCAATGCGCCGCGCGAGCACCTCGTACTGAGAGGCATTGCGGGCGGCGTGGAAGCGGCCGCCCCTCATCCGCCCTTCGGGCACCTTCTCCCCGCTAAGGGCAGGGAGAAGGAAATTCACCACGTCTCTTGCGGTCTGAAGCAACCGATTCAATTCGTAAAATAAAACAGCCTCTGCCGGCGCTCACCCACCCCCTCAATACATCGTCGCCTTTTGACGTTCCGCTAACGCCGCATCGTAGGCTGCCGCATCAAACTCGGTGGGGTCGTGCTTGGTGTCGCGGGCGGCGACGGTGAGCGTGCCGGTCGAGGGCAGCGATTTGCGGTCGACGTGGCTCGCAGGATCCCACAGCTTCGAGCGGGCGAGCGCGCGGGCGCATTGGAAATACACCGTATCGACGGTCAAGCGCAGGACCGACTTCGGCGACTTACCATCGACGGCGAAAGAAGCCAGCAATGCCGGGTCCGTCGTCAACACGCCGCGACCGTTCACCCGCAACGTCTCGCCGACACCGGGGATTAGAAACAGCAACGCGACACGCGGATCACGGACGATGTTGCGCAGGCTATCGATGCGCTGGTTGCCGCGCCGGTCTGGCAGCAGCAGCGTCCTTTCATCAACCACGCGAACGAACCCCGGCGCATCACCGCGCGGCGATGCATCGAGGCCTTCCGGTCCGCAGGTGGCCAGAATGCAAAAAGGAGACGCCTCGATCAGTGCGCGATAAGCGGCGTTGATGACCGGGATTTCTTTCAGGATCGATCCGATCACCGGTTGTCCGTAAAGCGTCTCGAGTTGCTCGATCGTGGTCAGTTCGTGTTGGTTTGACATGCCGCCCCTGTCCAAGACTGAGATCGTCGTAATGCCACAAGGCTTATAGTCGTGTCATATATAGCCAACCAACTGACCCGCAGATTGTCGAGCCAGTACAGGCATCCCGCCTGTTTGACGCAACTATTGTGGCTTCAGCATCGTTTTACTGCCGGGGATCGCCTTCAGCCCGTGTTCACAAGACATGTGCCAAGTTCCGCCTAACTTGCGACCGACTAAAAGCGCACCTTAAACCTTGATTGCATTGCGCAAATGTAATCGACGGAAGAGTTATCCACGGTGCGTTGTTCTAACGTAAACTGGCAATCCGGATGATCGGCCCTCTTGGCCGTTAAGCGGCCTTGCCGAAAGGGTCACATGACCAGGATTAGCCGATTTATCCTTACCGCCGTTGCTGGCATCTCGATAGCGGCCGGAGTCGCGGCTTTAATGTCGCGTCCAGCGACCGTCGTGCAGCAAAAAGGACGCTGGGGCGGCGCCGAAGGTCCCGTGCCGGTCCGGGTTGCATCGGCATTGGCAGCCGATGTGCCGATCTATCTTGATGCAGTCGGTGCTGCGCGCGCACTCAACACGGTGACGGTGCAGCCACAGGTCGGCGGCAAGCTGATCGAGGTGGCGTTCAAAGAGGGGCAAACCGTTACCAAGGGTCAAGTGCTCGCCCGAATCGATCCAGCGACCTATCAGGCGGCATTGGATCAGGCGCTCGCCAAGAAGGCGCAGGACGAATCTTCGTTGGCAAATGCCAAGCTCGATTTGGACCGCTATACGAAAATTCCCGGTACCATCGCGGTCAAGACGGTCGATACGCAGCGTGCGATGGTTGCTCAGTTGACCAGCCAGGTCGCCTCCAGCAAGGCCGCCGTCGATCAAGCACAGGTGCAGCTCAACTTTACACAAATCATTGCGCCAGCGACCGGCCGCACCGGCATTCGCCAGGTCGACGAAGGCAATATAATAAGTGCGTCTGCCAGCCAGTCGATCGTGACGATCACTCAGGTGCAGCCGATCGCTGTGCTGTTCAACTTGCCGCAACAGCAGTTGGCGCAAGTCAATCGAGCAGCGGCCTTGGGTGCACTCGTGGTGGACGCGGTCGAGCCCGACAACAAGACGTTGGTCGATCGCGGCGAGTTGCGGGTCGTCGATAATCAGGTCGATCAGACCACCGGCACCGTGAAGATGAAAGCGGAGTTCCCGAACGAAAAACTGCAACTATGGCCGGGCCAATTCGTCAATGTGCGGGTGCTGATCGAAACTCTCCCCGTAGCGATCACTGTGCCAACCGCGGCAGTGCAACGCGGCCCGGCAGGCACGTTCGTATATGTCGTAGCCGATGACAAGAAGGTGGTCTCAAAGCCGGTGACCGTGCCACAGCAGGACGATGCGCGCGCGGTGATCACATCGGGCGTCAAGGCTGGCGATATAGTAGTCACGAGCGGTTTTGCGCGGCTGAAAGAGGGCGCGGAAGTCGCCGTCGCCACCACCGAGCAACTTGAACAAGCGCCGGTCGCGCCGAAACGAGAGAGCCCGCGCGGTGAAGGCAAACGCAAGCGTGACGGCGTGCCAGCGGCCGATGGCAAGCCGGCCGCTGGCGCTGGCGACATGAAGGCAGCGCCAGATGCCGAGCGCAAAGGTCAACGCGGCGAAGGCCGTCGCAAGCGCGAGGGCGGCGCGCCGTCTGCAGCGTCCCCATCAACACCTGACGCCGCGGCGCCACTAGCTCCGGCCGCGGCACCGGCGGCCGGTGCAGACGCGAGCCCGGCATCGCCGCCAACAGCCCCGGCTAAGGGGCAGCGCGCCGACACGTCACCAACGGCAGCACCGCAATGAACGAGGATCCCACAACCCCAAGCAACCTGTCGGGCAGCGTATCGGGTCCGTTCATCCGGCGCCCAATTGCCACCTCTCTGCTTGGGGTGGCGGTCTTGCTGGGTGGTTGGCTCGGCTACTGGGGCCTGCCGATATCGGCGCTGCCGCAAGTCGATTTCCCAACCGTGCAAGTGACAACACAATTGCCCGGCGCCAACCCGGACACGATGGCGGCATTGGTTACAGCGCCGCTCGAACGGCAGTTTGGCCGTACACCTTCACTTGCCACGATGACCTCATCGTCATCGTTTGGCGTTAGTCAGATCACGTTGCAGTTCGATCTCAATCGCGACATCGACGCGGCCGCTCAAGACGTGCAATCGGCGATCAATGCAGCAGGCTCGACGCTGCCGCGCAATCTGCCCTATCCGCCGACCTACACCAAAGTGAACCCAGCTGATGCTGCCATTGTCACGCTTGCGCTGACCTCGCCCAACGTCGCACTGCGCCAGATTTCGGACCTCGCCGACACCCTTCTCGCGCCCCGCCTCAGTCAGCTGACTGGCGTCGGCAAGGTTTCGGTGCAGGGCGGCATTCGTCCGGCGGTGCGCATCCAAGCCGATCTGTCGAGGTTGGCGGCATATGGCATATCACTCGCCGATTTGCGCAACATGATCGTCGGCGCCAACGTTTCAGGGCCGAAGGGCTCGCTCGACGGTGCTTTCCAGTCATATACGATTGCCGCCAACGATCAGATCGGCTCGGCGGCGGCTTACAAGTCGCTGGTGCTGGCCTACCGCGGCGGCTCCCCGGTGATGCTCTCCGATGTCGCCGAGGTCATCGACGGCCTGGAAAACACCAAGGTCGGCGGCTGGTTCAACAACAAGCCGGCTGTGGTCGTCGACGTGCAACGCCAACCTGGCGCCAACGTGATCCAAACCGTGGACCGCGTGCTCGCCGAGCTGCCACGCCTCAAGGCCGCGATGCCGGCGGGGGTCGAGTTGACCGTGGTGCATGACCGCACCGGCACGATCCGCGCGTCGGTGCGCGACGTGCAGTTCACTTTGGTGCTCAGCGTCGTGCTCGTCGTGCTGGTGGTGCTCGCATTTTTGCGCACCATTCGCGCGACAATCATCGCCGGTGTCGCCCTGCCGCTATCTTTGATCGCGACCTTCGGCGTGATGTGGTTTGCCGGTTTCAGCCTCGACAACTTGTCGCTGATGGCGCTGACGATCGGCACCGGCTTCGTCGTGGATGACGCGATCGTCATGATCGAGAATATCGTCCGCCATATCGAGGACGGCGAGAAGCCATTCGAGGCGGCGATCAAAGGCGCCAGCGAAATCGGGTTTACGGTGATCTCGCTCACGGTCTCGCTGATTGCCGTATTCATACCGCTTCTGTTCATGAGCGGACTTGTCGGCCGCATGTTCCGCGAGTTCGCTCTGACGTTGACCATCGCCGTGGTGGTGTCGGCGATCATATCGTTGACCCTGACGCCGATGATGTGCGCGAAGTTGCTGCGCAAGGCGAAGGTGGAAACCGGCCCTCCCGGCATGATCGAGAAGACGATCACCGCTACGATCGAAAAATATCGCGTGAGTTTGCTGTGGGTGCTGCGGCATCAAGGGGCGACCCTGCTACTGACGGCTGCCACGCTCGCGGCCACCATCGGGCTATACGCAATCGCACCGAAAGGGTTTCTGCCCAGCCAGGATACGGGATTGATCACGGCTGTAATGGAGGCTGGCCCGGAAGTTTCCTTCGCACAGATGGAGCGGCTGCAGACGCAAGTGCTAGCCGCGATCAAGAATGATGCGGACGTTACCGGCACTGTGTCTGTCGTTGGCGTGAGCCCGCTCAATGCGACACCAAACGTCGCGCGATTGACGATGGCGCTGAAGCCACGCGGCGAACGCAAGGCGGTCGTTGGTGAGATCATCACGCGGCTGCAAGGTTTGGTTGCCCCAATCCCCGGAGTGAAGCTTTATTTCCAACCGATCCAAGATATCCAAATCAGCACGCGGTCATCGCGCGCGCAGTACCAGTACACACTGACCGGGACCGAGCTCGCGGATGTGTCGCAATGGGCGACCAAACTTGCTGACAAAATGCGCGAGAATCCGACGCTCAAAGACGTCTCATCCGAAGCACAGGACGGCGGTCTGCGCGTGCTGATCAAGGTGGACCGCGAGGTCGCCGGCCGGCTCGGCGTTTCGATGCAGGCCGTAACCGACGTGCTTAATGATGCGTTCGGGCAGCGGCAGATTTCGACGATCTATGACCAGTCGAACCAATACCGCGTCGTGCTCGAAGCCATGCCGCGCTACCAGCTTGATCCGGCCACTCTCAACACGCTTTACGTCGGCGCGACCGGTGGAGCTCAAGTTCCGCTGGCTTCGTTCGCCCGGCTGGAGCGCACCACCGCACCGCTGGCGATCGCGCACCAAGAACAGTTTCCCTCGGTGACGTTGAGCTTCAACCTTGGTCCGGGTGGATCGCTCGGTTCAGCCGTCGAGACCATTCGCGCTGCCGAAGCCGCAATCGGCATGCCGCCGTCGGTCATTGGCAGCTTCTTCGGCGACGCGTCGGAGTTCGCCAAGTCCCTCGCCAACCAACCTTGGCTGATCCTGGCTGCAACGATCACCATCTACATCGTGCTCGGTGTGCTGTATGAGAGTTTCATTCATCCGCTCACAATTCTGTCGACCCTGCCGTCGGCCGGCGTCGGCGCTTTGTTGGCCCTGATGCTGACCGGCAACGATCTGTCGGTCGTGGGTCTGATCGGCATCATCCTGCTGATGGGCATCGTCAAGAAGAATGCGATCATGATGATCGACTTCGCGCTCGAAGCGGAGCGGCATCGGGGCATGAGCCCGCGCGCCGCCATCATCGAAGCTAGCCAGTTGCGCTACCGCCCGATCCTGATGACGACGCTCGCCGCATTGTTCGGCGCGCTGCCGTTGGCGCTCGAAGGTGGCACCGGTTCGGAGCTTCGCAACCCACTCGGCATCTCGATTGTCGGCGGGTTGGTACTGTCGCAACTGCTGACGCTCTACACGACGCCGGTGATCTATCTCGCATTGGAACGCGTCCGCGCCCGGCTGGCTGCCTACTTCGCCCCCGAATTAGAACCGGCGGAGTGACCCCATGAACATCGCGGGGCCATTCATTCGGCGGCCGATCGGGACGACGCTGTTGGCGATCGGGCTCTTCCTAACGGGGGCGGCGGCCTACTGGCAGTTGCCGGTCGCGAGTTTGCCGAGCGTCGATTTCCCCACAATCATGGTTTCGGCGAGCCGCCCCGGCGCTAATCCCGAGACGATGGCAACAACGGTCGCAGCCCCCTTGGAGCGGCGGCTGGGCGAAATTTCGGGCGTAACCGAGATGACGTCAACCAGTTCGCTGGGTGGCACCAACATCGTCGTGCAATTCGACATGTCGCGCAATATCGATGGCGCCGCGCGTGACGTGCAGGCAGCACTCAATGCCGCGGCAAGCGACCTGCCGATCGATCTGCCGAACGTCCCCTCGTTCCGCAAGGCCAACCCGGCCGGCGCACCGGTGCTGATCCTGGGTCTCACGTCAAAGACGATGCCGGCTAGCGCGATCTATGACGTAGCCGATACAGTAATCGCGCAGCGGATTTCGCAAATCGATGGCGTGGCCGACGTAAGTGTCAGCGGTGCCGAACAACCGGCGATCCGGGTGCGCGTCGATCCCGGCCGCGTCGCAGCAATGGGGTTATCGATCGAAGACGTTCGCACCACCATCGCCAATGCCAATGCGATGGGACCATTGGGCACATTTGATGGACCAGCGCTCGCCGAGACCATCGGCACCAACGATCAACTGCGCGGCCCATCGGATTACAAAACGCTCGTCGTGAAAACGGCCGAAGGCGCGGTGGTGCGCCTGTCCGACATTGCGACGGTCGAGGCCGGCACGCGTAATACCAGATCTGCCGCTTGGTTCAATATGCAGCCGGGTGTGCTGCTCGTCATCACCAAGCAGGGTGACGCCAATGTGATTGATACGGTCGACAAGGTGCTGGCGCTGATCCCCGAACTGCAACGCTGGATTCCAGCCGGCATCGACGTCTCGATCCTGTCCGATCGCACCAAGACGATTCGAGCTAGCGTGCTCGACATGCAAATCACGCTGGCGCTCACCGTGCTGTTGGTGATGCTCGTCGTGTTGGTGTTTCTGCGGCGCGGCGCCGCGACCATGGCGGCCGGCATCACGGTGCCGCTGTCGCTGGCCGGCACCGTCGCGCTGATGTGGGTCGCCGGCTACTCGATCAACAATCTGACGTTGATGGCACTGGCGGTGTCGGTCGGCTTCGTCGTCGACGATGCCATCGTGATGATCGAAAACGCGTTCCGCTATCTGGAGCAAGGCAAGTCGCCGATGGAGGCGACGATCCTGGGCGCGAAGCAAATTGGTTTCACGGTGCTATCGATCAGCATTTCGCTCGTCGCAGCATTTATCCCGCTACTGTTTATGACCGGTGTTGTCGGCCGGCTGTTGCGCGAGTTCTCGGTGACGCTGGTATTCGCGATCATCGTATCGACCATCGTATCGCTGTCGGTCACGCCGATGATCTGCGCGCACTTCGTGAAGAAGCCACCGAGCCCGGACGCCACGATCTTCGACCGCGTTATCGAAGGGTTCTTATCGCGACTTGTCGCTGGCTACGCGCGGACCTTAAGGCTTGCGTTACGGTGGCAGGGCGTGATGCTGATGATCATGATCGCGACGATCGCCATCACCGTCGATTTTTACATCAAAATTCCGAAGGGCTATTTCCCGCAGGATGACTCCGGATTGATTTTCGGTTCGACGCGCGCCTCGCCCGACATTTCGTTCCAGGCAATGTCGACGCTGCAACTGCGGGCAACCGAAATCATCACCAATGATCCGGCGGTCGAGGCGGTGGGATCATCCGTCGGCGGGGGCAACAACAGCAGCGTCAATCAGGGCCGCCTGTTCATCAACCTGAAGCCGCGAGCGGTCACCGGTGAAACCACCGCCGACGTGATTGCCCGTTTGCGCCCGAAGTTGTTGGGGCTCGGTGGCATGCAGGTGTTTCTGGTGCCGGCACTCGACATCCGTGCTGGTGGACGTTCGTCACGCTCGCAGTATCAGTTCACGTTATGGAGCCAGGATCTCGACCAGTTGATCACCTGGGCGCCGAAGGTGATCGATCGGTTGCAGCGCACGCCTGGCTTGACCGACGTCTCCAACGACCGCGAACAGGGCGGATTGCAGATCAACGCGGTGATTGACCGGACAGTCGCCTCGCGATTGGGGGTGAAAATCCAGGACATCGATACCGCGCTCAACAACGCGTTTGCTCAGCAGCAGATCTCGACGATCTATTCCGCGCGCAATCAATATCGCGTGGTGCTGGAGGTCGATCCAAAGTTCCAGCGCGAGCCATCCGATCTCGATCGCGTTTATGTGCCGAGCTCGAACCGGACGCAGGTGCCGTTATCGACCGTCGTGCGCTTCGACAAGGGCTTGGCACCGCTGGTGATCAATCATCAAGGGCCGTTCCCGTCGATCACGATCAGCTACAATCTGGAGCCGGGCGCGACGCTGCAAGAGGCACAAGCGGCGATCCAAAAAGCCGTCGCCGAATTGCGCATGCCCGACGGTATTCGCGCAGAAGCTGCAGGCGATGCGGCATCGTTCCAGAAGAGCGCCAACGCGCAACCGCTACTGATCCTGGCGGCATTGGTGGCAGTCTACATCGTGCTCGGCGTGTTGTATGAGAGCTTAGCGCACCCGCTGACGATCATCTCGACCTTGCCGTCGGCCGGCCTCGGCGCGTTGCTGGCGTTGCAGATCGCGGGCGCGGAACTGACCACCATCGCGCTGATCGGCATCATCCTGCTGATCGGCATCGTCAAGAAGAACGGCATCATGCTGGTCGACTTTGCACTCGATGCGGAACGCTCCCAGGGCATGTTGCCGGAAGATGCGATCTTCGAAGCCTGCATCGAACGTTTCCGGCCAATTCTTATGACAACACTGGCAGCGTTGCTCGGCGCCGTTCCGATGTTACTCGCAACCGGCCCCGGTGCGGAATTGCGCCGTCCACTGGGTATCACCATCGTCGGCGGCTTGATCGTGTCGCAGATCCTCACTCTGTACACGACGCCAGTGATCTATCTGCTTCTCGACAAGTTGCATCACCGGCTGTGGGGGCGCACGGGGCATGCGCGAGCACCGGTTGACGCAGACAAACCGGCAGGTACCGTGGCTCCGGCCGAATAAATCCGCGAGAGCACACAATGCCAACACACACCGGCCCGACATCGGGTACATTTTTTTCGCAGCGGCTGCGGTTGCACTACGTCGACTGGGGTAATCCGACTGCGCCGCCGCTGTTGCTGATCCACGGCGGACGCGATCACTGCCGCAATTGGGACTTCGTCGCCGAGCGCCTGCGTGACCGGTATCACGTCATCGCGCCTGATTTGCGCGGACACGGCGACAGCCAGTGGGCCGCGAGCGGATCCTACACTGGTGCTGCCTACATCTACGATCTGGCGCAATTGATCGAGAGTTTGAAACTCGCGCCCGTCACCATCATCGCCCATTCGCTGGGCGGCATGATCTCGTTGCGCTATGCCGGTCTCTATCCCGGCAAAGTCGCCCGCATGATCGCCATCGAGGGGCTCGGCATGTCACCTAAGTGGCTCGCCGAGCGCGCCGGCAAACCCTATCCCGAACGTCTCGCCAAATGGATCGACGAGCAACGCGGCTTGGCCGCTCGCCAGCCGAAGCGCTATGCCACGCTCGCCGAAGCCGTCGCCCGGATGCAGGCCGAAAACAAACACCTGAACGCGGCGCAGGCGCTGCACTTGACCCGCTTCGGCGTCAACCAAAACGAGGATGGCACCTTCAGTTGGAAGTTCGACAATTACCTGCGTTCGTGGCCACCCTCCGACATGACGGAAACGGAGATCGAAGAATTATGGGGCCGCGTTACCTGCCCGGCACTACTGGTCTACGGCGGTGACAGCTGGGCCTCGAACCCCGAAACAGACGGTCGCGCCCGTCACTTCAAAACCGCCAAAGTGGTCACCATCCCAGGCGCCAGCCATTGGGTACACCACGACCGCTTCGATGCCTTCATGGCTGAGGTCGAGGGGTTTTTGGCCAAGTGATCAATGCCGGCCGTCGCTCTGCGAAATAAGCGCACCACGGGTCCACGTTTGTGGCCGCTTGAGAAAGTCATGCAACGTTTTCCCACGCTCGTTGCGGAAGCGCTCGGCCGTGCTCTCGAAGTCGCCGATCCTGTCCAGACGGAAGGTGCGAAAATCCTCACGCATGTCGCACCACGCCGCCAGCATCCACACCGGTCCAAAATAGGCCAGTGACAAAGGCCTAACCGTGCGTGTCGATTTCTGCTTGAGCACGTCGCGATAACTGAAACTGACTTTGAGCTGGCTGCGGATGGCGCGGCGCAGTAGCGCAAGATCGAAGCTCAGCGGTTCCATGTAATGTGATGTTGGCGCCAGCAGTGCCGAGCTCGCCATATACTCTCGTAATTTGGCGGGAATTACAGCTTCGATCTTGGCGATCGCGTCGGATGCCGCATCGGCCAGTTCGGCATCGGCCCACGTCTCGACAAAGCGTGCGCCGAGCACCAGCGCCTCGATCTCCTGTTCCTTGAACATCAGCGGCGGCAGATCAAAACCGGCTTTGAGTACGTAGCCAACGCCAGCCTCGCCTTCGATCGGCACGCCGCTCGCCGCAAGATCCTTGATATCGCGATAAATGGTGCGCTCCGAGACCTCCAACGCCGCACTCAACTCGCGCGCCTTCACTGTCGGCCGGCGGCGCAAATGCTGGATGATTTCGAACAGGCGATCGGCGCGGCGCAAGGTGTTTCTCCTCAAGCACAAAACGATTACTCGCGAGCTTATCTTATTGCTCCTGACAGCACGGTGTCAGGAGACTAGCACACGTCATGCATAGCTCCTGACATAAGGCTGTCAGTGGCACTCCCGTATGGTGTCTCCAACGCGCCGGCAGAAGCCAACCAGTCACCAGCCGGCGATACAACAACGGAGAAATATCATGCGACCATTGGAATTCGCCTCATCGCCCCATCGGGCACACGCCGCGCCATCGCACGGGATCGCGAACTTCCTCACCACCGCTTGGCGCCGTTTTCGTCAGCAGCGGCGGCGGCGAGCAACGATGCACATTTTGTATAAGCTCGACGACCGGAGCCTTAAGGATATCGGATTGACGAGAAGCGAGATCGAACCGGCGGTTCACGGTTTGCCCAGCCGCGGAACTCATCGGTACATCGATTTGTACGGCATCACCCCTCGCGGGTGATGCAGCCGAGCTAGGCCGCGAATCGGCGACGGGCTTCGAGGGCCAATCCGAAACCGACACTATTGAAAAGATCACCCTCGATCGCGCGCGCTTGCGGCAACAACAGAGCGAGCAACTGCTTGACCGCCGGTACTGCAGACGTGCCACCGGTCAAGAACAAGGTCGTGATATCGGCGGCGCTGCGCCCGGAAGCTGCAAGCGTTGCGTGGACGGCAGCACTCAACCGTTCCAACTCAGTAACGATCGAGCGCTCGAACAACCGCTTGCTGGCCCGAACAGTGAACCCGGCCGCCGCATCGCGCAGATCGACATTGACGGTTTCATGCATAGACAGGTCGATTTTGGCTTGCTCGATATGTCCGGCAATTGCATGTCCGCTTTGACGTCGGATGACTTCGACGTAGCGCTCGAACGGTTTCGGATCGGCGCAATCGGTCAAGATCTGCTTGAACATCGTCATGTTCTTCGATGTCGCAATGGTATGTATGCGATGCCAAGTCGCCAGATCGACAAACGGCCAGCGCGGCAAATCGCGCCCCGTTTTGGTCTTCGACTTCGACCCCAAATGCGGCATGACGGCCGCCATGCTGAGACGCATGTCGAGATTGGTACCGCCGACCCGGATACCGTCGTTGGCCAGAATGTCCGACGAGCGATCGCGTTTTGCCCGCCGCTTGGGCCCCACTTCGACCACCGAAAAGTCGGCGGTGCCGCCGCCGATGTCGGCAATGAAAACCAATTCGTCGTGGTCGAGCGTATGCTCGAACGACAAGGCAGCAGCGATCGGCTCGAACTGGAAGGCAACGCGGCCGAAACCGGCCTCGCGCGCAATTTCACCCAGTTTTGCCTCGGCGCGCGCATCGACGGCTGCGTCGTCGTCGACGAAGTGCACCGGCCGGCCCATCACGACTTCATTGATTGCTTCGCCAGCAAACGCTTCGGCCTTGCCTTTGAGATGGCGAATGTAGCCGACGAGTATGGCCTCGAACGTTTCAAAGCGACCGCCAACCGCGGTCTTGTCCATAATCAACTCGGAGCCGAGAATGGACTTTAAGGACCGCATCAGGCGGCCCGCCTCGCCGGTGGTGTAGGCCTCGATCGCCGCGCGGCCGTAGATCGCTGCCGCGCCATCTGCCTCGTAGAAGATCGCGCTTGGCAGCGTCGTGTGCCCATCTTCGAGCGGCACGAGCGTGGTTTCACTCCCGCGCACGACCGCTATGGTTGAATTGGACGTACCGAAATCAATGCCGCAAATGGGTTTCATCCCAGCCAGTTACGCGAGAGTACGCTGCACTGCAATATCGGCATGGCGAAACAAGAATGACACCTGAGCCCTATTGGCTTATCGGCAACGCTCGCAGCGCTTGCTCAAGCGGATGCGGGCGTCCCATAGTGTCGCACAATAAAAAACCGGAGGAACTATGCCCATCGTCGCCCGCCTGCTCCTGTCACTCGCCGCACTGCTCTCGCTGATGGGCGCGGTACGTGCCGAAACCAATGAGGTGCGCATCTCCAAACAACCCGGATTGTTGTATCTGCCGATGATCCTAATGGAGGCCGGCGACCTGATCGAGAAGCACGCTAAAGCGGCAGGTCTCGGCGACGTCAAAACCACTTGGGTGACGTTCAACAGCGGCGGAGCTGCGACCGACGCGCTGCTATCGGGCAACGTCGATTTCGTCACCAGCGGCGCATCCAACATGCTGTTGTTGTGGGATCGCACCAAAGGCCAAGTGAAGGGCGTTGCTGCCTGCGGCGGCATGCCGATGTACCTCATTACGCGCAATCCGGCGATCAAGTCGCTGAAGGATTTCACCGAGAAGGACAGGATTGCGGTGCCGACCATCAAGGTCTCGTCGCAGGCGACAATCCTACAAATGGCCGCCGAGCAGGCATTTGGCGCGGGCCAGCACGGCAAACTCGACAGCATCACGATCCAGCTCGGCCATCCGGACGCGACCTTGGCTTTGCTGTCGCCGATCAGTGAAGTGAACAGCCATTTCTCGCTGCCGCCCTATCAAAATATCGCGCTCAAAGACCCAGCGGTACATAAAGTGCTGAGCTCGATGGACGTGTTCGGCGGGCCGGTGAACAACGCCATCGTTTTTGCCGCTGCTAAGTTCCACGACGCCAATCCAAAGACCATTGGGGCCGTGATGGCGGCGATGACGGAAGCCATGCAGATGATCAAGAATGAACCCAAGAAGGCGATCCAGATCTATCTCGGACAGGTCAAGGAGAAGCTGTCCGCCGACGAGTTGGTCGAGCTGTTGAAGGAGCCAGGCGTGGTCTTCGATGTGGCACCGGTCGGCATGCAGAAGTTCGCGACTTTCATGGCGAAGGCCGGAACTTTGAAGACCACACCTGCAAGCTGGAAAGACTTCTTCTTCGAGGAAGCCCATTCCTTATCAGGCAACTGAGCATAATTGTCTTCGAACGATTTGAATAAGCTGGCGCGCCGATTTGCGGGTGCGCCAGGCCGTGTCCGATTGCGCGCCATAAACCAAGAAATGCGACTGGTATTTTCAAGCGCTCGGCTGCTGCTATCATTGCGAAATTAGAAACTGAGTATATCGACTTTCACGCGCTCGCTATTGATTAATGACTTAAGGAAAACAGCCGGGCTGCAACGATCGTCGAGCGTTAAAATGCGCCAATCGAACAGCTAATCATGGAGTAATGCCACCGTGTCGGAAAAGCAGAATGGCCTGATGAGCCGGTTCGTGACGACAAACAATACTAACGGCCGAGCGCCCAGTCATGGTGCAGTCAACGCGCCGCCGGCCGACACAAATCCGACCGTTGCGACATCGACCATCAGCGCTGATTTCACCATCACCGGTCAGATCGTTTGTAAGGGCCAAGCCCAGCTCGATGGCGAAGTGTTTGGCAATGTTGAGTGCGCCCATCTGATCGTCGGCAAGAACGGCCATATCAAAGGTGACATCAAGGCTGACGATGTCGTCGTCTACGGACGCGTCGATGGCTCAGTCAGCGGTGCGCGCGTCGCACTGAAGTCGGGTGGCGCGGTCGATGGCGACATCTTCCATCAGGGCCTGTCGATCGAGATGGGTGCAACATTCATCGGAAAGTCCGCGAACCTGGTCGATCCGGCAGCGCCGGGTACTGGCGCGAGCAACGGCACCGCAGCGCGCGGTAACGGAGCGGCCCAACACGTGCAGCCGAAGTCGATCTAGCTTCGAGTTCCCGAGCATTTCAGACTGAGCCGCTCAACAATCCGCCTACGCCCAAACGCGAAACGAGGACCCTTTCGGGTCCTCGTTTGTGGTGCGAACATCTGAGCGTTAGGCCGATTACTCGGCGGCTTCTTCTGCCGGGCGACGGCGGCGGCGAGCCGGAGCATCGTTGCCGGCCAACGCGCGGGCTTCACCCTTGGCGTGCTCCTTGGCGATCAACTCGTCGCGTTTGGCTGCAACACGCCGGATCGAGCGCAGCATGCCACCGGTGCCGGCCGGGATCAAACGGCCGACGATGACATTCTCTTTGAGGCCTTCGAGCGTGTCGATCTTGCCGTTGACGGCCGCATCGGTCAGCACGCGCGTGGTCTCTTGGAAGGACGCTGCCGAGATGAACGAACGGGTCTGCAGCGACGCCTTGGTGATACCGAGGAGCACCGGCTGGAAGATTGCCGGGCGCTTGCCGGCCTTCTCGGTACGCCGATTGACTTCCTCGACTTCTGGACGATCGAGGTTTTCACCCTTGATCAGGTCGGTATCGCCAGTATCCATGATC
Source organism: Hyphomicrobiaceae bacterium (assembly GCA_031367505.1). Lineage (GTDB taxonomy): Bacteria > Pseudomonadota > Alphaproteobacteria > Rhizobiales > Hyphomicrobiaceae > JAKFWF01. The sequence goes on along the minus strand of JANLPY010000513.1, from coordinate 25,133 downwards.
TCGACCTTCTGCAACATCTGACGAACGATCACTTCGATGTGCTTGTCGTTGATCGTCACGCCCTGCAGACGATAGACGTCCTGGATCTCGTTGATCAGGTAGTTGGCGAGTTCCTCGACGCCCTTGATCGCAAGGATGTCGTGTGGTGCTGGATGCCCGTCGTACACGAAGTCGCCGCGCTCGATGCGGTCGCCGTGCTGGACTGCCAAGCTCTTGCCGCGCGGGATCAGATACTCGACAGACTCTTCATTCTCGTCGTCGGGCTTGATCGTGATCCGCTGCTTGTTCTTGTAGTCCTTGCCGAACTCGACCGTGCCCGAAAGCTCGGAGATGATCGCGTGATCCTTCGGGCGGCGTGCTTCGAACAGCTCGGCAACACGCGGCAGACCGCCGGTGATGTCGCCTGAACGGGCGGACGCCGTTGGGATACGCGCGAGAACGTCGCCAGCTTTCACGTGTGCACCAGGCTCGACCGACAAGATGGCGTCGACGTTCAAGAGGTAGCGTGCGTCACCGCCGCGCTGCACCTTGATCGGCTTGCCCTTGGAATCCTTCACCACGATGGCAGGCTTCAGTTCAGCACCGCGTGGTGTTGCCCGCCAGTCCATGATGATGCGGTTGGTCGTGCCCTTCATTTCGTCGGTCTGCTCGCGGACCGAGAAGTTCTCGACAAGATCTTCGAAGGCGACGATGCCGTCGACTTCGGTCAGCACGGGACGGGTGAAGGGGTCCCATTGCGCGAGACGAGCACCGCGCTTGACGGTATCGCCTTCGGCAACGAGCACACGCGCGCCGCCAGCAACCTTCAACGACGCCAATTCCTTACCGCCCTGGTCCTCGATGGCGATTGCCACGTTGCGGCCCATGGCGATCATACGGCCTTGGCTGTCCTTCACGATGTTCGGGTTCTTGATCCGGATCGTGCCGTTGAAGTTGCTTTCGATGAACGAGGTGTCCACCGTCTGCGCGACGCCACCGATGTGGAACGTGCGCATCGTAAGCTGGGTGCCCGGTTCGCCGATCGACTGTGCGGCGATGACGCCGACGGCCTCGCCGAGATTGACCGGCGTACCACGTGCGAGATCGCGCCCGTAGCACTTGCCGCAGACACTGATCTCCGTGGCGCAGGTGAGCACCGAGCGGATGCGGACTTCCTGCACCTGGGCCTTTTCGATCGCCTCGGCGTGACGCTCTTCGATCAAATCGCCGTTCTTGATGATGACTGCGCCGGAAGCCGGATCAATCACATCTTCCGCGGCGGTGCGGCCGAGAACGCGCGCGCCGAGTGCGACGATGACGTTGCCGGCATCGACCACGGCCTGAACCTTGATGCCGCGATCGGTACCGCAGTCGTTCTCGGTGATGATGCAGTCCTGAGCAACGTCAACGAGACGGCGCGTCAGGTAGCCCGAGTTGGCCGTTTTCAAAGCGGTGTCGGCGAGGCCCTTACGAGCACCGTGAGTCGAGTTGAAGTATTCGAGAACCGACAGGCCTTCCTTGAAGTTCGAAAGGATCGGCGTCTCGATGATCTCGCCCGACGGCTTGGTCATCAAACCGCGCATGCCGGCCAGCTGCTTCATCTGAGCGGGCGACCCACGCGCGCCGGAGTGGCTCATCATGTAAACCGAGTTGATCGGACCTTCCTTGCCGTTGGCATCCTTCTTGGTGGTCGAAATGCGATCCATCATCTCTTTGGCGATTTGATCGGTGCACTTCGACCAGGCGTCGACGACCTTGTTGTACTTTTCCAGCTTGGTGATCAGACCGTCCTGATACTGCTGCTCGAAGTCGCGCACCTCGCCCATCGTCCGATCGACGATCTTCGGCTTGGTGTCCGGGATCACCATGTCGTCCTTGCCGAACGAAATGCCGGCCTTGAAGGCATGATAGAAGCCGAGCGCCATGATGCGATCGCAGAAAATCACCGTCTCCTTCTGGCCGCAGTTGCGGTAGACGGCGTCGATGAGGCTCGAAATGGCCTTTTTCGTCAGCAGCTGATTGATCAGCGCGAACTTCACGCCGGGCTGCTTTGGCAGCAACTCACCGAGCAGCATACGGCCAGGCGTCGTCTCGTTGACTTCGGTATAGTCGTTGCCTTCCGCATCGATCGAGCGGTGACGCCCCTTGATCTTGGCGTGCAACGACACTGCGCCGGCATCAAGCGCACGCCGCACTTCCTCGACCGACCCGAACAACATGCCCTCGCCAGTTTCCTTGTCGCGCATGATCGAGACGTAATAGAGCCCCAACACGATGTCCTGCGACGGCACGATGATCGGCATGCCGTTCGCCGGATGCAGAATGTTGTTCGTCGACATCATAAGCACGCGAGCTTCGAGCTGAGCTTCGAGCGACAACGGTACGTGAACGGCCATCTGGTCGCCGTCGAAGTCGGCGTTGAAAGCCGCGCAAACGAGCGGATGCAGCTGGATCGCCTTGCCCTCGACCAACATCGGCTCGAACGCCTGGATGCCAAGACGATGCAGCGTCGGCGCGCGGTTCAACATCACCGGATGCTCGCGAATGACCTCGTCAAGGACGTCCCAAACCTCGGGCTTCTCCTTTTCGACGAGCTTCTTCGCTTGCTTGACGGTGGCCGCCTGCCCCAACGCCTGGAGACGGGCATAGATGAAGGGCTTGAACAGCTCCAACGCCATCTTCTTGGGCAAGCCGCACTGATGCAGCTTGAGCTCGGGTCCGACGACGATCACCGAACGGCCAGAGTAATCGACGCGCTTGCCGAGCAAGTTCTGCCGGAAGCGGCCCTGCTTACCCTTGAGCATGTCGGCGAGCGACTTCAGCGGGCGCTTGTTGGCGCCGGTGATCACGCGGCCACGGCGGCCGTTGTCGAACAGTGCGTCGACCGATTCCTGCAACATCCGCTTTTCGTTGCGGATGATGATGTCTGGCGCACGCAGTTCCATCAATCGCTTCAAACGATTGTTGCGATTGATCACGCGGCGATAGAGATCGTTCAAATCCGACGTCGCGAAGCGGCCGCCATCGAGCGGCACGAGCGGGCGAAGTTCCGGCGGGATCACCGGCACTTGCGTCAGGATCATCCACTCCGGGCGGTTGCCCGATTCGAGGAATGCCTCGATGACCTTCAAGCGCTTGCCGAGCTTCTTCGGCTTGAGCTCGGTCGTTGCCTCGGCGATTTCCTGGCGCAGATCGGCCTGGATCTGCACGAGATCCATGTTCGACAGGATCTCGCGGATCGCTTCCGCGCCGATGCCGGCGGTGAAGCTGTCCTGGCCGAATTCCTCGATCGCCTGGGTATACATTTCCTCGGACAGGAGCTGACGCTCCTTGAACTTCGACACGCCCGGCTCAAGCACGATGTAGTTCTCGAAATAGAGGACGCGTTCGAGATCTTTCAGCGTCATATCGAGCAACAGGCCAATGCGGCTCGGCAATGACTTCAGGAACCAGATGTGCGCAACTGGGGCCGCAAGCTCAATATGGCCCATGCGCTCGCGGCGCACCTTGGCAAGCGTGACTTCGACGCCGCACTTTTCGCAGATGAGACCCTTGTACTTCATCCGCTTGTACTTGCCGCACAAGCACTCGTAATCCTTGATCGGCCCGAAGATGCGGGCACAGAACAAGCCGTCACGTTCCGGCTTGAAGGTACGGTAGTTGATCGTCTCTGGCTTTTTGATTTCGCCAAATGACCACGACAAAATGTCTTCAGGACTCGCGATCGAGATCTTGATCTGATCGAACGTGGGTGCTGGGGCCTGCTGCTTGAAGAGGTTGGTGATCTCATTCATCGGCTGATCTCCTCGTCGGCGAAGGGGGGCTGCTTCGCTTGGGCGTAATTGGGGTCGGTGCAACGCCGCCGCGATCTGCGAAGATCGGGGCGGTTAGATGCGAGGGGTACGCCGTACAGCGCCACCCCCTCGCGATGACATTTACTCGGCGGCCGGTGGCAGCAACGGCTGCGGCAACAACGCAGTGTCCATCGGCGAACCCTGAGGCGGTGGCACCGCCAACGGCTCAGCGGAATTCGCAAGATCGACGTTGAGGCCGAGCGCGCGCATTTCCTTGATCAACACGTTGAAGCTTTCCGGGATGCCGGCTTCGAACGAATCGTCGCCGCGAACGATGGCTTCGTAGACCTTGGTGCGGCCTGCGACGTCGTCCGATTTGACGGTGAGCATCTCCTGCAGCGTGTAGGCGGCACCGTACGCTTCGAGCGCCCAGACCTCCATTTCGCCGAAGCGCTGACCGCCGAACTGGGCCTTACCACCAAGCGGCTGCTGGGTGACGAGGCTGTACGGACCGATCGAACGGGCGTGGATCTTGTCGTCGACGAGATGGTGCAGCTTGAGCACGTACTTGTAGCCGACCGTCACCTTACGATCGAATGGCTCGCCGGTACGGCCATCATGCAATTGCACCTGACCCGACGTGTCGAAGCCTGCAAGTTTCAACATCTCGACGATGTCGCTCTCGTCGGCACCGTCGAATACGGGGGTCGAGACCGGCACGCCATGACGAAGCTTTTCGGCGAGGGACACAAGTTCCCCGTCTTTCATCTTCGAGATGCCGTCCTGCTCGCCGTAGATCGACTTCAAGGTTTCCTTGAGTTCCTTGGCCTCGCCACTCTCGTGCCACTTCTCCAACGCTTCGTTGACCGCGCGGCCGAGCCCGCGGCAGGCCCAACCGAGATGGGTCTCCAGGATCTGTCCGACGTTCATGCGGCTCGGCACGCCGAGCGGGTTCAGCACCACGTCGACCGGCGTACCATCTTCGAGGAATGGCATGTCTTCGCGCGGCACGATCATTGAGACCACGCCCTTGTTGCCGTGCCGTCCAGCCATCTTGTCGCCTGGCTGAATCTTGCGCTTGACGGCGACGAACACCTTCACGCGCTTCATCACGCCTGGCGGCAACTCATCACCACGCTGCAGCTTGTCGACCTTGTCCACGAAGCGCCGTTCGAGGCTCTTCTTGGCGTCTTCATACTGCTTCTGAATGGCTTCGAGTTCGGCTTGCGCCTTCTCTTCCTTGAGGCCGATTTCCCACCACTGGCTGCGCGGGATATCATCCAGGATTTCGACAGTCGCCGTCGGGCCGCGCTTGGCACCTTTCGGCCACTTCGACACTTCCTTACCCGTCAGCGAATCCTTCAAGCGGCCGTAGACGTTGCGATCGAGGATCTGCAGCTCGTCGTCGCGATCCTTGGCGAGGCGTTCGATCTCCTCGCGCTCGATCGACATGGCGCGCTCGTCCTTCTCGACGCCGTGCCGGTTGAACACGCGCACTTCGACGACTGTGCCGGTAACGCCTGGCGGCAGACGCAGCGAGGTATCGCGGACGTCGGATGCCTTTTCACCGAAGATCGCACGCAGTAGCTTTTCTTCCGGCGTCATCGGGCTCTCGCCCTTCGGCGTGATCTTGCCGACCAGGATGTCGCCTGGCTGCAATTCAGCGCCGATGTAAACGATGCCAGCTTCGTCGAGGTTCTTGAGCGCTTCTTCCGAAACGTTCGGGATATCGCGCGTCACTTCTTCCGGCCCAAGCTTGGTATCGCGGGCCATCGCCTCGAATTCCTCGATGTGGATCGAGGTGAATACGTCTTCCGAGACGACGCGTTCGGACATCAAAATCGAGTCTTCAAAATTGTAGCCCATCCACGGCATGAACGCGACGAGCACGTTCTTGCCCAGTGCCAGATCACCGAGATCGGTCGAGGGACCATCGGCGATGATCTCACCGGCGGTCACCAAATCGCCGACATCGACCAGCGGACGCTGGTTGATGCAGGTGTTCTGGTTCGAACGCTGGAACTTGCGCAGACGATAGATATCGACGCCCGGCTTTGACGGATCGGTTTCCTGCGTGGCGCGGATAACGATACGCGTCGCATCGACCTGATCGACAACGCCAGCACGGCGAGCAGCGATCGCGGCGCCCGAGTCGCGGGCCACCACTTCTTCGATGCCAGTGCCAACGAGCGGCGCTTCGGCGCGGATCAGCGGCACGGCCTGCCGCTGCATGTTCGAGCCCATGAGGGCGCGGTTCGCGTCATCGTTCTCGAGGAACGGGATCAGCGCTGCCGCGACCGACACCAGCTGCTTAGGCGACACGTCGATGTAATCGACCTTGTCGGCGCCAACCTGCAACACGTCGCCCTGATAACGGCAGGTGACGAGATCGCCGATCAGCTTGCCCTTGGCGTCGACTTCGGCGTTGGCCTGGGCGACGTGGTGGCGCATTTCCTCCATGGCGGAGAGGTACACGACCTCGTCCGTCACCTTGTGGTTCACAACCTTACGGTACGGGCTTTCGATGAAGCCGTACTTGTTGACGCGCGCGAACGTCGCCAACGAGTTGATCAGGCCGATGTTCGGGCCTTCTGGCGTTTCGATCGGGCAGATGCGACCGTAATGCGTCGGATGCACGTCGCGGACTTCGAAGCCAGCGCGCTCACGCGTCAGACCACCTGGTCCCAGCGCCGAGAGACGACGCTTGTGGGTGATTTCCGACAGCGGGTTGGTCTGATCCATGAACTGCGACAGCTGTGAGGAGCCGAAGAATTCACGCACCGCCGCCGCTGCGGGTTTCGCATTGATCAGATCCTGCGGCATCACGGTGTCGATATCGACCGACGACATACGCTCCTTGATCGCGCGCTCCATGCGCAGGAGGCCGACGCGATATTGGTTCTCCATCAACTCGCCGACTGAACGCACACGGCGATTGCCGAGGTGATCGATGTCGTCGATTTCGCCCTTGCCATCGCGCAAGCCGACCAGCGTCTTGACGACCTCGAGAATATCCTCGGGCCGCAGAACGCGCATCGTGTCCTCGACTTGCAGGTCGAGGCGCATGTTCATCTTGACGCGGCCAACGGCTGACAGATCGTAACGCTCGCTATCGAACAGCATCGTGTGGAACAGCTTTTCCGCCGCTTCGATGGTCGGCGGCTCGCCTGGGCGCATAACCCGGTAGATGTCCATCAGCGCTTCGACGCGATTGGCGTTCTTGTCGATGTTGAGGGTGTTGCGAATAAACGCGCCGACGGTGATGTGGTCGATATCGAGGACCGGGAATTCCTTGATCTTCTGGTCTTTGATCTCGGCCAGCAACTCGTCGTTGAGTTCGTCGCCGGCTTCACCGAAGATCTGCCCCGTCGCCATATCGACGATGTCTTCGGCCAGGTAACGTCCGGCGAGATCTTCCGATGAAACGAGAACTTCCTTGAGGCCGCTTTCGGCGAGCTCACGTGCTTTGCGCGCCGAAATCTTTTCGCCAGCGTGGGCGACAACTTCGCCCGACTTGGCATCGATCAGGTCGGCCAAAGGCGTGGTGCCACGCATCTTGTCGGCCGCGAACGGCATGCGCCAGCCGCGCTTCGATTCCTTGATCGGGAGCGACTTGTAGAACGTCGACAGAATCTGTTCGTCGCTGAGGCCCAACGCGTACAGCAGCGTCGTCACCGGCAACTTGCGGCGGCGATCGATGCGGACGTACACGATGTCCTTGGCGTCGAATTCAAAGTCGAGCCAAGAGCCGCGATACGGGATGATGCGAGCCGCAAACAACAGCTTGCCTGATGCGTGCGTCTTGCCGCGATCGTGATCGAAGAACACGCCCGGCGAGCGGTGCATCTGGCTGACGATGACGCGCTCGGTGCCGTTGATGACGAACGTGCCGTTCAACGTCATGAGCGGCATGTCGCCCATGTAGACGTCCTGCTCCTTGACGTCCTTGATCGACTTGGAACCGGTCTCTTCGTTGATATCGAACACGATCAGGCGCAGCTTGACCTTGAGCGGCGCTGCGTAAGTCATGTCGCGCTGCATGCACTCTTCGACGTCGTACTTCGGCGGCTCGAAATCGTAGCGCACGAACTCGAGCGTTGCCCGGCCGGAGAAATCCGAGATCGGGTAAACCGAACGGAACACCGATTGCAGACCGGTGTCTGCACGGCCACCGGCCGGTTCTTTGACCATCAAGAAATCGTCGTAGGAACTCTTCTGAACCTCAATCAAGTTCGGCATCTTGGCAACTTCGGTCATGTTGCCGAATTTCTTCCGGATGCGCTTGCGGCCTGTGTAGGTATCAGCCATGCTCTGTCCGCTCCATGATATTCTGGTCGGCATTCGAGGGCGTTCCCGCCTCGCTCCAAACCAGATGCTTCGCTTCGTTGTCGCGTCTCATATTGCCGTTGGCCCGGAGTACCCGGGTAGCGGCCCTTGAAACGGCTCACCGGAGTGTCCGAAACAGGGTGGGAACCCTATCCAGCTACTCCGGAGAACCGTTTTTGTTGTCCGCAGCGACTCCCCTGTGGGGAGCCGGCCGCTGCGGACGGTAGTTGGTTGTCCGCAGCGACTCCCCTGTGGGGAGCCGGCCGCTGCGGACGGTAGTTAGTTGCCCGCAGCGCGGGCGGGAGTAGCGAATGGGGAGTTGGCAGACTATTGCCTACTCCCTACTCCCCACTCCCTCGTCTCTTACTTCAGTTCGACCTTGGCGCCCTGATCTTCGAGCTGCTTCTTGAGCTTGGCAGCCTCATCCTTCGAGACGCCTTCCTTCACGGCCTTGCCACCGGCTTCGACCAGGTCCTTGGCTTCCTTCAGGCCGAGGCCCGTGATGGCGCGGACTTCCTTGATCACGTTGATCTTCTTTTCGCCACCGGCGACGAGGATCACGGTGAACTCGGTCTGCTCTTCGACAACGGCAGCGGCAGGGCCAGCCGCGGCAACGGAGACGGCGGCGGCGGCAGAAACGCCCCACTTCTCTTCGAGCATCTTGGCAAGTTCAGCTGCCTGCAGAACGGTCAACTTCGAGAGATCGTCAACGATCTTGGTGAGATCGGTCATGGTTTAATTCCTTACGGTTTGAACGGTTGATTAGATCAGTTGTGCGTGAGCCAACGTTGCCCTGCGCTCTTCTGTCGTGTGTTACCCTTGAGCCGCTTTCGCCTGGATCACGCGTGCAAGTTGAGCACCCGGCTCCATGACTGTGCGAGCGATCTTGGTCGCTGGCGCATTCAGGAGGCCGATGAGCTTGGCTCGCAGCTCGTCCAGCGAAGGCAGATCGGCTAAAGCTTTCACATTCGCCGGATTGAGGACGGTCGAGCCCATTGTGCCGCCCAGAATGACGAGCTTGTCATTCGTCTTGGCATACTGAACTGCAACCCGTGCCGCCGCGATCGGATCTTTCGAGTAGGCAAGAACGGTCTGCCCCTTGAAAAGATTGACGATCGATGCGCTGTCCGTATCCTTCGCTGCGATCTTCGCCAGCCGGTTTTTAGCCACTCGAACCGAACCGCCAGCCGCTTTGATTTTGCGGCGGTAGTCGGTCATTTGAGCGACCGTCATCCCGGCATAGTGGGAAACAACGACCACGCCCGCGTCCTTGAACACGTCGTGGAGCGCAGTCACGAGCTCTGCTTTCGCAGCTCTATCCACTTATGCTCTCCTAGCTAGTGCCTGGTGGCGAACCGAGATCCCGGCCCACCACTTCGGCGGTTGCAACGTGCCCCTCATTCGCAACACGGACCGCTAAGTCCGCAACTGCGCGAAGAGCGCTTCGCCTGTCCGCCCTCCAGACCAATCGTGGCCTGGTGGAGCGTGCCCGGAGAGGTTCAAACCGAAAGGTTCGGACGCCTTATGGGCGCCTTGAATTCCGGGTTGTCTCCCGTCTCATGCTGGCCCCCGCCGGTAGACTTCGGGGATTAAGCAGCGCTGCTGAAAAGCCGCGATGCGCCTGCAATCTCGGACAGGTTCGAGATGAATTGCCGATCGTGTGGCACTCACCTCTAGTGCGAGCCTTAAGCGGCTCGCCCATAGGTTTAGACGACGTGGCAATCGACGATTGACGGCCTCGTCTCGATTGAAATCAGTTCTGCGTTGACGACGGCACGACGCTCGATTGCTCGACCTTGATGCCAGGGCCCATGGTCGACTTGATCGCGACCTTCTTGAGGTAGGTACCCTTCGATCCAGCAGGCTTGGCCTTATTCACCGCATCGACGAATGCGCGGATATTTTCCGCCAATTGCGCTTCGGTGAAGCTCGCCTTGCCAACGCCGGCATGCACGATGCCAGCCTTTTCAACGCGGAATTCAACGGAGCCGCCTTTGGCGCCTTTGACAGCAGTGGTGACATCCATCGTCACCGTGCCAACGCGCGGGTTAGGCATCAGGCCACGGGGGCCGAGTACCTTACCGAGGCGGCCGACGAGACCCATCATGTCCGGCGTCGCGATACAACGATCGAAGTTGATCGCGCCCTTCGAGACGATTTCGACGAGGTCTTCAGCGCCGACGATGTCAGCGCCGGCTGCCTTGGCTTCTTCGGCCTTGGCACCACGGGCAAACACGGCGACCTTGAGCGTACGGCCGGAGCCGTTCGGCAAGTTGCAGACGCCGCGAACCATCTGATCGGCATGCTTCGGATCGACGCCGAGGTTCATAGCGATATCGACAGTCTCGTCGAACTTGGCCTTGGCGCGCGACTTGACGAGCTTCAGCGCGTCTTCGAGCGAATAGGCTTTGTCACGGCTGATGCCCTCACGGGCGGTGCGGACGCGTTTTCCAGATTTGCTCATGTTCTTTACTCCGTAACCTGGATGCCCATCGACCGGGCGGACCCGGCGATCGTGCGGGCGGCCTGCTCGACGTTATCGGTATTCAGATCCTTGAGCTTGGTCTTCGCGATCTCGAGGCACTGCGCCATGGTGACCGTACCCGCGCTGACCACACCTGGCGTCTTGCTACCGGCGTTGATCTTGGCGGCCTTCTTCAGAAAGAAGCTGGCCGGCGGCGTGCGCATTTCGAACGTGAACGAGCGATCCGAGAACACGGTGATCTTTACCGGAATCGGCGTCTCAGGCTCCATGTCCTTCGTCTTCGCGTTGAAGGACTTGCAGAATTCCATGATGTTGACGCCACGCTGACCGAGCGCGGGTCCGATTGGCGGCGAGGGATTAGCCTTGCCGGCTGGAACTTGCAGGTTGATGTAACCGTCTATCTTCTTAGCCATCGTGTCTCCCCGTTGAATGTGGGGCGAGCCATTGGGCTCCCCCAGGGTTAGCGGTCAGCGGACGATGGTTACCCATTGTCCTCCCGCACGGATATCCAGCTTGCGCTGGAATTGCTTGTTCAGGCGGTCAGCTTCTCGACTTGCCCAAACTCCAATTCGACTGGCGTCGGCCGTCCGAAGATCAGCACTGCCACCTTGAGGCGCGAACGCTCCTCGTCGACCTCTTCGACGTGCCCTTGGAAGGTCGCGAACGGCCCCTCGGCCACCTTGACCTGCTCGCCGATTTCGAACGTAACCGTCGGCTTTGGACGCTCGACGCCTTCTTCGACGTGGCGCATCATGCGGAGCGCCTCTTCGTCGGGGATCGGCGTCGCTTTATTGTCGGTTCCGAGGAACCCCGTGACCTTCGGCGTATTCCTGATCATCAAGAAGGCCGCGTCGGTCATTTCCATCTTCACGAGTACGTAACCGGGCAGAAATTTGCGCTCGGTTTGCACCTTGCGGCCACGGCGCACTTCTACGACGTCCTCGGTGGGCACGACGATCTCTTCGAACAGATGCTCGATGCCCCCCTGCTTCGCGCGCTCACGGATCGAATCCGCTACCTTGCGCTCGAAGTTGGTGTAGGCGTGCACGATATACCAGCGTTTCGGCTTCGCCATTGCGTCACTAAAGTCCTGATTTGCGAGCCTTGCGCGAATACCGCGCGTCAACTGTCGTCACTAAAAGGGTCGAAACTGATCTTGCAACCTAGTCGGAGCTTTGAGCGCTAACGCCCGAACCCCAGAACAAATTTGATCGTCGCGCCGAGAAACTGGTCGGCCGCAACAAAGAACAGCGATGCCATCGTCACCATGACGAGGACGGCGAGCGTCGTGATCCAGACTTCCTTCCAGGTCGGCCAAGTGACCTTGGCCACCTCTGCGCGAACTTCCTGGACAAATTCGATTGGATTGTACTTCGCCATCAAACTTTCGCCTTACCCAAGTCAATTAGCACCCAAGTCAATCAGCCAAATGGGCCACTAATACCGTTGTATTCACTTGCAGACACATTCAAAGGCCGGGGCGCGGCTTTCACCGCACATCCAGCCTTAACCAGCCATGGCAGGGGCGGAGGGGCTCGAACCCACGGCCTTCGGTTTTGGAGACCGACGCTCTACCAACTGAGCTACACCCCTCTAGGACACGAGTCGGTACAGTCCATCGCTGGGTCATAACCCATAGTGAGACACTTGTCACAACTTTTTTCTTGACAGTGCGCCGCAGGGGGTGGCCCCATCCAGGCTCCTAAAGAAAAATGTTTTCAATCAATAGATTACCACCAATTTACGATACCATCCTTGGGGCCGAGTCTCGCTGCAACGACAAAAACCGCACGCCGGTAGCGCTGCGCGCCACGTTTTAGCTGTGCACACCACGTTGTCACCGTTCAGCGATGGGTGGTTTGCCCTTCGTGCCGCGCATCAGGTTGGTAAATCGGGTGAACAGGTAGTGACTATCCTGCGGACCAGGCGAGGCTTCGGGATGATACTGGACGGAAAATACCGGCTTGCCCTTCAGCCGCAGTCCGGCGTTAGAGTTGTCGAATAACGACACGTGCGTCTCTTCTACCGTGCCGGGCAAACTCTCGCGATCGACAGCAAACCCGTGGTTCATCGATGTGATCTCGACCTTGCCCGTGGTCTGGTCCATGACGGGGTGGTTGGCGCCATGATGGCCTTGATGCATCTTCGACGTCTTGGCGCCGAGCGCGATCCCAAGCATCTGATGGCCGAGGCAAATGCCGAACACTGGCAAACCAGAGTCAACCAGCGCCTTGATCTCGGGTACGGCATATTTGCCGGTCGCCGCTGGATCGCCAGGGCCGTTCGACAGAAAAATGCCATCCGGCTTGCGCGCCAGGATATCGGCGGCTGTCGTCGTGGCCGGCACCACCGTCACCGAGCAGCCCGCACTTGCCAAGCAGCGCAGGATGTTGCGCTTGAGGCCGTAATCGATCGCGACAACGTGGAATTCAACGGCTGTTTGCGGCGCATAGCCCGTGCCCCATACCCATCGCATCTCGTCCCATGAGGTGGTTTGGCCGACCGTCACCTCGGGCACCAGATCCATACCGTCGAGACCGGGCCAAGCTTTCGCTTCGGCGGTTAGCTTCGCAATGTCGAATTTCGCCGATGGCTCATGGGCGATGACCGCGTTCGGCATGCCCTTGTCGCGGATCAACGCCGTCAAAGCCCGCGTGTCGATCCCGGTAATTGCTATAATGCCCCGCGCTTTCAACCACTGATCCAGGTGTTCGGCACTGCGGTAGTTGGATGGATCGGTAACATCGGCGCGCAAGACGCAGCCGCGCACGCCAGAACGCATCGCCAGGTTGGACGTTTCGGTATCTTCGATGTTGGCGCCGACGTTACCGATGTGCGGGAACGTGAAGGTGATGATTTGGCCGGCATAGCTCGGATCGGTCAGGACCTCTTGGTAACCGGTCATCGCCGTGTTGAAACAAACTTCGCCGACGGCCGATCCGGTCGCGCCGAGGCCGTAGCCTTCGATGACGGAACCGTCCGCCAACACCAGCCGCGCGGTCGCCGAGCGGTCGGCCCAAGGTGCGGGCTTGGACAATGTGCTGATATCGGTCGGCATAAAAATGGTTCCTGGCGCTAACCGGGGAGCGGCGCCGCTGCGACTCCGGTACGGTTGCGGGCGGAACCTAGGGAAATGAGGCGCAAGGGTCAACTCGACAGACCGGGCGTGATGCCACAGCCGCCGATTACCAGGTGATGATGAGCAGCATAACGACGACGCCCACCATGATCGTGGCCACAGCAAGAACCACCGTGCGCGAAGGTGCGCGCAAAAACGACGGCGGTGCCGGGGCCGATGGGACGGCCATGTCGATCTTGTCCAGCGTGGCCTTGAAGCACACCATCGCCAGCAGGCCGTATGCGACGAACTGCAGTACCCATGGGAGCATGTTCGCGTCGCTAAACATGGCGACCTTCGGATTGCGGGACACGGCCATCATCTCGACCTGCACTAAACTCAAGGTGCCCAGGGACAACGCCGAGACCCACGTTTGCTTGAGCGACGTCGACAGGCTCGCCGCTGCCAAGATTTCTTCGTTTGATATGACCTGATCGGTCAACTTAGCTTGACTCAAGATCGGCCGCATTTGTTCGCGCTGCCGGTTGACGAGATAACGCAGCCCAAGAAATGGCACGAGCAGCATCCCCACCACGAACATTGCAACGACCACCAACGATGGGAGCTGCGACATTGAATTGACGCTCGCAACCAACACCAGAAGACATAAGACGAACCAAGCGATTAATCCGTAGCCGACGCGGCGCGGCGGTATCGAGGCCTCGATCGCTTCGATCTGATCCTTTTGCGTTTGATCGACCAAGTAATGAGCCGGCTGACCGCGCGACCCGAGCTTAGGTGCACGAAAGATATAGCCACCTGCCACCTCTTTGAAGTGTAGAAATTTGGGGTTTGCGTTAGCGCCGGTCATCGAAGCCTCCTGAGCAGTTAAGCAATAACGATCGGGGTTGGATAGACCGCGCTGCAATGTTCAATCGGCTCCAGCACTGCGGATGCCGGTGCAGGCTGGAGCCGAAAAGCCGTTCGTCCTTAGAACTCGATGGTGCCGCCGCGGCCACCATTGCCGCTGTTGCCGCCTTTGTTGTTGCTGCCGCCGTTGCCACCGTTGGCGCTGACATCACCGCCTTTGGCGAGACAAGGATTCTTTATCGTACCGCCCTTGGCGCCATTACCGCTATTGGGGCCGCTATTGTTTTCGCCATCTTTGCCGTCGGCGTTGGTGATTTTCGATTTACCAGCGCATTCGGTTGTCGACGACTTACTGCTCTTACCGGCCATTTTTGCCTCCTGGGCATGCAAAGGAAGATTGAAGAGGAAGAGGGAAACGCCTGCGAGTGCGCCGGCTTTGAGGATGCTATTCATCGCGAACTCCTTTGGTTGGTGTTGGGTCTTCGAGTGAGGCGCCGCCCTCGAGTAGAACTGAGGACGGCGCTTTGGGTTGATTTGAAGTTTGGCTTTTATGGTGCTTCGCCGCTGCCGCCGGTGCCACCGTTTGCAGTATCGGTCCGACGGGTATCGACCTTGTTGCCACCGCCTTGATCGTTGACTTGGCGCTTGTCGGCGACGTCGCCACCTGATCCACCGTTGCCGCCAGCCGTCTTGCCGTTGCCGCCATCACCGCCGTTGGCACTGTCGCCGCCCATCGACACCTTGTTCTTGTCACCGGTGGCTGTGATATCGATCTTCCGATTGTCGGTGACCTTGCCGCCGTCGCCACCATCCTGGCCACGCCCCGTCGAGCTGTTGGCACCGCCGCCGCCGTTCACGCTGTCGCCTTGCACGGCGATCTTGTTCTTGTCGCCGGTCACCGTGACGTGTCGGCTGTCAGTGACTGAGCCGCCAGCTTGGCCGGTGCCGCCGTTCGCCTTGTCGCCTTGCAGGACGATCTTGTCATGGTTGCCGTTGACCACAATGTTGCGGTTATCGGCGACGGCTTGGCCGTTCTTGGAGGTGTCGCCGACGATCACGACCTTGCAGTTGTTGCAGTTGACGACGATCGTGCGGTTGTCGGGCCCGCTCACGGTCGAAGCTGGCACGTAGACCGTCTTGTTGTTGCCGTTGATTACGATCGTTGAGTTGTCACCGGCCGGCTTGCCACCTTGCGGCTTGGTCTTGTCGCCATAGACCGCAACTTTGTAACCCTTGCTCGGGTCCTTGATCAACGTCGTCGCTTGCTTCACCGCCTCTACGTGCTTTGCACCATCGCTCGGCTTGATCGTTTGAGCGTTGCGTTGCACGGCATTGGCCGCGACGAACTTATGCATTGACGCTTCCGAGATGTGCTTCGTCCGGTCGGCCAATGGAGCGGTCGGCAGGATACTCTTGTTTGTCAGACGCGTGTTGAGCAGGTGAGCGCCACCGGCTGCCACGGCACCCAAGGCAACCTTGCCGGCGAGCTTGGAGCTCTCCTTAGGTGGCAGCGGCTGCGGGTTGAGGGCAACCTTCGTCGTCTTGTCGACCTGTTTCACCAATATCTTGGTTGGCGTCGTCTTCGCTTCAACGACCGGCTTCTTGACGACGCGATCGACCATGCGGCGCTCGGCCTTCGGCTCTGGCTTCGGCGCAACCTTGACTTCGCGCTTCTCGATCCGGGGTTCGGGCTTACGCGCTTCGGTGCTCCGCGATGAGAACGATGAAAACGACGATGAAGATCCTGACGACGAATGCGATCCGCCGCCTTTGCCGGCGTCAGCAACGCCGGTCATCAGGATCAAGGTGCAGAAACTCGAGGCGAGTGCCGTTGAGAATTTGAAGGTCATGTCACGCTCCTGAAGGGTTCGATGCGGCTCGATTAGCCAGGTATGGTGTGAAGCCCCGTTCCGAGCGCTTCTGTTCAGGTAGTCGCGGCAACATCAGAAACGGTTCAAAGATTTCTGAAGAATTGTTCAGCTTTACTCGACCGTTGCGCCGGGCAACTGGGGCGCATGGCGAAAATGAAAACCCCACCGGATTGAACCGATGGGGTTGCCGTGCAGATAAGGGTTGGATTTCGGCTTAGAAGGAGATGTTTCCGCCCTTGCCGCCGTTGCCGCTGTTGTTACCTGAGTTGTTGTTGCCGACGTTGCCGCCGTTGGCGTTTGCAGTTGTGCCGCCCTTGGCTTTGCCGGCATTCTTGATGGTTCCGCCGTTGCCGCCGTTACCGCTGTTGTTGCCTGAGTTGTTATTCCCGCCGTTGCCGCCGTTGGCATTGAACGTCTTGCCGTGATGCCCGCCACCCTTGGCGAAAGCTGGGGCTTGCATGGTGGAGAGAGCGAAGGTTGCAGCAATCGCAGCGAGGATGAGTTTCTTGGACATTGGTATCTCCTGTTGGATTTTGCTTTTGATGTTTTCCGTTTCAGAAGCCCCGTTCCGAGCGCTTCTGTTCAGGTAGTCGCGACCACCTCGAAATCGGTTCAAAGATTTCTGAAGTTTTATTCATGCGCGCGCAGACGCGCTCCCGCAGCGCTCGAGCGCCGTGAAACTCAAATCAAGTCATAGGATTAAAATTTCCGGCCGCTACGTGGCCGTCAGTTCCACCGGGGGTACCGGCCGCGACGCATCGGCTTGCACCCTGCCGTTGCGCGCAGCTTGGAGCGCATCAGCCGATGTTGCCGCGTAACGAACGGCCGGTTTGCGAAGCCCCGCGTTCAGCAGTGTGCGGCGAACGGTTGAGCGGGCACCGCACAGATAGACCTTGGTGCCAGACCGTGACAGCTTTTCGACGAATTCACCCAGCATGCGAGCAGCGGTGGTATCCACCAAAGGTACCTCGGTCATATCGAGAATAAAAACCTTCGGCCGCGCGCCGATCTGATCGAGCACATTGCTGACGGCCGCCGTCGCGCCGAAGAAAAAGGCACCACGGATCCGGTACACCAGCGCGTCACCGACGATACCGGCTGGTCGTGACGCGAGACGTGCGTCGGACGTCGCATCGGCCTCGTCTTCAGCCAGCATATGACCGCCGCCCTGGATTTCGACCGCTTCCGCCATGCGATGCAAAAAGAGGAATGCGCCGAGCGTCACACCCACGGCTATAGCAACGATTAGATCTTCGAAAATCGTGAGCAGAAATGTTGCCATGAGGACTGCCGCATCACCCCACGAGGTGCGCAATAGCCCCGCGAACTCATGCCGCTCAGCCATGTTCCAGGAAATCACGGCAAGGATGCCGCCAAGACAAGCGAGCGGCACGAAAGAGGCCAGCGGTGCGGCGATCAGCATGAACACCAATATATAAAACGAATGCAGTATGCCCGATACCGGCCCATGCGCGCCGCTTCTGACGTTGGTCGCCGTGCGAGCGATCGTGCCGGTCACGCACATGCCACCGAAGATCACCGCGCCAATGTTCGCCACGCCTTGGCCAACGAGCTCGCAATTCGAGCGGTGCTTACGGCCGGTCATGCCATCGGCGACCACCGCCGACAGCAGGCTTTCGATAGCTCCCAACAATGCGATCGAGATCGCGTCCGGCAGCACCGCGCGCATCTTCGCCAAATTGATTTCCGGTAGCACCGGCAACGGCAGCGAATTCGGGATGCCTCCGAAGCGCGATCCGATCGTTGCGACATCGAGATGGAAAATCGCCGTCAGCGCTGCGCTGACCACGACGGCGATCAATAAGCCGGGCCATTTTGGCCGGTACGCGCGCAACCCAAGGATAATTGCGATCGCCAATATGGAGAGCGCGACCGTCACCGGTTTGATCGTACCGAGCGCGCCCCAGATGGCCGCAATCTTTGGCACCAGTGCGGACGGTTCTTTGACGATATCGAGACCAAGCAGGTCTTTAACTTGCGATGCAAAAATGATCACCGCGATGCCGGCCGTGAAACCAATCGTCACCGGATATGGAATGTATTTGATGTATGTGCCGAGTTGAAAAAAACCAACCGCCATCATCATAGCGCCGGCCATCATCGTTGCCAGCACGAGGCCATCGTAGCCGTGCCGTTCGACGATCGCCGCGATTAAAACGATGAACGCACCTGCTGGTCCGCCGATCTGGAAGCGGCTACCGCCCAAGGCCGACACCAGAAATCCGCCGATGATCGCGGTGTATAATCCACGATCCGGCGACAGGCCGGCTGCAATCGCAATGGCCATCGACAGCGGCAACGCGACGATCGCGACCGTCAGCCCGGCGAGTGCATCTGCCCGGAACTCCTTGCCGCCATAGCCTTCCCGAAAAACCGTCACAAGCTTCGGCGTGAACAGCTGAGCGAACGTCGGCTCGGTTCGATGATTTGCTGGTTGTGGTACAGCCATTGGATAGAGCTTTCTTGCGCGCCTTGCGCCGGCAGACTCGAACTATTCGTCGACAGTTGTACCGGCGCTTCGCACGATCGTCGATCTTTTCACGACTGCATTGAACTTACTTCGTCGCCGCCCCCTTGCCTTGCCCGAACCATGAGCAGGGCGTAGAGATAAAAACCAAACCGACAATTCGAGGATTTTCCATGCGCGACGAGATCATGCAGGCCGTTAAGGACGCGATGAAGGGCGGCGAAAAAGCCCGTCTATCGACACTGCGAATGGTGCAGGCCAAGATCAAGGACGCCGATATCGCGGCCCGTCCATCAAAGGACAAGATCACCGATGGCGAGATTGTCGATTTGCTGGCGCGCATGGTGAAACAGCGGCGCGAGTCGATCACGCTTTACGAACAGGGCGGACGCCAGGAGCTTGCCGATCAGGAGCAGGCGGAGATCAAAGTGATCGAAGGCTTCATGCCAAAGCAGCTCGGTGACGCGGAGATCGCGGCGGCGATTTCGGCCATCATCGCAGAGACTGGCGCCGCCAGCGTCAAGGAGATGGGGAAAGTGATGGCCGCGTTGAAGGAAAAATTCGCCGGTCAGATGGACTTTGCCAAGGCAAGTGCTATCGTTAAGGGACTGCTGAAATAACAATCCGAGCGCGGACGGGGGAAACGCCCGCGCTTGGCCGGTTTGAACAGGCAGACCTGGAGGGGTGGTCGCGTCCGAGTAAGAGGAGCGCTCGATGCCGTCCCCTTTCCGCCCCCTCACATCAGGTGAGTTTGAAATCGAAGTGCGCGCGTTCGCTTGGACCCGGCGCGTCTGGCGGATTGACATGCACCACACCTGGTCGCCGGCGCACGACGATTACGATGGCATCGCCTGTATCGAACGCATGGCCCGATATCACGTCAACGAACGCCGGTTCGACGACATCGCCCAACACGTCACGATTGCACCTGACGGCACAATCTGGACCGGCCGCGACTGGAACCGCGATCCAGCCAGCGTCGGCTTCGGCATGAACGTTGGCGTCTTCATGTTCGAGGCGATCGGCAATTTCGACACCGGATTCGACCGGCTGGACGGTGCCCAACTCGAAAGCACGACGGCTGTCATCGAGATCGTACAACGCCAATTCCGGTTACCGGTGCAGGCACTTCTGTTCCATCGGGAGGTGCCGCAAACGGAGAAAACCTGCCCTGGAACAAGCATCGACAAGGCGGACATACTGCGTCGAACAGCCATCCGGCGAGGCCGGTTGCACCCTGTGGATCACGGGTATAGTGCGCTGGTTGCGTGACGTCAGCGCGAGATCCGGCGGCGAATCACCCTAAACTCCAGCCAACTTGGAAGTTTAGCCGAACGCCGCGAGCCGATGCGATTCACGCCACAATTTCTCGATGAGATCCGCGCCCGATTGCCTGTCAGCCAGGTCGTCGCGCGCAAAGTTGCACTCAAGCGCAAGGGCCGCGAGTTTTCGGGCTTGTCGCCGTTCAAGGTCGAGAAGTCACCATCGTTTTTCGTCAATGATGTCAAAGGTTTTTACCACTGCTTCGCCTCGGGTGAGCACGGCGACATCTTCAAATTCGTGATGCTGACCGAAGGCTTGACCTTCCCCGAAGCCGTCGAGCGCTTAGCCGCCGAAGCGGGCGTGCCGATGCCAAAACAGGAGTTCGGCGACGAGACCCGCGATCAAGCCCGGCAAGACGAGCGCACCAGGCTTTACGAACTGCTCGAGGCGTCGGCCAAGTTT
Organism: Hyphomicrobiaceae bacterium; assembly: GCA_031367505.1. Lineage (GTDB taxonomy): Bacteria > Pseudomonadota > Alphaproteobacteria > Rhizobiales > Hyphomicrobiaceae > JAKFWF01. The sequence continues at coordinate 4,537 of JANLPY010000513.1, read as the reverse complement.
TTTGAGGATGCACTTCACGCGAACGCGGGGCAGGAGGCGCGTGCCTACCTCGAACGGCGTGGCCTGAAGCGCGAAACGATCGCCAAGTTTCGCCTCGGCTTCGGACCGAGCGGGCGCGCGGCCCTCAAGGATCACCTGGCAAAACGTGGCTTCACGGTGCCGGAAATGATTACATCGGGCATGCTGATCGGCGGCGACGATATTCCGGTGCCATATGACCGGTTCCGCAATCGAGTGATGTTTCCGATCACCGATCTCAAAGACCGGGTCATCGCATTTGGCGGCCGCGCGCTGGAGAAAGACGTACCCGCCAAATATCTGAATTCGCCTGAAACGCCGCTGTTTCACAAAGGTGGCATTCTGTTCAACGCCGCCAAGGCGCGGCCGCTGGCATACGAGCGCGAACAAATAATCGCGGTCGAAGGCTACATGGATGTCGTCGCGTTGACCGAAGCGGGCTTCGGCCAGTCGGTCGCCCCCCTCGGCACCGCTTTGACGGAAGATCAGGTCAAATTGCTGTGGCGAATGTGTCCGGAGCCAATCCTGTGCTTCGACGGCGACACGGCTGGCCAGAAGGCCGGTTTCCGCGCCATCGACACCGTGCTTCCGCACTTGAAGCCCGGCGTTAGCGTCGCCTTCGCCTTCCTCCCCGATGGTCTCGACCCCGACGATTTGATCCGCCAGCAAGGGCCGGACGCGATGCAGGAGATCCTACGCACCGCGCGCCCCCTCGTTGAAATGCTGTTCACGCGCGAATGGACCAGCGGGCAGTGGACCACCCCCGAGCGCCGCGCTCAGCTCGAACAACGCCTATTCAAGTTGGTGGGAACGATCGCCGACGATAGCGTGCGCGGCCACTACACCCAGGATATCGCTTCCCGTCTGCGCAATATGTGGGGCGACAACGTTCCGGCCAAAAGCTTCGAAAAGCAGGACGAGTGGTCGGGAGGCCGCTACAAAGAAGCCATCAACGGGGGTAAGTCCGGGTACAAGACGCCCTTCAAACCGCAGTTCAAGCTAGGTCAGGCATCAAAGGGCGGACGTTCTCACGCCAACGGCCGCAATAGTGCAAGCCCGGGCCAGCCGTGGCAGCATTCGCCCGCGAGCGACGCGCTTCGCAGAAGCATTCTCGCGACCAACGCTACGGCCGCGTCACTCCCCTACCGGGAGGCCCTTTTGATGTTGGCGATCATCAATCATCCCTGGTTGCTGGAAGACCAAACCGAGGAAATTGCCAACATTTACCTCACCTCACCTGCGCTCATAAAGTTACGCTCTTGTCTCCTTTCGTTGGATATCGCGGAAAAACCACTTGACACGGCCGGATTACGATCCCACTTGACCAGATTGAGCTTGGGGAAAGTGGTTGAGCTCATCGAGCGAGCGATTACCCATAAGTGCGACCGTTTCGCGGAACCTGATACCGAACGGGCCGAGGTGGATGCTGGCTGGCGCCACGCCCTCGCGCTTCACGACCGGCAATCGGGCTTGCGGAAAGCCTTGGCAACGGCGGAGCAGGAGTGGCACGACACGGAAAGTGAGGAAGCGTTCGCGCGCATCCGGGAGATCAAAGGATTGATAACGAACTCTCACGGTTTGGAAGCACCATTCGATACCTGATCGATACCTGGCACGACAGCACCAACCGGCAGATCTTAACGATTGCCATCCTTCGGGGACATGTTTGCTATCGCGTTACTGGTATTCGGGCATGCGTTTAGGCGACGACTTTAGACCACAACGACGTTTGAATAAAAAAGTTCAACACTCTCGGAATATCGAACTAATGCATGTGCAGCTTCAACTGCTACGGCCGCCCACGGGCATCGCGCTTCGGCGCATCGGGCCGAACCGCAAGTTGAACAGCGCACGTTGGTATTCCGGCAAAGACCATCCGCCCTTCGTGACTGGTACGGATGTTAGTCCGGCCAGCTCAACACCAACATAGGCGTTCAACGATATGAAACGACCGATGGCTCAGAAGTCCGACGACCAGGCAGCTCCGGCTGCCGAAGCGCCGGAACGCGACAGCCCGCTGCTCGATCTATCCGATGCAGCCGTCAAGCGCTTGATCAAGACCGCGAAAGCGCGCGGTTATGTCACCTACGACGAATTGAATAAGGTTCTGCCGTCCGAGGAAGTCACCTCGGAGCAGATCGAAGATGTGATGTCGATGTTCTCAGAAATGGGCATCAACGTCGTCGAGCAGGAAGAAGGCGAAGAAACAGCCGTCGACGAGCCGGGCGAGGAAGACGAGACCGGGCGTGCCGTCACCGCGCAAAATCTCCCCGCCAAGACAGAGGCGCGTGCTGAACCATCCGAGCGCACCGACGATCCGGTGCGCATGTATTTGCGCGAAATGGGCACCGTCGAATTGCTCTCGCGCGAAGGCGAAATCGCCATTGCCAAGCGGATCGAAGCTGGCCGCGAGGCGATGATCGCCGGTCTGTGCGAGAGCCCGCTGACGTTCCAGGCGATCATCATCTGGCGTGACGAGCTCAACGAAGCCAAGATCCTGCTGCGCGACATCATCGATCTCGAGGCGACCTACGAAGGTCCCGAGGCAAAGGCGATCCCGCCGCTGGTTCCAGGTGAACCCGCACCTGGCGGCATTCCGCAGGGCCCGCGGCCGGCACATTTGCAGCCGAGCCAAGGCCCATCGGCTGCCATCATGGCTGGTGAAATCCCGACCGAAGGCGCCGATGCCGACGACGAGGATGACTACGAGAACGCGCTATCGCTCGCCGCGATGGAGGCCGAACTCAAGCCGAAGGTTCTGGAAATTTTCGACAATATTGCGGCTGCCTACAAGAAGTTGCGCAAACAGCAGGACAAGAAGCTCGAACTGCAGGTTGCCGGCGAACAGAACCCGCGCCAGCAGCAGAAGATCTACGAAAAGGTGCGCGAGGAGATCGTTGCCGACGTCAAGTCGCTCTCGCTCAACAACAATCGTATCGAAAGCCTCGTCGAGCAGCTGTATGCGATCAACAAGCGCCTGATCGGCTACGAAGGCCAGTTGATGCGCTTGGCTGACAGCTATGGCGTGCTGCGTCAGGACTTCATCGACGAATATTACGGCAACGAACTCGACAAGACGTGGCTCGACCGGGTGTCGAAGCTCGGCCGCAAGGGCTGGTCGAATTTCGTCAAGAACGAGCGTCAGAAGGTCGAGACCATCCGCTCGGAGATCTTCAGTTTGGCCACCGAAACCGGCCTCGAAATCACCGAGTACCGGCGTATTGTCCGGCACGTGCAGAAGGGCGAGCGCGAAGCCCGCCAGGCGAAGAAGGAGATGGTGGAAGCCAACCTCCGCTTGGTCATCTCGATCGCCAAGAAGTACACCAACCGCGGCTTGCAGTTCCTCGATCTGATCCAGGAAGGCAACATCGGTTTGATGAAGGCTGTCGACAAGTTCGAGTATCGGCGCGGCTATAAGTTCTCGACCTACGCGACATGGTGGATCCGGCAGGCGATCACGCGTTCGATCGCCGACCAGGCGCGCACCATCCGCATCCCCGTGCATATGATCGAGACGATCAACAAGATCGTGCGCACGAGCCGCCAGATGCTGCACGAAATCGGCCGCGAACCGACGCCGGAGGAGCTGGCTGAGAAGCTTGCGATGCCGCTGGAGAAGGTGCGCAAGGTTCTCAAGATCGCCAAGGAGCCGATCAGCCTCGAAACGCCGATCGGTGAAGAGGATGATTCAAACCTCGGCGACTTCATCGAGGATAAGAACGCGCTGTTGCCGATCGATGCGGCAATCCAGAGCAACTTGCGCGAGACGACGACACGGGTGTTAGCCTCATTGACGCCGAGAGAGGAGCGTGTGCTTCGCATGCGCTTCGGCATCGGTATGAATACCGACCACACGTTGGAAGAAGTCGGCCAGCAGTTCTCGGTTACGCGCGAGCGCATCCGTCAGATCGAGGCGAAGGCGCTGCGTAAACTGAAGCATCCGAGCAGGTCACGCAAGCTGCGCAGCTTCTTGGACAACTAAGGGTTCAAGACTTATCGAACCGAACAGAGGGCCGCAGCAATGCGGCCCTTTTTGTTTGCAAATTCTGCCGCGACGCCGGCCGTTTGTTCGGTGGGTATCGTGGTGCAATACGCGCAAGGAGCTATCGCCAAATCTTGGTGACGGCCGGTCCGGTTAGGCGGCGGCGGTTACGGGCTGACGGTCGCTCATCTTGGCGATGACCTCCAGTCCGTCGGTGAACTTCACACCCAGAATGAGTTTTGGCAACTGGGCGTGGCCGTCGAGACGCCGCCAGCTCTTCTGCGCACCCTCGACCAGCTTGAACACCATGGCGAGAGCGGTCCTGTTCGAGAGGCAGCCCTTCGATCGGATCGTGCGGTGGCGCACGGTCGCGAAGGTGCTCTCGATCGGGTTGGTCGTGCGCAAGTGTTTCCAGTGCTCGGCGGGGAAGTCGTAGAAGGCCAACAGCACGTCTCGATCTTTCCGCAGGCACTCGGCGGCCTTCTCGTATTTCAGCGTGTTGCTTTCGATGAAGGCGCCGAACGCGGCCTCGGCGGC
>JANLPY010000700.1:0-3957 GCA_031367505.1 Hyphomicrobiaceae bacterium | reverse complement strand
GTGAACCGTGTTATCCGAACGTCGATGCAAAAAATCCACCGATTCATTCAGCTCAGTCGTCGAATTGATAGGAATCACGATGGGCCATTCGAGTCCTTTGGATGAATGAATCGTCGAGATCGCCACGGCTTCCGCGTCGGCATCAGGACGGCCCTCAATGTGTTTCTCTGTGTCTTCCCAATTAACTCGGAGGGCATCTGCAAAAGCGACAAGACCGCGGGTTTCATAGGCGCGCGCCATCTCCAGAACCATCTCGATGTTAGCTAGCGAGCGCTCCGCACTTAGTCGGTAGCGAGCACGCAAGATGGGTCGAACGTTCAACTCTTCGATCGCCTCGGCCATTAGGTGGTAGGGCGTTGTCTGGCGCGCCTTTCGCGCGAGATTTTGCAGCACTTCAAGGGCGCGCTTCAGAACCGGATTAGTAATAACCTGGCAATCCGTCCAAAGGTGAAGCCGCGGAGTTTGGTTTTCTCCAATCGGCGGCAACCCGATGATGGCATCGGCAATCTCCTCTTCGGTTAGTCCAACGAGTGGACCGCGAATGAAAGCCCCGAACGCCAGCGTATCGCGTCGATCGGCAATTGCTCGCGTGACCGCGATCATGTCCTGAACTTCCTGGCGTGTGTAGAAGCTCTTTCCAGCTTGTGACGCTATTGATATTTCGCGCTGTTCCAACGCTCGCTCGTAAATCCACAGACTCGTGCCCGTTGGAGCGAGAAGCGCAATATCACCGGGGCGGCAAGGCCGCGTGACCTTCGATCGCTTGTCCCATACCTGATACGTTCCGATTAAACGACTAACAAGGTCAGCAACGATCCTCGCTTCCTCGCGCCGTATCAAATCAACCACGATCTTACCCCTGGTGTTCTTGTGGTCATCCCCAATCGTCACGTCGAAACAAGCAACGGCTGGCCGTTCATCGCTAGGCAGTCTCGTCGGCCCTAACGCCGTGAAACCGGGCTGCCCGTTTTCCTGAGAAAGCAATCCTTGAAACTGATTGTTCGCGAAGTCGATAATTTGCTTCAGTGATCGGAAGTTGGCGACGATTTCAAGCACCGCGTCAGAATTTTGCGCAAGAATTGCGCGCTTAGCATCGAGGTAGGTGTCAACGTCGGCACCACGAAAACGATAGATAGCCTGCTTCGGATCACCGACGACAAACAGACTGCCGGCCCGCAGCTTGCGCTCTGTCCACGAAACACCTTGATCCCCGTCTCCACAAAGGTGCCACAGAATTTCTGCTTGCAGTGGATCGGTGTCCTGGAATTCATCAACAAGAATGCGCGGATAACGCTGCGCTAGTGCCAGTCGTACATGCTCATTGCGAGCTAGCAGATCACGTGCTTGATGAAGCAGGTCGTCGAAGTCTAGAAGCGCTGCCTGCCGCTTATAGTCTGCGTACAATTTTGCGAGCGGTTCAAATTCGGCAACGAATTGCGCAAAAGCGTTTGCCGCCACAACACCGACGAAGGCTGTGTAAGCTTTGCTGCACCTATCGTAGTGTGCTTCTGCGGCAGCTGACAATTGCCCCCCACGTGGCTTACCAAGGCCTTTTGCAGTTGCTGCGGCCTCCCATTTCCCCTTTTTCTTATACGCAACGAAACGAGTTTCCGTGCCGTGTTTGCACTCCGGCGGAACGTGAAGAAGGAGTTTTGCCACCCCCCGTCCGGTTAGTGGCCCTGCTCTTGCCTCATCAACAAGCACCCTAAATTGCTGAAGGTCGTTGATGATATCAGCGGTGTCTTTTTCCTCGACGGCGCACTGCGTCGACCAAGCGGCAAATGCGTCAATGGACTGTGACAGTTCGTCGAGGTCCGCCGCCGTAATTGTTCCAGGCGGCGCCCTGGCCGTGCGAGTCTTCCTGAGAAACACCGCAGTCTCTTGAATGTGCTTTATGACGTGGTCGGGATCGTCCACAAGGAGTTCCGCGAAGAAGTCCTGGTCGCCCAGTGCTGGCAATGCAGGCAGTCGGCCGAGACCCTCCGCGCCGCGATCGCGACCGAAACGCGCTGATAACCATGCCAATACTAAGTCTTCATACGCAAGATTGGCGGCGTCCGGGTCTATGATTGTTGCACCAGGGTCGATACCCGCTTCGACAGGATACGGTTTCACGAGCTGCTGACAGAAACCGTGAATTGTCGTGCAAGTCAGCTCATCAAGCGTTTCATCCGCCGCAGCTATTGCTGCGGACTGGTTGGCGGAAATCCTATCGGGCAATGCGATCCGCAATTCGTCCGGAATGTCCGCTCGCGCCAGACGACTAACGAAGCCCTCAATTCGTTCGCGCAGCTCCGATGCCGCGGCCTCGGTAAACGTAATCGCTACGATCTCACGTGTGGGAATGCCGGCTGCAAGAAGGAGCGCTACGCGCCCCGCCATCAGTGCCGTCTTACCGCTCCCAGCCCCAGCTTCCACGAGGAGTGTCGTGTTGTGATCGAGCAGCGCGCGACGACGCGCGGGCAGATCGGGTAACACACCAGTCTCGGACATCACTCCATCTCCCATAAAGCCGAGAGATCGGCGAGACGATCAGAGATAAGGCTGCTCTTGAGCTCGAAGTAACCTTCCTTCGCGCCGCCTGGGAGCGCGAAGGCAAGATCATTGTAGTCATTCTGCGCGCCTGCCCCAGGCAACACATTCCCTGCCGTCGCGTAAAGCTGCGCGGCGTTTACAAAGACCGCCAGGCTTGCAAGGACTGCCTGCGGATCGGCGAGCTCGTATAGGCCATCCTTTTCCGCCCTTGGAAATAGAAGCCGCGTTTGAATGTCGTTCACGGTTGGGACGAGCGAGCGAACCGCATAAGCGTAGAGACAGCGCTGCAGTTCGGCTCCCCCTTTCAGCACCAATGGCTTTTTGCCAGGCGACTTCCCAGACTTGTAGTCAGTCACGCGCGCAATTTCGCCAGCGGCGCTAAGGTCAAGACGATCGATCGCTCCGCCTATTGCAACGGTAGTTCCGGGAATCACCACCGGAGTCGTTGGGTCCCACGGTAACAGGGCGCGCCGCTCGTCAGTCAGATCCTCCACGCTTCTATCGCCTCCAAACGGTAATTCGGCCCAGCTTCGCTGCCCGACGAGCGATTGCTCCCGGTATCCCAAGGCAGCAACCGCAAGCGTGCGAATGTCCTGCAGCTTGCGTACCCAAATCACGGGTGGTGGCACGGGCCGCGAGCGTTCCCATTCCCGTGCGACAGAATCGAGAGCCCTGCTGATAGCGCCCGCAAGCGAAGCGTCATCAGCGGTGCCAAATCCTCCCGGTTTCGTCAACTCAAGGTCTGATACAGCGCATTCCAACGTCGAATGGAGAATACCTCCAATAGCCAACGAATCGAGTTGCAGCGGTTCTTCTGTTTCGTCCGGCTCCTTCCATAAGAACCCGTAGGTCCACAGGTACCCGAGCGGGTCACGCAATAGCTTTGCGAGAGATGTCGCGGACTGGCGTCGATTGAGTGAGGCAACGACGAGTGGGTGATTAGCTCTTACCAAGCCGTCGTGGGCCGTCAGTCGCTCCGTGTGCCAATCGATCCAACAAGACCGCGCCGAACGCGCCACCGGCAGGCACTCGAACTCCGCGGGTCGCGCGAACAAACGATCAGTCCAACCGGCCGCCTGCTCTGGGATCCGGGCGCGCTGGCGATATATCTCCACCGGCGTCTTCGGATATAGGGGTGAAACGCCATTCACACGTCCTTGCGTGTCGCGCCGGGCCCGCGAGCAGACGACTTGTCGGGCTGTTGTCTTCAGGATCGTATCAAAATCCCGCCGATCAGCTTGATGCACCGGCAAGGGGTCAAGTAGCGATGAATTCACAATGTGGTTTGGCAGAAGTGCATCTTCGGTCTGGTGGCGTGGCCATGCCCGCGAGGTTAGTCCGACAAGCCGAACCCACGGCCGAGGATCGGCCGCCAACGACGCCGCCGGTGCCCAGATGATATTTGCTTCCTGAGCCACCTGG
>JANLPY010000458.1:0-3720 GCA_031367505.1 Hyphomicrobiaceae bacterium | reverse complement strand
ATGAAGAACGAAAACGGACTGGGCCAATAGCGACCGATGACGCGATAATTTATCCGTGCGCGGGTTGCTCAGATAACACAGCATGTCATCGCGCTGTCCGCCAGCGCCGGTCGGCCTCGAAGGACCCAAGACCGGCGCCGGGGTGGCGCGGCCTCCTGGCCGAGCCTTATCATCATGAACAGCCCTGAACGCTCATTGGGCGGCGCTACGCCACAAACAGGATGCCGCCCTGTGCACACCCGGCAAGACCGTGATCCTGCCGGTTCTGGCGAAAAAGCGTGCTGGCAATGCGGAAGCCGACATTGTTGTTGCGGTTGTCGGGTTGGTTGTTGTTGCGGTTGGCCGAGCGGAGGTTCTGTGGATTGTTGTTCCAGGAACCGCCGCGCAGAACGCGGGACGACGGGGGCTGTTCAGGTCCGGGGCGTGGAGAACACGAGGCCCGGCAATGGAGGTGTGACCCTCCATTGCTTAGATTGGACCGAGTCTGGTTTGGGCGCCAGCCACGGTGCCCGATATACACCGACAAACTTTTTTTGGCCCGCCTACGTCGGAAGATCTTCGATTGCCGCCTTGGCGAACCACCGCGCTCATGACGTAAAGATGTAAAGGGACTAAGGCGTTAGAGCGTTCTGGCAATGCGGAAGCCGACATTGATGAAGCGGGTGACGGGACGGTTGCCGTAGCGGTCGGCCGAGCGGAGGTACTGTGGATTGAGGTCCCAGGAACCGCCGCGCAGAACGCGGGACGACGGATCGTTCTCGTATTGATCTTCGCACCATTCCCAGACATTGCCATGCACTTGGTAGAGGCCCCAGGGATTGGGCTGGAAGCTGTCGACCTGAACAGTCCGCTGGCGGTATTCGCCCTTCTTGCCTTTGCCAAAGGTGTGGGTGCCGTTGTAATTGGCCTGGCCGGTCGATATCTCATCGCCCCACCAGAACTCCGTGGTCGTACCAGCCCGGCAGCAATACTCCCATTCGGCATCTGTCGGCAGCCGGTAGGTTTTGCGCATCAGTTTCGAGAGCCAGCGGCAATAGGCCTGGGCATCCTCCCACGACACATCGATGACCGGCTGCTTGCCGCGGCCCCAGGAATGATCGTTGGCCTTGCGCGCCGCGATCCCGGAATATGTCTGCCAATCGGGATGTGCCTGCGCCGCGTCCCATTCGGCGAAAGCAACGGCAAAGCGGCCGATGGAGAAGGGGGCGTCGGCGGGCGCCACGACCATTTCGGGGCCAAATTCCGCGTCCTTGAACCACTCGGTTTTACCCAACCCAGGCTTGAACCAGCCTTCCGGGGCGCCGTGGACGAGATCGAGCGGGCAGTCGACTTTGATGCGGCCCTCGCCGCGGCCCTTTGCGGTGCCAGTGTTCTGGGCGACCGGTGCCGCAAGAAGAGATTCCCCCTGTGCGAGAGCGATCGAGCGGTCCATGCCTTTAATCAGCGTGTCGGCGTCAGCATCGAATGTGAGCCGCTGCAGGCGAGTTGCCTGGAGACCCAGAAGCGGACGTATGGATTGTGGCAAGTCGAGCGACTTCGGAACCCCAGCATCACCCAGGAATACGGGAACGACTGGGATTTGTCTTGCCAAGGCGCTCTCAATCTCGACGCGGACGAAATCGCGCTCACCCGGTTCGGCACGCGCCGCGAATTCCGATGCCCAGGTGCGGCCGATGAGCACCAGCATCAGATCGCAGGCGGCTACTTGCTGATCGAGCCATTTGGCCCATGGAAAGCCGAACGGGATATTGCCGTCGATATCCATGAAGACGTGGTCGCGCGGAAAAGTCCTGATGAGTCTTTCGAACAGCCGGTCCGCCCACGCCTCCGCGTCGGTCCGGCGATAGTTGAGGAAGATTCTGCCACTCACTGCCTTCACCTCTCCCACGGCTCCCACTGCGTACCGCGGAAAATCGCCCGCCGCAGCCGCACCGTATCGGCGTGGCTGGCGTGAGCAACCCAAGAACCGATCTTGGCCTCGACTTCGGTCGCAACCACTGTGCCCGCCCGCTGACGGTCCCGCAAGCCCCTGAGCCGCCCCCGGAACCGCGCGACATTGTCTTCGGGCAGATGCCGCCCACCATCCGGCAGCAGCACGAAGCCGAGGAACTGCGACGGCTCGGCTGTCGGCAGAATGACCGTCTTCCGTGGATGCAGTTTCAGTCGCCGGCCCACCAGATAGCTATCGATCCGTGCCCGCCACTCAGCCAGCACCGCCGGATCGTCATGGAACAGCGCGAAGTCATCGACATACCGCACATAGGGCGCGCGCAACACCTCCGTCACCCAATGATCGAATCGATCGAGATAGAGGTTGGCGAAGAACTGGCTGGTCAGGTTACCAATCGGCAGGCCGCGGCGGCGGCGATAGGGCTCGAACAGATCATCGCCGTCAAAGTGCAATTCCACCGCCTCTTGCGCATTCGATCCATCGACGATCATATCCATCAGCCACAGAGTGCGCTCACAGGCGATGCGGCGCCGGAACTCGGCCTTGAGGACCGCGTGGTCGATGGACGGAAAGTAACGGAAGATGTCGGCGCACAGCACATGCGCGTGCCGGTCGCGATAGCGCTCACAGGCTTCGATGGCGCGGTGCGTGCCCTTGCCTGTTCGGTTGGCGAAGGTGTTGCCGATGAAGCTCGGCTCGAACAGCGGGAAGATCACGGCGCACAAGGCGTGGTGTACGATCCGGTCACGGAATGGAGCCGCCGAGACCAGCCGCTGCTTGGGCTCCTTGATGAGGATTTCGACATAGCGGCCGGGGCGGTAGCTGCCATCGAGCAGTTCGCGTTCCAGCCGCAAAAGCTCGCGCTCGATATTGGCGAAGAAGGCGCTGGCGCCGGGCTTCTTGCGCTTGCCGAGCACGGCCTTGCGCGAGGCCATTCGCAAGGCGTTGAAACTGGCGATCAGTGGGAAGAGGTCATCGTGCCGGCGCTTCTGCATGGCCATTGCCCGTCCCGTTTGCAGACTGGGTCGCATGCGCCTTGGCCCAGCCGCCGATCAGCCGACCGACCTCGTCGATGGTGCGGGCGGCGTGCTCGTAGCGGCGCACGTCCAGATGGCGTTGCTCGAACGCGATGCGGAAAAAGAACCGCAGTTTCTCCAAACCGAGATTGGCGCGCAGCAGATGAGCGCGGCGGTCGCGCGTGTAGGTCGCCTCGATCAGCGCCTCCAGCACATCCAGCGCGGTCTTCTGGATGCGATCCCCGAGCAGGAATTTCTGTGACTTCGGGAAGCGCTCGACCGTCTCCATCAGCCAATTGATGAGCTGGAAGTGCGCCTCGACGGCGGGGCCTGTGCGGCGTGCGTTGTCTGCCATGGGTGAAGGGTACGATGGAAGCCGGCCGTGCGGTTGGGTCAAGGCCGCTTTATCCCCGCAATTCACCGGGACTGGCGCGATCAGGCTCCGGCTACTCGTTGTCATGGGCGCTGCCGAGCAAGGCCCGTGCCTCGTCGAGCAGGACGGGCAACTTGTCCACGACCGCCTGCCACACGACGTCGTGATCGAGGGCGTCATAGCCGTGCGAAATAATGTTGCGGAAGTCGATGATGCGCCGGTGCTCGCTGATCTGGCCGGCAATCCCTGGATCGAGGATCTCCAGCCGTCGCAGGGTCTCGCCCAATATCTCGAACTGGCGCTCGACCGCCGAGCGCAGCATGACATCATGTTCATAGTCGTCGCGCGACCGCCCGCCCGTGAAGGTCTGGATGGCGGAG
>JANLPY010000450.1:0-2289 GCA_031367505.1 Hyphomicrobiaceae bacterium | reverse complement strand
GCCAGTTGCACAGGCGGAGGTTGCTTTAGCCCTACGTGAAGGAAGTTCGACCCACCTTTGTGAAGCCGCCTGTCGTGGAACAGGCCATCACAGCGATGTTCGAGCCGATACCTGGGTTTACGATCGGACACTTCGGACTCTTTTGGCAGCGTATTCGCAGCGAGTTTCCTCACTGCGCCAGCCAACCTGCAATGCTCAATGTCATCGAGGACTTTGGACCTCCGCAGCCACTGTCCGTCGAATTGATTCAGGGCGCACCCCCACAAAGATCCCTCTACCACTCCGCTAAGACGGGCGAGTTGGTACAGCTTCAAGCTGATCGTTTCAGCTTCAATTGGATGCTGACTCCGGGCGCCTCATATCCGCGCTATGACGCAACCTTACCTCGGTTCTGGCAACTGTTCGACGTGTTTGTGTCGTTCCTGGAAGCCGAGGGCTTGGGGGCGCCGTCCCTGACACAATGTGAACTTACGAACGTCAACATCATACCTGCTGAAGATTTCGGTGAGACATTTGCTGACGCAACAAAGGCCTTGGGGGTTCACATCCCTACCCTTCAGAGGTACCCGACGTTGACCCTGGAGAATGTTCAGACAGCAACACAATATTTAATGCTGAAGGAAGATGAATCCCGAGTTGGACGGTTGCACGTTGCCGCTCAGACCGTGCACAATATCGCAACGGCCAATACGGCCATTAGGCTCGATCTAACAGCTCGGGGCGGAATGGCGCCGGTTGATCGAACAATGGCGCAAGAGTTTTTTGAATACGCACGCAACGCTATCAACGCCGCGTTCTTGGAGTATACGTCTGAGGACGCTCAGAGGCATTGGGGGAAGAAGTAATGGGTCTAGCTTGTCAGATTGACGAGACATTCGTCACAAATCCGCCAGCTACGCACAGCGCTCTCTCAAGGCATATGCTCGTCGACACCAAATTTTTTGGAGCGAGAGTCGTGTCGATTCCCGTACCTACTGGTATTGAGGAGGCGCCGACAGTGAACTTAAACACATCTTCGCCTCCCCCCCAGAAATTGTTAAATGACCTATCCCAAGCACTGGGCCGCTTCAGAACACTAAAGGCTCTACCGCCCGGCTGGGATAGCTATGGCGGGCTTCCTGTTAACTCGGGGGCCGTTGTGCCTGCCTTGCAATTGGTCCTCGAAGCGCTCCAGCAATGCAAATACCCTCGTATTAATGCAAACGGGCAGGGCGGAATCGATCTCGTATGGGAGACGGCACAGGCCGAACTATCCATAACCGTAGACAGCTCGGGCCTCTTCGATGTCATGTTTGAACAAAACGATGAGGAGGTCGAAGAGCTTCCTGCGCCCGTTGGGCTCCAAGCGGCCAAAGCCTTTTTGGCACGAATTGGCGCGACGGCCTGAACTTTCTGCGTGGAAGAGGGACCGGTCAACGACCCACCTGACGATCCCAGCATTCTTGATGGGGAAAAGGTCTTGCGTCGGATCGTACCGGGCCGGTTTTCCCGGCGCACTGGCCTTCCTGAGGATGGAACATTTAAGAAGGATGGGTTGGCGTCAGGGACATCGGTAACTCTTTGGCGATCAGATGAGGACCTAGCGATTATCTGCGAAGGTCATCTGGGATTCGGGGTTGTCGGCATTTACGTGAGCGAACTTAGGCTGGCAGGTCTCGCGATTGCTTTTGTTGACGAGCCCGGAAACCCCAATCACTGCGAGATTTTCGGTCCAAGGACCGGGACCTTGCGCAAGAAATTGACGGCGAAAGCACCCTGGGTGGAATTTCCCGACGAGTATCCTGAACAATTTCGAGTGAAGCCACTCTGGACCAGAGAAGCACCATAGGCTTCGAGGGAAATCACGGCACCAGCACCGTATCGACCGCCTCGGCCGCCATCTCGGGATAATCGAGCGTGAAATGCAGCCCCCGGCTTTCATGACGGCTTAGCGCCGAGCGGACGATCAGGTCGGCGACCTCGACCAAATTGCGCAGTTCGATCAGATCGGGCGTGACGCGGAAGTTGCGGTAGTAATCCGCCACTTCCCGCCGCAGCAGGTCGATGCGGTGCTTGGCGCGTTCGAGGCGCTTGGTCGTTCGCACGATGCCGACGAAATTCCACATGAAGCGGCGGATTTCGCCCCAGCATTGCTGGATCACGACCAGCTCGTCGCTGTTCTCGACCCGGCTTTCATCCCACGGCTGGATCGCGGGGGGATCGGCGAGCGTATCCCAATGCGCGGCGATATGGTTGGCCGCGGCCTCGCCGAACACCAGGCACTCGAGCAATGAGTTCGACGCCAGCCGG
>JANLPY010000445.1:0-4375 GCA_031367505.1 Hyphomicrobiaceae bacterium | reverse complement strand
TCCGGAAAATGATGCGCCGACGCTCGATGCCGTTATACCCGTGGCGTTCCACGACACCGAACATTCAGACACATTTACTCCCGTCTCTGGAACTCTTGTGGGCCACGACGTCGATCAGCCAGCAAGCGTCGCTCTTGTTTATGCGCTCGCCAATGGGGTTGCCGGTGCCAGCGCATTCGGCACCCTCGTCGTGCAAGCCGACGGGCATTATACGTTCACACCGAATTCGGCTGCCATCGAGGCGTTGCCGGACCACGCCGGTGCAACCGTCAATTACCTTGTTGCAGTCACCGACGATCACGGCGCTGTCGCGACGACGACCCTCACTTTCTCATTCACAGGAGAAAATGATCCGGCACACCTGTCCTCGGATAGTCGTCACCTGACGGAAGGTCATGCCGCATCTGAGATCAGCACGAACGGTGTATTGACGATCTCGGACATCGATAGTCCGCTGGCATTTGTCGCACAATCCAACGTAGCTGGGCAAAACGGCCGGTTTTCGATCGATGCCACTGGAGCGTGGACCTACACGGCCAACAGTGCGCACGACGAATTTGCCGGCGGCCAGACCTATAACGACACTTTTTTGGTGTCGTCGGCCGATGGCACGAAAACGTCGGTGACCGTCAGTATTCTTGGCACCAACGACGCACCAACAACGGCGCCGGTCACGCTCAAAGCAATCTCGGAGGACAGCAGCGGTCGTTTGATTACGCAAGCGGAGCTACTCTCCAAAGCGGACGACGTTGACAGCACGGTGTTGACCGCGAGCAATTTGCACATTGCAACCGGTGGCGGCCATCTCGTCGACAATGGCAACGGCACTTGGACTTATGAACCGGCGGAACAGCACCATCAAGGCGACGATGATGACGGTACAACGGTAACGTTCACGTACACGATTAGCGACGACGCCACGCCGGCGGCAGGCTTAGTACTTGGCACCGCTAGTCTTCAGGTGACAGAGCACGACCACGACCACGACTACAGATCGTCCAATCTCGCAATCGCGTCAGCCACCATAACGGCAAGCGACCCGAGCGTCAGATTCGATGGTGTCGGTTCAGCGGTCGAGATGATTGATCTTGCGGCGACCGGATTCAGCGGCATCACCCAAATCGGATTTGGCGCTGGCGCACCAACTCTCGCCAACTACGCCGTCGACATAATCAACAATTTCGACAAAGCCGTCCATCAGCTCGACGTTTCCGAACTGATCGGCTCGCTTTCGCAGACCCCGACGTCGAGCAACATTGGCGACTATGTTCAAGCCAGCATTGGACAAGACGGGCGTGTAGCGGTGTTTGCAGATCCCGACGGCGCTGGACCAGCCAACCACGTACAGATTGCGAGCGTGGCAGGCACGACTTCATCGGCCATTGTCGAGGGTGATCAACTGGCCATCATCTTCGACAATCACGCGCAGCAAGCCACGATAACTGCTCATGCGGCAGGATAGGCGATCGTGAGACGTGGCTCGGCAATCGATCGCTGGCTTGGGCCTGCGCGAGCTGTCGGAATTGTCGTATTGTTCGTGGCGCTTTCTTTCAAGGTGATCGATCCGAGGTTGCTGGAAACGCTCCAACTGCGCACGTTCGATGTGCTACTGAGGCTCAAGCCCCGAGAACCGCAAGTCTTGCCGGTCGCGATCATCGACCTCGATGAGAAAAGTCTTGCAGCGTTTGGTCAATGGCCTTGGCCGCGTTCGCTCGTTGCCGATCTCGTGACGCGGCTGATGGCGGAAGGGGCGGGTGCGATTGCATTTGACATCGTTTTCGCTGAGCCTGATCGACTGTCACCGGCGCGCTACGCGGATGCCGCGCCCGGCCTATCGGCGGCCACCCGCGAAGAGTTGCGGTCAAAGCCTGGCAACGACGATATTTTGGCCGCCGCCCTGAAACGAGCGCGCGTCGTCCTCGGCCAGTCCGGTTTAGCGACCCCGCCTCAGCCAAGCGAGCGTGCACCGGGATCGCAAACGCCTGTCGCCACGATCGGCGGCGATCCGTCGCCATATTTGGCCACTTACTCTGGCCTTTTGCGCAACATAAACCTACTTGACCAAGCAGCTAGTGGGCGCGGCATCTTTTCGATGCGCAACGAGTTCGACGGGATTGTGCGCCGGGTTCCTCTGGTCGCCATTGCCGAGGGCCAATTGCAACCTGGCCTCGCCGTCGAACTACTACGTGTCGCGACTGGCAGCGATGCGTTCGCCATCAAGACGAACGCTGCGGGCATTGCAAGCGTAGTGGTTGGCGGCGTCGAAGTGCCAACGGACCGCAACGGCCGGATCTGGATCAACTACACAAAGCATGATCCGGCGCGCTTTATATCGGCAAGCGATGTGCTTTCGGGTGCCGTGCCGAAGGGTCGTCTCGCGGGGCATCTGGTCTTGATTGGCACATCGGCGGTGGGGCTCGGAGATATGCGGGCGACACCGCTTGCAGCCGCCATGCCAGGGGTGGAGATTCATGCGCAGTTACTCGAGACGATCCTGTCCAAGTCCTGGCTCGAGCGTCCGCACTATGCGTTCGGTGCAGAATTCGTTGGCGCGATCCTACTCTCCTTGTTCGTCATCGGCTTGATGCCGGTGCTCGGTGCAATTCGGGCGCTTGTGCTTGGTGGAGTGCTGGCTGTGATTGTGTCCGGTGCGGCGTGGTTTCTATTTGCTCGCCACCGCATGTTGTTTGATCCGCTGTTTCCTTTGGCGACGAGCTTCACCGTTTTTGCCGCCATGTCCTTCATGAACTATTGGCAGGAAGAGCGCAGCCGACAGGCGATCCGAAACGCATTCGCGCGTTATCTTGACCCGGCAATGGTCGAGCAGGTGGCGCTCCATCCTGAGAGGCTTTCGCTTGGCGGTGAAACGCGCGAGATCACAATCCTATTTAGTGACGTGCGCGGTTTCACTGCAATATCGGAGAGCTATCGCGACGATCCCCAAGGTCTCACCCGATTGATGAACCGGCTGCTGTCACCGATCTCGCGAGCCATCATCGAAAATCGTGGCACCATCGACAAGTATATGGGAGATTCGGTGATGGCGTTCTGGAATGCGCCGCTCGATGATCCCGACCACGCGATGCACGCCTGTGTGGCCGCCATCGAGATGGTGCGCCGTGTCGATGTTCTCAATGCGGAGCGAGTGGAGGAAGACAAGGCGGCTGGCAAGACCCACATCCCGATCATCATTGGTATCGGGATCAATACCGGCCGATGTGTCGTCGGCAATATGGGGTCGGACATCCGGTTCGATTATTCTGCGATCGGCGATAGCGTGAATATCGCGTCGCGCCTCGAAGGTCAGACCAAGGCGTACGGCGTCGCGACACTATTAGGCGAGGAGACGGCTGCAAAAGTGAGCGGCCGGTTAGCGCTCGTTGAAGCCGATATGATCCGCGTCAAGGGTAAGACGCAACCATCGCGAGCGTTCGCGCTCGTGGCCGGCGAAGCGACGGCAATGGGTCCTAAGTTTGTCGATGCTCGCCAACAGATCGGCAACATCATTGCGGCTTACCGGGCTCGAAAGTGGGCCGACGTGCAAACACTCAGTGTCGCCGCCGATGCCGCGCGCGATCTCGGCCTCGGTGGGCTGATTGCGGTCTATCAGGCACGCGCCGTCGAGTACGATGCAAACCCGCCGCCACCGGACTGGGATAGCGTCTTTGTCGCGACGCAGAAATAAGCCTTGAAGGCTCGAGTGCATCGCTGACGTGCAGGAAATAAACTAGGCGAACGGCCCGCTCAGTGGAACGGCCGGCCGGCGTCGCGCGGCATGCTCGGTTTTCTCCCAGAAGTGAGGTGCGACGGCCAATTGTAGCATCGCCCGCCAAGCGGCGAACGATATCAGCAACCAGTAAACCGGCATCAGAAGAACATAGGGTGCCAACGACCGGCGGCAATTTCGCATGGTGGCGACCACTGCCAGTGCCATTGCGCTGACGTAGCCAGCCACCATGTTGAACCCCGCCAGAAGCATAAAGCCCTGGTCGATAATTGCGCCGCTGGTGGCGAGGAACTCCCCGGTCCACAGCTCCCACGCAATCAGCACATAGAACAAGGGATGGAATAAGCTCGATAATAGAACGCCGCCCATAAGCGCTTGAAATGCCGCAAAATCGATGAAACCTAGCTCCCGCAAAAGTCGTCCCGGGTTGCGCATATGGACCAAATAGGTCTGCATCCATCCTTTGAGCCAGCGCGTGCGTTGACCGATCCAGGGGCGAAGCCGCGTTGGGGCCTCCTCCCACGTGGTCGAGTGGATCATCACGATTTGTCCGGCCGACCGCGCGATTCGAATTCCCAGATCGGCGTCCTCGGTGACGTTGTAGGGGTCCCAACCGCCAATCGCTTCGAGGAAATCGCGACGAAAATG
>JANLPY010000410.1:0-7366 GCA_031367505.1 Hyphomicrobiaceae bacterium | reverse complement strand
GATCGGCTTTCAGTGTTTCCTGCACCAGTACTGCCAGGCCGGGAAACCCGCGGCGCCCCTAAAGGGACTTCCAAGAGGTCGCATATCCGTATGACCCGTCGCCAGCCAAACGCGAACACCCGCTGGGACTGGGATCACCGCTGCGCCTCGAGCGCTGCGATGATGCGCACTAACGCGACGGTGTCGACATCCGCGCCAATACGCAGCAAGCGGCCATTCGCAAGGACGACTTCGATGCTGCTGATGAACGCAGGTTGCGATGGCGCGACAACAAGTGGCGCCGGTGCCGCGATGGCAACTGGAACGAATGTTGAATCCGGCCTAACAGATCCAGCGGCGTCCTTGCGCCAGCGATACAGCAAACTCTGCGCAACGCCGTGCCGCCGTGCGACAGCCGAGACGTTCGCGCCACGCACCAGGGTCTCGTCAACGATCGACTGCTTTTCCGATCGACTCCACATCCGGCGCGCAGCAACAACCGTAAAATCCCGTGAAGTCTCATGTCCAGACGTAGGCACGGACCTATCTCCATCGACGACTAACAATCGTCAAACAGAGCCTGCTTTGGAATGCGCGCGCAAGGCGGTCCTGGCCGGATGGATACGATGCCTCAAAGTCGCGACGCGGTGCGCTCGCAGCGCTTGGGATCGCGGGCCTTGCCCTGCTCGGACTAGCCTCGGCCGCTCATAGCCACGGCGGCGGCGGAGGGGGCGGTGGTGGGAGTGGCGGAGGTGGGAGTGGCGGCGGTAGCGGCGGCGGGAGTGGGGGGAGTGGTAGCAGCGGTCACGGCGGCGACGGGCGTGGCGGTGAAGGGCAAGGTGGTCACGGTGGTCACTCTGGCGAGGGTCGCGACGGTGGCGGCCGTGATGGGGGTCGCGGTCGTGGTACCAGTAATTCTCGTGGCGAAGATCGTGGTGGTGCCCGTGGACGTGGTGCTGACGATGCAGCCGGTCATGATCGCGGCGGTGCGCGTGCCGGTGCTCGCGGACGCGGTGCCGACGATGCAGCCGGTCATCAATAAATCGTTGGTTTGATTTTCGTACGGCACCGCGAGACTAACGCCTCGTGGTGCCGTGTCGTATCAAGCGGGCTTCGCTCAAGATAAACTCTTCCTGCGCGCGGGTTTCGATCGCACCGGGGCGTTGCGCGCGAACCATGGCGATGGCATCGACGGCGCACACACCCATGTCGACCAACAGTTTAGCCGTAATCGTCCCCGTCCGGCCCAGACCTGCCGCACAATGAAAAAGTACCCGGCCGCCGTCACGCAGTGCCCGCAACACGTCTGGTTCGGCCTGGTCCCACGCGCGCATCGTGGTGGCGTCCGGCGTCGCCATGTCTTTGATCGGCGCATGATGCCAAGTGAAGTTGCGGCGCTGCATTGCGTCCGCCAAATCTTTCACGCCGTAACGTGAAAACTCGCCGGTCTCGAGTAGAGTAACGACGACGGCCGGACGCCACAGCTCGATTGAAGCCAAGTCTTGATCGAGATCGCGCTGCCAATGATAACCCGTACTGTCGAGACCGCGACGGCCGGGACAATGCGTGAGCCCTATTGCGCCACCGATTGGTGTGGCGACACTGTCAATATGAATCGTTCCGGTCCGCATCTGAAAACTTCAGGCCGCTGCCGCCATCTCGTACGTTTCGGTTGCCTTCAGCCATTTGTCTTCGGCGTCCGCCAGAAGCTTCGCCAGGATACCGCGTTCGATCGACAATTTTTGCGCGCGCGCTGGGTCGCGTTTATACAACCCGCTATCGCCCAACTGCACGTCGAGCGCCGCGATGTCCTTGTTGAACTGCGCCATCTGCTTTTCGGCCGCGCCAATCGCCTTTTTTAGTGGAGCGAGATCGCTGCGCCGATTGGCAGCGGTGCGGCGCTGCTCGGCCTTGTCGGCTTTCGCATCAACGCCGTTGGCTTTCGCTTTGCCTTTGCCGCCACGCTCCGACAACAGCAGATCGCGATATGTGTCCATGTCGCCGTCATAGTCTTTGACGGTACCGTCGCGCACGATCCACAGCCGGTCGGCGGAAGCTTCGACCAGATGCCGGTCATGGCTGATCAGCACGACCGCGCCCTCGAACTCGTTCAGGGCGTGGATCAGCGCCTCGCGGCTGTCGACGTCGAGATGGTTGGTCGGCTCGTCGAGGATCAGCAGGTGAGGCCCCTTGTAGGCGGTCAGCATGAACAGCAGACGCGCCTTTTCACCGCCCGACAGGTCATCGGCCTTGGTCAGGAACTTGTTCACGCCGAAACCATACTGGCCGAGCTTGGCGCGTTTTTGCGCCTCGGTCGCTTCCGGCATCATCTCCTGGATGTAATCGTACGGCGTCTTCTCTGACGACACCTCGTCCAATTGATGCTGTGCGAAATATCCGACGTCGATCTTCTTGGTGCCGAACACCGCGCCTGCCAGTGGCTCGAGTTTGCCGGCGATCAGCTTGGCGAACGTCGACTTGCCGTTGCCGTTCTGGCCGAGCAGCGCGATGCGATCGTCGTGGTCGATACGCAGGTCGAGATTACGCAGGATCGGCTTGTCCGGGCTGTAGCCGGCAACCGCGCCTTCGATCCGGATCAGCGGGCTCGCGATCTGTTTGGCGGCCTTCGGGAAGTTGAACGGGATCACGCGATCCTCGGTTTGTTCCGCAATCGGCTTCATGCGGGCCAGTGCCTTGACGCGGCTCTGCGCCTGCTTGGCTTTGCTGGCCTTGGCCTTGAACCGGTCGATGAAGCTTTGGATGTGTGCGCGCTCATCTTCCTGCTTCTTGCGCATCTTGCCTTCGAGGCGCTGCTTCTCGCGACGCGCTTCCTCGAAGTCGTCATAGCCGCCAGCGTACAGCGTCAGTTTGCCGCGATCGAGATGGAGGATCGCATTGACCGAGCGGTTGAGGAGATCCCGGTCATGACTGACGATCAGTACCGTATGCGGATAATTCGTCAGATAGTTTTCGAGCCACATGGTGCCTTCGAGGTCGAGGTAGTTCGTCGGCTCGTCGAGTAGAAGCAACTCTGGCTCCATGAACAGCACCGCGCCGAGGGCGAGACGCATGCGCCAGCCGCCGGAGAATTCGCGGCACCCGCGCTTCTGGGCGTCCTCGTCGAAGCCAAGGCCCGATAGAATACGGGCGGCACGAGCCGGCGCCGCATGGGCGCCCATGTCCGACAAGCGAATTTGGATATCTGAGATCCGCCCGGGATCGGTCGCGGTCTCGGCCTCGGCGAGGAGGGATTCGCGTTCGGCATCGGCCGACAGCACCCAATCGATCAATGAGATGTCACCGCCCGGCGCTTCCTGAGCGACGTAGCCGAGCCGGGTCGTCTTTGGCCAACTCACCGAGCCGTCATCGGGCGCGATTTCCCCGGTAATCAGGCGCAACAACGTGGTCTTGCCGGCGCCGTTGCGGCCCACAAGGCCGACCTTATGGCCGGCAGGGATGCCTGCGGTGGCACCTTCGAAGATCGGGCGACCCTCGATGCGATAGGTCAATTCATTGATGTGTAGCATGGTGCGATGCAATAGCCAGTTCGCGCGCGCTTGTCACCGAGGCGCTTTGGCACTGGCTAATATTGGGCTCGCGACGCTGATTAGCCGGCCACAACCGGGCGCAAGCTCTCCACCAACAACCGGAGTTGGGCGGCCGGATCCTTGATCGCGATTTGCGCGGCAAACCAGTCCTGCACCATCTTGCAAACTTGCTGCGGCGTTGCGCGGCCAAGCGCACGCGGATCAGAGAATGTTTGCAGGTCGGCTTGGGTCCATCCGCGGCTCGTCAATTCGGCGGCGAGCGCGTCATAGTCGCTCTTGCGCGGTGGCAAATAGCTTTGCGGTGATTTGCGGCCATCAGAAATCGCCTCGAATACCGCGATGACCTGCTTTTGCAGCGGTTCATTTGCGCCTTGCTTCTGCAGCATATCCAGGACGGCCGGATAGGTCTCGCCTTGCGATATGAACCCATAGCAGGTCTCGACGTCGATCTTGGCTAGCGACTGCAGATTGTCGATAAACGCAGCTGCCACGAACCGCAAGCGTTCGGGGCTGGCAGTCAGCGCTTGGTCCGCATGCTTGCGGCGCAAGGCTACGACGGCCTCTGCGAGATGTTTGGCGATTACAGCATCGCCGCGCTTTTCTGCTGAAAGTTTAGCGGTCTCGACCACGCGATCGGCGTACCACTCGGGGAACTCCGCCTTAATGTGCCGCCAGATTGGCGTGCGTTGGAAGCTGCCGTCAATCGCATCAGGATTATTGCCGGCCGACGCAAAGGGCGCTGCGGTGACACCACTGTCGCTACTGACAGTGGATAGCATGCTGGTTGGCGTCGGTAAGCCTGCTGGCCACATCGCTGCAAGTTCGTCGCGCTTCAAAATGGCGGTGCCAACGCCTCCGGCCAGCACCATCAACACAAGCGCCGCCGCGATTTTTGCACCACCAAATCCGCGTTTCGGCGCGATGCTGCCAGCAGTCTGGTATCTTGTCCGGCCTATCGACTCGGACGAGGCTGGGGCATTCATGCGGGCCGTGGGAACGGTTTGCATCTGCCGGGTTTGAGCTGGCTGCTGCCGTGCCGGTTGCGACTGTTCCCGTGCTAATGGCTCATAAGCGTCAGTCTTTGATCGCGACGCCGGGGCGATCGGTGTTTCCGGCTGGAAACCGGTGTTGGGGTTTCGGCTCGCCTCAGTCTCGAAGACGAATAGGTCGTCTCGTTGAAGCTGCTGAGGCGACATCAGGCCGGGCTGCTGGGTCGATTGTGGCTGACGCCCAGCAGTGCGATTTTGGTCAGTTCGTCCGCCGGTGACAATTCCCAAAGGCTGAATGTTTGCTGCCACGTCCTGCGTGCGCGGAGCTGACTTCTCGGGTTGGCTTTGTTGCTTATGGTCAACCTGCTGCGATGGGGTGTTGGCCGGCTGTGTAACAGGTTGGGACACCGGTGGTTGTGCCGGTTCGGCCTGCATGCGCGGTGCCATCGGCTTCAGTATGGCGAATACTTCCGGCGCGGCACGCCAATCGGCAAATCCAGACCGCCAGACAAGATCCTGCTCACGCAGGTGACCCATATCAACGAACGTGCGCATCTCGGTTTCGCTCAGCGGGCCATGCTGCTGGCCGTCGCGCGCGAGGAACCATTCGATGGCTGAAGGCGTGCCCGTCATATTCTCCACCAAATGCAACAAAGGCGATCGGCGATAGTCGCAACCGCCCGATTATACTTCGCACTGTTTCCGTCCCACAGGTTGTGGGTTATCGTCAATGCGCGCAATGCGCAATCGGTCTCGCGATTTTTGCAACAATGGCAACTTGTGCAACAATGGCAACATCTCGCTGACAACATCTCGCTGTTATGAGCGCTGCGCTCGATTGCGCGTCGAGAACCTAGTCAACAATTGTGTCTAAACGATTGGTAGCGATCCTGAACCGACCCGCCGGTTCCTGTTGCGTTGCTACCAGCCCTTGGTGTACACGCTGAAGCGCGCCAAGGTTTGACCGACGCGCTGGAGACGTGGCCGAGTGGCTGAAGGCAACGGTTTGCTAAATCGTCATACCTCTCAAGGGTATCGAGGGTTCGAATCCCTCCGTCTCCGCCACAACACCACTATAACACATTGTTTTTCAACGCTTTTTAACAGATTTGCGTTCCGGCACCCCAGCATTTACCCCAGCAGACGACGTGGATGTGAGGAGACCGTTTCGCACGACGGCCGGCGCGGTCTGCATCGATAGTTAAGTCGACCGGGCATGATCGGTGACGGAAAACTTCGCAAATCACGGCACGATAGATCGACGCGCTGACCGGCGACCTAGATCGTAAATGCGGCAAGTCACGAACCAGCGATGACGCAACCCTGCTCGAAGCTTCAAAAGGGCCGACGCAGTACACGGGGATTGCCGGAACTGTACATTGCTCTCGTAAGGTATCGCGACGCGTTGGAGGACGATGCCCTGCCAGATCAAGCGGGGCTGCATGGATGACCTCGACAATTAGGGGTTGGGGAGCATGGGATAGGCACACGTTCCGTCCGACGGGATATGTTGCGGACAATGTTTGAGAACAGAATGTCAGCACGGGCGTGCACGGTGGCCGACATGCTTTCAGCATGCAGATAAATCGTACGTGTCGGCCCGAACGATTGCGAGCGGATCGCTCGCAGAAGCGTAAGGTCGCGCTCTCGCCGCTCGACGCGCAAGCAGGCCTCCGCGTCGACGCCGAATATGCAGTCCAAGTACTTTGGGATCGGTCGATCCATGACAGCACTCACTTTTCGCGTGCGATAACGATCGCCGATCGTCGTGCGAAAGCGCGGCGCGTGGCAATTGGCAAACGCGGGAAAAAGAGGGAGCGGCAAGGAAGGCGCAGGAGGTTTGCCGTCCGCCCGGACAAAATATCTCACCCATCCCTCCGGAGCCCTCGTCGCTCGCTCGCCCGCCAGGCGAGAGACGAGGGCGGAGTGGGGGATGGCCATCCCTTTGGTGACTCAGAGCGCGCTTTTGTAAATGTTATGAACGCGTGGTGGTCATCAATCACGATGACGACTTAGCGGTCGTTCTCTTGCGCCAGGGGGGCGTGACCGGAACGGCCGAGATGCAACTTTGCAACTCGGTCCTGTGACCCGAATTAGGGGCGCAGGATAGCACCCGGTCGCGGCCGCCACGGCCGCGAGGCGCCCTGCTGCGTTACTTTGTTCGGCAGATTGAAGTCGTCGTAGGCGACACGTCTGACGTCACATTGAAACCGGCGTACTCTATCGGATGACGTCATTGGGCGAGGCGTTTGATGCTGCGCGCTCGCTCCGCGCCAACGGTAAGCAGCCGTACCCTTGAAGCTGCGTTTTGGTAAAGATTCGGCGGCCGTTGAGCGACCGCGTCGGCTGTGTCATTGGACGCGTTCTACGTCATGGCTAAGCGCCGCGAGCGCGATGTGGCCGATCGACCACGTGGCGATCTGGGCGCGCTCGCCGGTCTGGTTGAAGCTCGTTAGAGGCGGCATCGCGATCATTCACGAAGCGTTATCACAGATGCGCCGGAGCTTCATTTCAAGTTCGTCGCTGCCTTGGCCGCGTCCCTAAGTCACTTGCTGATCTGTCAGCTGCAAACGAGTTGGCCTTCGCCCGGAAGGGGTAAAAACGTCGTTGATATTGCCAGCAAAAAACGACCCTTAACGCCTTGCACGATTTTTAACGTCCCGGCTTCGCCTATCGTTGTTGGGCTTGGCGTCAGAATGACGTCGTTCCTTTATCCTGTTGTCCAAAAAACTACCTCAAAACCTCCCGCACCTTCCCGTCATGACAACACCGCTGCACCATCCGAGGACGTCCAACAACGAAGGGAAATATCGTATCGCGCAGTGCATGGTGATCGGTGGGCAAGCACAC
>JANLPY010000396.1:0-1981 GCA_031367505.1 Hyphomicrobiaceae bacterium | reverse complement strand
GATGCTGGAGCGCGAGGTCGCTGCCTGGGTGAAACGGCGCAACACCCACAACGCCAAAGCCGACTGGCGCTTTACAACCGCCGACGCCCGCATCAAGCTCAAGAGCCTGTACCCGGTCCTTTAGGTGATTCAGGCCACTAGTTGAGTCTATTAGGGGTTTTTGGGCGTGACATGACGGGGAAATTCCCTGTGACATAACGGGGATTTTCCCTGTGACGCCGCCTGTCACGTGGAAATCCGGCGTGACCTTTGTCACAGGGAAATGTCCCGTGACAGCGACAAGGTCGCCGGTCAATTCTTCACCGTTCAGTGTTCTGTTGCTGCTGCGATGACGCCGCTGGCGCTCGGCATTGGCGTTGCGAATTTCATCGATCGCTTTCCGAGATTTCTCCTGGCTTTTTGCCAGCACGATCGCCAGCGAAGTCTTGGCCCGATCTTCCGGCGTGCAGATGATGGCAATCAAAGCTAACCGCGTTTTTCCCACCATGTAGCGCAGCGGTGCGATAAGCCCTTTGGCTTCGAGTGATCGGACGAGCTTCGCCGATTCGTTCGGGTCGTCGATTTCAGCCATTGCTCCGATTTCGGCGATCGTCTTCAGCGTGCATCGCGGCGGTTCGCGTTTTTCATTGCCCGGCTTGCGCCCAATGCCAAGCTTGCTCACATCGACGGCTGCCGAAAAAAATTTGAACTCGCGACCGGTCACGCCACCGGATTCGTTGA
The DNA here is from genome assembly GCA_031367505.1 of Hyphomicrobiaceae bacterium. Classification (GTDB taxonomy): domain Bacteria; phylum Pseudomonadota; class Alphaproteobacteria; order Rhizobiales; family Hyphomicrobiaceae; genus JAKFWF01. The sequence continues at coordinate 1,261 of JANLPY010000396.1, read as the reverse complement.
CGCGTGTTCGGGCTCCATCGAGCGCTCCAAGTCGGACGTCCTCCGAGCCTTGGCTCTGGACAGCAGCAATGAACCGCGCTTCTTCATCGCGATTGAACCTGTGCCCGAGGTACCAGTGAACTGCCGGATCGGGCCGCCACAGGACGTCTGGCCCAGGATCGCCGCTATTGTCGCCGATACCGCGGGTGCCGGTCATGTCACACCTCATCGATCAGGTGAGGGACGAAGACGACAGTGTTCGCAGCTGCTTCATCGGTCGCAGAAGACTGTTGGCATGGTTCAGAATCTGGTTTAGTGATCATCATTACTGGCAGTCCTTTGCCGCAATTACGGGTGTCATCCGTTGGCTCGGATGGCGCGAACTCAAAGGCCTAGCGACCCAAGCGGTTGCGAGGCCTTTGTTCTTTTCAAGTCACATGGATTGCGGTCCGGCAGCGCCGGCGAATCACGTCGAGCACCGCCGCCCGGTCGCGGTCCAACACAGCTCCGGCAGTTTGTGACGCATCGCCAAGCCGGTGGTGTCCAGCGCCGGCCGTCGGAAGGCATGCGACCGACCTCGCTTGCAGCACAGCTATCCGCGCACGGTCGACGCTGGTGCCCATTGCGCGGGCAACGATTTGGTCGAGTCCTGTCGGCGGTACTTTTCGCACCGCTCCTCTCGAATTCAACGTCATTTGTTTCCCCCAATGGTGAGCAGAGCGCGATTCCGCGAGACCTGACGGTCGCGCGGATCGGCGAGTGGCGAGGCCGGGTGGCTTGCCAGTGCGTTTCAAGATTGAAGGTGGTGCTTATGCCGCGGTAGCAGCGTCATCGCGCTCGGCGATCAACTCGCCGGGACTGGCTGACCCTTGGTCGACAACGCGATGGCAGCGCCCTTGCCAGCAGTCTTTTTGGGATGCTGCTTTTGGGGACGTTCCTTCGCAGCCAGTTGATCGATCATTTCGTCGATCTCATGCTCAAGAAAGAGCAATTTCGGTTCGCGCTGAATCGGCGCTGGAAGCAGCGAGTTGTCACGATAGAACGATCGCTTGGAAATACCACGCCGGTTGCAGGCGGCGGGCAATCCAATCAGGCGACGGAGCGGACGGTGGATATCTAGTTTTGCGCACTTAGGCGCGCTTGCAGGTGCAGGCATGACGAGGCTCCCAACGAAGTTGGCTCTGGGTTGCGCTTCGTCTCCTGCACACACCGGGAAGTACGCGAATACTAGCCGCCCGGATTCTTAACCTACTGCCTTTCCTCACCACTCATCACTCACTAC
>JANLPY010000383.1:0-2547 GCA_031367505.1 Hyphomicrobiaceae bacterium | reverse complement strand
CCTTGCAACTCTTCAAGGCTCTGGCCTTCGGCCTGCTTCGCTGATTCATGCTCAGCCGAAAGTGTCTTACCCTGCTGGCGCAGCGCTTCTTCCGACTTCTCGAATGCGTCGATGTCAATGAACCGCTTTATCGCTTCATAGCGTTTCGCGGGCTGGGTTTCGATCAGCTCCAGAATCTGGCGCTGACGCAGGAGTTCTACTCGTGGCGGTGCCGCCCCGCTGAGCAAGGTCGCCATGTTTCCGGCCAGCTTGCCCGTGCAGTTTCCATTACTGGTTGCCAACTCGACGACAAACTCATGTGCGGGCTTTCCAACGGTTCGCCAATATTTCCTGACGCCTGCGCCTAAGCCGCGGCTGTCGAGAGACCCAACATTGTCTTTTGCCAAAAACTCAAACGCATCGCAGATGGTTGTCTTCCCGGTGCCATTCTCGCCGTAGATCAGGGCAAGTTTCTTCCCCTTCTCAAATTCGAGTTTGAAAGTCCCTGCGGAGCCACGAAAGGCCGTGAGCGTGAGTGATTTCAACGGTGCGGACGCAGCCATCAGACTGGCGCCTTTGCCGACGCGAGTTCGATTTCAACTTTCCAATCGCCACCCTTGATGGTGCCTGCTGCAATCTCGGCGATGAGTGCATCACGCCTTGTTGCACGGAGCAAGCCCGACTGGATCAAGCGAACCACGGTCAGCGTCGCCAACTTTTCGGACGGAGATTTCTCGTCGCTCATTGCACCCTCCAACGGATCGTAAACAGAGGCTTGGTCTCCGCGCTCTGTTCGAGCTTACCCTCGATCTGGGCGATCAACACAGCCCGCTGCTCGTCAATTTTGTCCTGAGCATCGAACAGCGATCGACGTTTGTTGGAGCGTTCGGTTTCCAGCGCCTTGACTGCCTTCTGTCCCGCTAGCTTGTCCTCAAGCGTCTGCGCCAGAGTGGCGGCGCGGCGGGCTTCCTTGATCTGGCGATCGAGCTCTTTCAGCTCGCGCTCCAGTCCGACTTTCAAATCATCCGCCCATCCGTCGAGCTTGTTAGCCTCGATCTCGAAGAAGCGGGCGTTGCGTTCCGATATGTCCCGGCGGATGTGCGCTTGCTGCTCGGCCAGCGATTGCGCGAGTGCGGTTGCGATTGCTTCGGGCTGTGTAGCCGAACCGATGACACCGCCGGCTATGGTCATCAACCGCGAAGTGGCCTCGGCATTGAGCGTCGTTCCGTCGTCGGTCGTTCCCGCGAGCAACAGGTGATCCTCGCTCTGGCCCAGAGCCTCGACCGACAGCATCGAGGCTGCGATCCAGCCCGATTGCCCTTTCAGAAGCTCGATTTGGGAAATGCGCCCTTCATGGCCGGAATAATCGAAGACGATCTCGGCAATGGGCAGGTCGCGCGATTGCGCGCGGGCAACAATGGCTTGACCGAGCGGATGATTGACGCGGAATAGATGCGCATCGCCGGTGCGGCGCGGCAATTCATAAAGGCCGGTTGGAACTCCCTCGCCCGAAAGCCAATTCGGGACGGCATTGAGCCGGAACGATGATGAGTCGATGAAATCGGCATCACCGTCCAGCTCATGCGCCGCCAGCTTCATCAACTGCCGCTCGAACTGGCTGAGGTGCAAGTTCGTGTCAGCATTGCGCATCTTGAGCTTCTCACGCACCTCGCCATCGAAATTTTCGAGCAGCTTGCGCCGCGCGTGGGTCATCGCCTCGTTGATCTCAAGGGTGAGTTCAAGCTGGAGTTCGTCGAAAGCGGACTTGATATCGGTCGTCTGGCGGCATTGCTGATAGATACCGGCAATCCGTTTCTCGAAGTCGACGCCCGATTCAATGGCACCAAGCACCTCGTCGCTCGCGCCGAACACGCCCTCGAACAGCTCGAACTTCTCGGACAGCAACTGATAAACGCGCTGGTCGGCCTCGTTCCTCCTGTTGAGGAAATTGACGACGACGACATCATGCTTCTGGCCGTAACGATGGCAACGCCCGATGCGCTGCTCGATACGCTGCGGATTCCAGGGCAGGTCATAGTTCACGACCATAGAGCAGAATTGGAGATTGATGCCCTCAGCTCCGGCTTCGGTGGCGATCATAATCCGGCCCTTTTCGCGAAAATAATCGACCAATGCAGAGCGCATATCGGCGGTTCTCGACCCCGTGACTCGATCCGAACCTTCGTGGCGAGACACCCATTCGCGGTAAATCGCCTTCGATTGATCGTCGGTGTTGCTGCCGTTAAACAGGACTATGCGATCGGCAAACGGACTGTCGGCCAGCACCCGCAACAGATAGGATTGGGTGCGGCGCGATTCGGTGAAGATGATCGCCTTTTCATCGGCACCTAATTCGCGCGCCTTGGCGAAACCCACTTCCAAAGCTTTCAGCAACGCCCTCCCTTTGGCGTTTTGGTCGATGGAGGTTGCCAATTCCGCAAACTCACGAAGTTCAATGATTTCGCGCTCAAGCGCCCTCTGATCGGCTGCCGTCAGGGACTCAATTTCGTCATCCGACCACTCCTCCGCCGTTTCATCCAGCGCCTCATAATCCTCGTCCAGCTCCTC
>JANLPY010000339.1:0-2824 GCA_031367505.1 Hyphomicrobiaceae bacterium | reverse complement strand
GGTGCCGTCGCTCTTCCACACGGGGCTCATGATTTCCCCCCGGGCTCGAAAGAACAGCGTCCCGTTCGCGTCCACGAGGGCGCCAAGGATCCAGGCGCTGGCGTCCGTCCAGCTGTTCCTGACGAGGAAGGTGCCCGGGGCAGTGCCGTCGCTCTTCCACAGTTCCAATCCAAGTTGGGAGCCGACGACGGAGAAATACAGTTGCCCTCCGGCCACGGTGAGCTGGGAGGGGTAGCGATTGGGACCGGCGATCTGCTTCACCATGAATGTCCCTGCACTCGTGCCGTCGCTCCTCCACAACTGGCAACCGTGGATCGACTCGCACCCAGGGAAGTAGAGGGCACCGCCAAAGACCACCGAATGTGACAGATCTGAATTAACAGCCTTGACGAGAGCCGTGCCGCCGGTCGTGCCGTCGCTCTTCCAAAGCGCGCGGGTGCTTCCATCGTCGACGTTGAAATAGGCCTGCCCATCGAGAACCGCGAGGGGACCGTCTCCCGCCTCGATCACTTTCGCGTTCCAGATCAGGCTGGTCCCGATGGCGGTACCGTCACTCGTCCACAGTTCTCCGCCCGGGCCTCGGAAGAACAGGACTCCATTCACGTCCGTGAGCATAGAGATGGCGCCGGTGAGGTCAAACACCTTCGTCGTTCCGTTCGCCGTCCCGTCGCTCTTCCAGAGTTGGAAGGGGAACGACACGGTGAAGAACAGCAGTCCGTTGCTGGTCGTCAGATTGCTGGGCCCGGAGCCACCCGGACCGCTGGTAATGTCCTTGACCAGCGCTGTTCCCGCCGCCGTCCCATCGCTCCTCCACAGTTCCGGTCCGGTGATCGCGTCGTCCGACCCAAAGAACAGCGCGCCATCAAGCGCGATGGGCTCGGAGATGAAAGACGAGTGGGGAAACGGGGTCAAGTCCTTCACCAGCACGGTTCCCGCCGGTGTCCCATCGCTCTTCCAGAGTTCCCTTCCGTGCAGCCCGCCGTCGGCCATGAAGAAGAGCGTGCCCCCCACCGCGGTCAGCTGGGAGGGCCTTGAGCTTCCGGGGCCGCTCCAGATGTTCTTCACCAGACGGGTTCCATCGGGGGTGCCGTTGGTTCTCCACAGCTCAGCCCCGGTTGCGGGGTGCATCGCCACAAAGAAGACCGTGTCGCCAATCGCCACGAGTTGCTCGCTGAATCCGGCAAATGAGCCCGACTCGTTGATGTCCTTGACGAGATAAGGAGTCTGGGCGAATGCGGACGAGCAAAGCAGGAGGCAGGCAACAAACGCTCCTGCCTTGAGCCAGATGGGGAGCGCGAACCCCCTGCCCTCAGATGCGATGCCTGCCTGACGACGCTGCCCCATGGTTGCGGATTCCCCCCCCGAATACACACCTTATCCATCAGAGCGTCGTCAGGGAAAAATCCGCATGAGCCAAACGGCTCATTCAAAGCTGGGGGGACCGTGTCCGGTCCGGCCCCACTAGAATCCCCGCGTGGCCCAAAAGAGAATAGGCATCATCAGCTCCTGGCTGGATGTCGCCTCCGGGCTCGCCGCCTTCCGCTTGAAGGCCCAACCCGGGAGTGCGTTCCCTTCCTACAAGGCTGGACAGTACATCGCGCTCACTCGCGAGCACTGCAAGCTCACGGTCAGAGTGAAGGACCACAACGGCGTGGTTCACTACGCGCCGCTGCCGAATACGGATGGCTCGCCGAAGCTGGGGCCAGTGACCCACTCGTATTCGATCGCCTCCGCGCCTCACGAGACGAACGATCGCGGCGAACTCGAGATCTACATCACGCTCGAGAAGTACAGCGATGGGCAGCTGGGCCGGTTCACCGAGTCGCTGTTCCACGCGTCCCCTCACGTGGGCGAGACCCTCGGGTACGTCGACCGCATCGTCGGCAACTTCACCCTCGACGACCGCGCGTTCGGGGCCGAGCACGTGGTGATGGTCGGCACGGGCACGGGCCTGGCGCCCTTCGTGGGCATGATGAAGCAGGCGGCGCACGAGGCGAAGCTCGGCCGCGCCTCGTCCGCGAAGTACACGCTCATCCACGCGAACCGCACGGTCGGCGAGTTGGGATACGACGATCAACTCAAGAAGCTCGACACCGAGAGGATTCCCGGCCTCGACTTCGCGTACGTGCGCTCCGTGAGCCGGCCCACCGCGGCGGACGCGGACGATCCGACTCTCTGCCAGGGTCGGGCCAACAATCTGTTCCGCTCGATCCTCGGCCTGCCCACGCGCGAGCAGGAAGTGGTCGATGAGGCCCGCGAGGTGGGGCGCGATGTCACGGCTGCGCAGCAGGCGCTCGACAAATCCACCAAGCCCCGGCTCGGGTCGGGTGTCGATGGCGGCGCGCTCAGGGCGCGCATGCCCGAAGGTCGCACCACCGTCCTCACCTGCGGCAACAGCGAGGGGATGGAAGACATCAAGCGGATCTGCGAGAAGGGCCGCTTCAAGTTTGAAATGGAAGAGTGGTAGCGCGAGTCAGGGTACGCTCCGCGGAGTTTCTATCGGCCGCCTTTGATGTACTCGATGGGGTACCGAAAGGCGAACGGATTCTGAGCGAGGGCCTCAATGGCGTCGATGACGGCGCCATCGGCCGGCGCTCCTTTTCGCCCCTGGCCTTGTTCCCAGAAGATCATGCGGCAGGGTCTCGACTCGGCAATCCAGGCCACCGCGATGCGATGAATGCCCTTATCGTTGGTGACGATGGCTTGGCCGTGACGCGCTGCGTACTCGAACAGAACCTCGTCTGGGGTCGCCTCCGGGAACGTATCGATGGCACGGATAACCGTCCAGCCCAGGCGACGCAGTCCGGTGACGATCGGCTCGCGG
>JANLPY010000296.1:0-4920 GCA_031367505.1 Hyphomicrobiaceae bacterium | reverse complement strand
CGCTTCCTCGACCCTATGCCGAAGCCATTCTAGATTCCGCGTAGCGTCCTCCTGGTCTTCCGATAGCGAGATCGTGCGAAACATCTGATCGACCCATCCCTCGGGAGGCCCGACAATCGATATTCCGTTCGGCTGGTGGCTCCATGTCTTGGCGTAGCGCAGCAGGTCGTCTCGGTTGCGCTCTGGGCTATCCTCGAATTGCAGGATCGCGGATCGCAGGCCGTGGACCCTTGCCATGTTGGCAGCAAGCGCCAGCGCGAACTGCGATTTGCCAGCCATCGGCGGCCCTGTGAAAACGACAAGCTCCGGGAAGTAGAGCCGCAGATGTTTATCTGCCGGCTCCCAGCCGACCGAATACGATACGAGCGCCCGACGCGGTATTTCCGAGAACGGCACGAGAGCTGACGGGACCATCGGTCGCGCCGTGTCCAGAAGCGCGCCAATTGCTTCAAGCCCGTGCTTCATCAGAACGTCGTTGGCGTCTTTGCAATTGTCCGGGTAGGTCACGAACCAACAGCGCTCGCGACCGAGCCGGACTGACAGCTCATCGCGCAGGACGACACCCTTTGGATCGTTGTCGGTCGACAAGATAATGCGCTTGAATTTCTTCAGCTCTGGAATGAGTTTTCCGTCGTCCCACAGATACCCGAACGCCGTGTCTGTGCTGGGGTAAATCGGTTCATTGCCAACCGTCTCTGACGACGCGCCGTTCGGAACTGACGTAACGCACGCGGCTCCCGCCGCCATCCATGACAATGCGTCTGGCTCCCCCTCCGTGACGATCAGTGTGTCCGACGACGACTCGCGCATCTGGTCCAGATTCCACAGACACAACTTTGCGCCTGTCCGATCCAGGGAAAATTGCTTCTGCGGCCGGCGGAGCTTCACGAACACGGTTTCCCCGTTCCGCGTGTACGGAAACGCCAGAGCTGAGCCGATGCTGTACAGGCCAGCCTCGACGGCTACCTCGACCGGAATACCGCGTGTTTCGATCCATTCCGCGTGCTTTTCCGAAAGTTCCGGCGTCGTCCCCATCGTACCACCCTACGTTTTTCCAACCGCAGTGGATGCAAAAACACCGCACCCCGTTGTCATCGATCCAGACGCCGAGACACGGCGTTCGCTGATTGTGTTTCTTCCGCTTGGCTGAGCATTGCGGGCAAACCGTTCGGTTCTTGCCGTGCTTCCACCCGATCTTGGGCGGCTCAACCCGTTCCTCGCGGAGCAAATCTTCTGCTGTGCGCATGCCTAGAACCCCATCCGGATGCTCAGCTCGACCCGGCTGCGTTCGTAGGCGGCCTCCTCGGCCTGCCTGGCGGCTTTTTCGGCGAGGTGGTCCTGGTACATGCGTTCCGCGTACTCAGCGCTCGGCATGATCTCGGCCGGTCGTGGCTGCTTGCGCGCGTGGGTCGGTACGGGCTTGGCGCCAGCGTTCTGTTTGTGCCGCCGAGCAGAACCCAACAGATGCCCTTTTGGGTTGACGATCCTCTGGCCGTCTGCCTTGCAGCGTTCGAAGAACCGCAGCGCCTCGATCAAGGCATCGGCGCCGTAGTCGTCCAGCGCCAGGGCAACCCACTCAGCCGCGGTGGCCTTGGTCCCGTATGGCCCGTCAGCGTTCCGAACGATGTCGAGCAGGCGATCGGTCGACCCGTTCAGCGCTAGTTTGCACTGGACCAAGTTTGGATCGTCCGTCCGTCCACTGTTCGCGGTCTCCTGGGGGTAAGGGGGACTGACTTCTTTCTTCTCTTTCTTCCTCTCTACCTCTGAGTCTGTCTCTAAGTCGCGCGTAGAAAACATTGGGTTTTTTGGAACTTTCGGTTCGAATTCAGGTCGAATTCGGCTCGAATTGGGTTCGAATTCGACCTGAACCAGCTTCGGATCGATGTCGCCGAACGGGGTGAATTCGCCGTCAATTGGGTTCGAATTCACGCCCAAAATGTCCCGCGTCATGCGGGGGTTGTGATAGCCTTGAACGGTCTTCACAATCTTGCCCATGGCGATCAGTAAGGGCATCAGTTTGCGAACTGAACGGGGGTTGCAGCAGAACATCATGGCGAGCTTTTTTTCGTCGTGAGGCAATTGCCCATGGATGTCCCATTGGGCGTCGAGAAATTCTCGATAAAAGCCGCGAAGCTCGAGCGACATGCCGCGTGTGCCAGACCGGAAGTCAGAGACGTTGAGCTTGTACCAGGGGAGCTTTTTGTTCGTGGACATGGCGCTATCTCCCCATGTCCGGGAATGGTTCATCGTCGTCGCGCTGTTGCCGATCTGGCGAAGCCTGAAGTGCGATCGCCTTCCTCACCGGGGCCTGCGAGACCGCGTTGGCCTGGTCGTTATCGCGCCGCTGATATGGCGCCGCCTCGGAAAACAGCAGGTTCCAAATCTCGCTGCCATCCTCGGCCAGCTCATTGGACTTCACGAGCGCGACCTTGACGCCGCCGAGTCTGCCGGAGAAGTACGTCGTACCCTTGGCGCTGGTCTTGCGAAACATGCGGGTGGCCGTGAATGACGGCTTGTAAGCGTTGCTCATGCTGAGCCCTCGGCTGGAACATAGGCAAGCCAGTCGGGACCGCGTTCCTCGGCGTAATCGTGGGGGTTGTTGGCGACGTCCCACAAGTGCATGGGAAGACACGTCGGCACCATGGCCTGGAAGATTTGCGTTAGCGCTTCCGGGTCTGGTTCGGCCTTCGCAAGCTCGCAGTCGATCCGACCTTTTATCGAGATCAGCAATGCACGGAGTATTTCCGTATCTGTCATTGCCCGCCTCCCAGCCGCTCGGCGGCCTTGGTGATGGCGGCCAGAAATTCCATGGCCAACGCGCTTGATTTTTCGTTAGGGTGTGATATATAATCCACTACGCAACTCCACTTGAGGCAGGCACTTGGGTGGAACTAGATCGAGGTGTGGTGCCCCACACTCCCCTCGAACAACCCCGCAGCCGGATCGCACCCGCTGCGGGGTTTTCTCGTTTCAAAACGCATTGACAGACGGACGTCCGACGAACATCCGTCGAACTTTCGGTGCGTCCGCGACGTACGTGATTGCGGCATGGCCAGAGCAGTACGAGCCGCGCTCTTTCTGGTTGCCGCAGAAAAGGCCGTCGTCCTGCAGCCAGCGGCAGTGATGGTGTTCAAGGTCCATGAGGGGCACCGGTTTGCCGGGCGCGACGACGACGCGGGCGGGTGGCTTGGCGACCGTGGCAGAGACCGTCTTCGGACGTATCCGGAGCGGCATGCCTTTGCCTTCCGAGATGTTGGTCCGCCGGAATGACGCGTGCGTTCGGTGCGGCAGCATGAGCCGCGAGATTTTCCCAGCCACCGCGCTTCTGCCGATGCCAAGCGTCTTGCCGATGTCGGCCATGCTGAGGCTGGGGTCCGCCCAGAGCACGCGCAGCTGAGCCTCACGCTCTTTCGGCCAATCCTTGCGCATGGTTAAGTCAAGTCGTCTGGCCTTGCCGAGCACGGCGCTTCGGGTGCTCCCGATCGCGGCGGCAATCTCAGCGCCTGAGTGCCCCTGCAGCCAGAGTGCCTGCAATTGCTCGGTCGTTCGATCGTCCCACATAAACATCGTGCCTCCTAACGGCTGAAGACAGCGGCCCGGCAAGGGTGGATCGACAGGCGCAACAGCGTGGAGCGCATGCCTTATAGCCGAGCCGCTGACCGCAGCCGTCAGTGGAGCGATTTTCGCCAATCATTGTGGATGACGTCGCGTGCCACCCCTCGCGAGGGCAGGCGGGCAGAGACGATAGCCCGGGGAGCGGCGATGCTGGCGAACCACAGCCCGCCTGCAATGGTATCGCGCCAGATGATCCCGATGACTTGTCCGTGCAGCGTAATTTCTTCAAACTCAGGCATGCAAACCCCCACAGCGGGAGTGGCCTCCCGCACGCGTTTAGAACTGATATTCAGGAGTCCCCCCTGAGGCACCCCGTTACACAACCATCACCATCAACAGGTCATGGCGACCCCTTGTCGGCCGTCTGCGGAGGCCACTCACACTCAGTTGGCTCTCCTATGTGATCCCAGAGCTGGATCGGCATCGGCGGCTTCAGGAATTCCAGAAACGTCTCGGCGATGCCGATGACGCGATCAACCGGGTCGTTCGGTCGGAATCGAATGGCGCAATCGAGGGCGCACCGGCGCAGATCATGCACGGTGCTCGCCATTTGCGCGCTTGCTTTGTCGTTGTATGTCATTGGTCTCTCACGCTGAAACAGTTGAGCGCTGACGGCACCGACAGCGCTGACAGCGTTTGCTGATTTTGCGTTGGGTCGGTCGGTAGTCGTGCATGAACTGACGCACACGGTCGAGCTTGCCGATTGTCACATTGCACTTGCGGCGGAGTTCGAATACAAGATGACCGTCATTCATGACCATCTTGCCGAACGTGGTCGGCGCGATGCCATGCGTGAGCATGAACGCCTCGACATCTTCGAGAACAGTTTCAGCCAGAGTTTTCATGTCGCCACCATGATGACTAATGCGTCACCTGTCAAGACGAAAGTGGGGGAACGACCCACGGTCGCTAGTTTTTGTTGACGCGCCATCGATATCCCTTGGCATTCATGCAGGCCGCGAACATGTCTGGGCTCACCGCGATCGTACTTTGTGCGTAGCCGCCATAGGCATTAATTGCAGTGTTCGAAACAGGCACCTGGCCTTGCTGCATGCACGCGTACCGATCTTGTGCAAAGCGACCCTGTTCGAAGTCCGGCTTAACCCAGAGACCCTGTGCCGCGCAACCACCCATGAGCGTCGACACTCCAATTGCTGCAAGAGTCCAGCGCATGCGACCTCCCCACTGTTATTTGGGACACACTGACACGATCAAGCGCAAATATCTAGTGGGCTACTCCCCATTCCTCTTGACGGATGACTTATGTCCCACTATTGTCAATTTCATGCCCAGGCACCCGGCCTG
>JANLPY010000235.1:0-3974 GCA_031367505.1 Hyphomicrobiaceae bacterium | reverse complement strand
TCGACGATGACTTGCTGGCCCCAGCTCTCGGTCAGTTTGGGGCCGACAAGTCGCGCCAGTATGTCGGTGGTGCCTCCTGGAGGGTAGGGGCTGATGATGCGGATCGGCTTCGTTGGATAAACCTGCTGGGCACCGGCCGATGCGGCTAGACCCAGCAATATGCCTGCGGTGATTCGCCGCGCCAGTGTGGTGCAAATTTTCGCCATGGTGGTCATGGTACCTTCCTCGCTAACTAACCTGGGAGTATTCCGAAACCGATTGTTGCCGTCAAGCTGAGATCGCCGAAGGAGCGTGAGAACTCGCTAAACAAGAGGCAGACAGCACCTGCGCGTTAGCCGCGCCGGTCGCCGCTTTGCTGATGCCTTGTAGGCTGCCATTAGCGTGGTACGCGGCTTTCGATCCCAACAAAGCCAACCATGCGCAACGGCTCGCGTCAGTCCGCCGATTGGAACGGTGCTTGGCAAGCTCACTATGACTCTGTAGTCTTCGCTATGGCCGGAGGTCACAGGCTGCGTCCACGGCGCATAAATAATATTGGCCCGAGGAGGTGCCAGAATGAATTTCTACACCCTGATCGCGCGTATCGTGTCGCTCGGCTTGCTGCTCGCTGCAGCCGGCCCTGGAATTGCCCAGCAGCCTTATCCCTCGAAACCAGTCCGCTACATCATTCCCTACCCGCCGGGCGGAAGCACCGATCCGATGGGGCGCATGATCGCCGCGAGACTGACTGAAAGGTGGGGCCAGCAGGTTATCGTCGATAACCGGCCCGGCGGCAACACGGTCATCGGTACCGAATTCCTCTCCCGGGCTAATCCTGATGGCTACACCATAGGATGGGCGAGTGCCGCATTTTTCAGCACGCCCAGTCTGATTCCCAATCTCCCGTACGACACGTTCAGGGACTTTGTCGGGGTGACAACTATCGGGAAGTCGCGGATCGTACTCGTGCTTCATCCCTCGGTACCGGCCAATAATCTGCAGGACCTCATCGCATTGGTCAAGAGCAAGCCGGGGCAGTTCAACTTCGGCTCCTCCGGTGTAGGTACCAATACGCACTTGTCAGGCGAACTTTTCAATCAGGTGACAGGTGCGAAAGTCATCCATATTCCCTACAAGGGATCGGGCCCGGTTACAACCGACCTGCTCGGTGGCAGGGTGGAGATGTCCTTCCAGGTACCGATTACTGTGATTCCGTTTATTAATGCCGGCAGACTGAAACCGATCGCGGTCAGCGGGGAGACACGCCTGCCAGCCCTGGCCCAGGTGCCTACGTTCACCGAAGCAGGTTTACCCAACGGCGGCTTGACCGGCATTACAGGAATTATTGCGCCTGCCAAGTCACCGTATCCGGCGATCAGCAGAATCGCCAGAGAGGTTGCCGCTATTCTGGCCATGCCGAGCACCCAGGAGTTCATGGCCAGACAAGGTGCGGAACCCTTCACCTCGACACCGGAGCAGACGAACGCGATCATCAAGGACGAGGTCGCCCGCTATGCCAAGATTATCAAAGGGGCCGGTATCACCCACCAGCCCTAAGCAATGCTTGAGCGCTGCCTCTTCAGGGGGAGGAGGGTTGCGTGTTCATCAGCAAACGACCGTGTGCCGGGCGGAACAGCGTATTCGAGCAGGGACCTTTTTACTTGCTGACGCGCTTGGGTTTGTGCGGGTTTGGGGGTCCCATACCCAAGCGCGGCATATCGATCGCGGGGCAGCGATCCATGATGACCTTCAACCCGGCCGCCTCGGCTCGCTTGGCGCCCTCTTCATTGATCACGCCCAACTGCAGCCACACCGACTTGGCGCCGATCGCGATCGCCTCGTCGCACAGCGGCCCCGCAGCCTCCGAGGTGCGAAATACATCCACCATATCGACTGGCTCGTGGATATCCTTCAGCGAAGCCACGACCTTCTGCCCGAGAATCTCCTTCTCGTTCGGGTTGACCGGGATCACGCGATAGCCGCGGTCCAGCATGTAGTGCATGACCGCGTGGCTGGCCCGTTCTGGGTTCGGACTCGCCCCGACCAGGGCGATCGTCTTGGTGCTACTGAGTACGTCGCGAATCCCTTCATCTGAATTGATTGGCATTATCGTCCGCCTGTGCTGTTAGTCTCACACTTCAACTGTGCCCAATTTCACTGTAGCGTAGTGCGGCCAGCCAGCGCAACTCTTTTTTGCCCGGCTGCCGGGTGCGAGTAGACTGTCAGTGTTATGCGTAGTTAATAACGCCGCCGAATGCTTGAACATGATTCACTCGCATCGACTCGGTTTGTTCGAAGGGCAACGCAGCAGTCACACCACGCCCATATACGGGGCTGGCAGGATAGAATTTTCATCTGAGGCGGGGTATCCATGAAAACCATGATCAGGAAATTGGCTTGTTGGCTAACGCCAGCCGCGTTTATGTACAGCACACCGTTGCTGGCGCAGGACAAACCACCCGGCTACCCGGTTCGACCGATTCGAATCATCATAGGCGTGGCGCCGGGCGCGGGCGCCGATATGGTTGCGCGCGCGACGGCTCAAATATTGACGGAGCGTTGGGGCCAGAATGCCGTGGTCGACCCGCGGCCGGGCGGAGGCGGTGTGATCGCTTCGGAGCTGACGGCCAAATCGGCGCCTGACGGCTATACGATACTGCAGTCAGGGGATGGGCTGCTGTTTCAAAGCGCGACCAAACGGGTGCCCTTCGACATCCTCAAGACCTTCGATCCTGTCGTCAGCTCTACTGCCCAGCCCTACATCATGCTCGCCAATTTGAGCGTGCCCGCCAAGACGGTCAAGGAGCTTATCGCGCTTTCGGCAGCCAAACCGTTGACGTACGCCGGAAGCTCCGGGATCGGCGGCACGGTCCATTTGGGCATGGAACGGCTGGGGAAGATATCCGGCATGCAGTTGAAGCACATCTCATACAAAGGGAGCGCGCCTTCCCTCCTTGCACTCATGGGGGGAGAAGTCAATATCGGTGTCACCAGTGTGATGTCCGCGACCGCCGCAATACGCAGCGGCAAGGTGCGCGGCGTGGCTGCACTGGGCCTGACGCGCGCGTCATCTCTGCCCGAGCTGCCGACGATCGGCGAACAGGGCTTTCCCGGCTTCAAGATTACCAATCGCTACAATCTTTGGGTGCGGGCCGGAACGCCGCGCCCGATCATCCTGGCGATTAATCGTGTGGTGAGCGAGGGTATGCATACCCCGCAGATGGTGCAGAAGCTTGCGGCTGATGGCAGTGAACCCGCCGAGCGCATGACTCCTGAACAACTCAAGGCAAATCTCGCCCGCGAATATGTTGAACTCGAGCGGCAGGTGAAGGAGCTTGGCCTGAAGTTCTAAGAGTGCATTACTTCTTCTTGGCCATATGATCGTTCTGGATCTTGGTGAGATCCATGCCTTCCGTGCATGCGTGCGGGAACAGCCAGCCTGAAGTGCACAGGAATAGGATGAAGCGGCCCAAGCGGCCAAGTTTGCGCAGTATCGTATTAGACACGGATGCGGGTGATCCTGTGTGACTCATCGCGGCCTCTTTTATGCAGCTCGGAAAGTCTGCTCTGCCAAATTATTACAGGGTACGTCGCCTGATACCAACATCAAATTAACTCATAGCAATAAATCCCCGGGGATGCCCGGGATTTACCAAGGTTTGCTTTTTACGACGGTCTGCGCGAATCTATCTCCAATCTCCGCCAAGAATATCATGGCCTCAGCCACACGGTTTGCTGGGATTGCGGATGCGCCGAAAAAATGGGGATGGCCCGTGCATTGTAGATTCGAGGTAAGCTTAACGGCTCGTCCATTCGCGTCCGGATTCAGAACCAGGGAGGAAACACAGTGCGATTGAAAATCAAGAATCCCCAGGACTTTTGGTGCGGGATCCTCTTTATTGCGTTGGGGGCGCTGGCGATTCATTTGTCGCGGGATTATGAGATGGGTAGCGCGTTGCAAATGGGCCCTGGCTATTTTCCCACCTGGCTGGGGG
>JANLPY010000195.1:0-3625 GCA_031367505.1 Hyphomicrobiaceae bacterium | reverse complement strand
CGAACGTCTTTCCGTACACGTGGTGCGTGCACGGCTCCAGGCCCAACGTGTAGAGGCCGGACTGCAGGTTCTGCCATTGCAGATAGCAGGGCATCTCGGCCTTGCGACTCTCCAACATCACGCCAAACCCAAGTGCGTCATTGACCAGCGCGACCGGCACGATCCCGTCCTTGTCGGCCACCATGTCGTGCTCCCAAACCTGCTCGCGGAAGGGGTGTTGCGGGGCGGCTTGGGTCTTGTAGCCGATGCCCTGCTTGCGGTAGTCGGCGTGATGCCCCGCCCACAGCACATCGCCGATCGGGGCGATGTAGCGCGATCCCTCCGCCAGCACCGGATAGCCGACGTTGAAATGATAGAGCAGCATATGCGGTGTACGGTAGAAGCCTCTGTTAACCACGCGATCATGGATCGTAAAGACGCTTTCCCCGACCCGCGCCTCGATGCGTCGGATCAGATGCAGGTTCTCGCCGAACACGGTCGCTTGCATCACGACGCCCTCGCACCACAGCACGCACTCGTCGCCCTCCCAGCGCTCGCCGTAGCCGGTGAGGCGCGCGGGAATGGCGCTGACGCGGCCGTGAATGGGGTAGGTGACGGTTTTGCGGAATGGGTAGTTGAAGTGATCGGCGCTTTCTTCCAGCGGGCCAAAAATGTGGTCGAGCCCGCAGGTGGCGAGCAGGCCTGAGAAGGAGCGCAGCCATCCGAGGCCGTTTTCGGCGTCTGTGTTGGTGATACCGGGCGCGCGAAACCCGGCGGGGGAGTGCCAGCCTATGGCACGCCCTGAGTGCTCGCAATCGCCGATGTCCATGGCGCGGTCGATGAGGACGGTGAAGCGAAAACCCGTCCCGGTACGGAATTCCAGCAGGCGGATGCCGTTTTCTAAGCCGTCGGAAAGCGTTATCAGCCGCACGCCCGCGAATTGGGACAGCATGCCAGAGTGGGCGGCGATGTCTCGGCGCGAATGGAGGCGTCCGTAGAGTTCGACCATGGTTCCTCCAGTTGGCAAGTTGCCGTGTGGCCCGCTAGCCTACCGTGGGCTTATCGAGTATCAAAGATGCTCTGCGTTAGGAAAGTTGCATATCACGGGGTGACGCCATGGCGGATGTGTTCCTCAGCTACAATCGTGCCAGTAAGCAGATGGCCCAGGACTTCGTCGATCAGCTGCGAAGGCGCGGCGGCTACACGGTCTGGTGGGACCAGGAGATGTCCGGCGGCGAGAATTGGATCAAGGAGGTCAATCGCCATCAAGCCGCCGCCAAGGCCACGATCGTTCTGTGGACGCGGAAATGCTTCAGCGACGAGCCCGAAGATCGCGGCCATGTCACAACGGAGGTGCTGTGGGCGCAACAGAACGAACAAGTGGTGATCCCGCTCACCATCCCGCCATTTGACTGGGCGCAGCTGAGGCCGCCCTTCAATGCGCTGCAAACCTATCGCTTCAACGAGTACGATCTCATCTGCCGGGAACTCGCAAGGCAGGGCATTGACCCGTCCGGCGAGCCTGCGCCAGTCCGTTACGAGTGCCAGGATGTTTTCAAGACCAGCGGCGAACTGAGACACACTCTGGTCAGGCGCGAGACCATCGCGGGGTACCGCGACTTGCGCGCCAACATCCGGGCCCAAGGCATGATCGTGCGGTTGCACGGGGATACCCAGTCGGGCAAGACGCAGTTTGCGCTGCATGCGCTCGACGAGATGCGCCCGTTCCAGCTACACGGCAAGGCGATTAAGTCGGTCGACGACATTTACGATACCATCGCCGCCAACGAGCCAGACATTCCCAGGGACAATCGAAGCGCCGTCACCAGATACATCAAAGACATGCAGCGCCCGGTGATGATCGACGACTTCCATTGGGTGCGCAACGAGTCGCTCTATCCGGACGACCCAGAACGGCTTCAGCACGATGTGATCGAGGAATTCAGACAGTATCGGGACGACAACATCAGCTTGCTGCTGATCTCGATCCCCGATTGCGCTGCTCGCTGGCTAGGCAACGAGGTCGGCATGAGGTCCGTCGCGATCGAGATGCCGGGCTGGACGGAACGACAGCTGCGGCCCATTGCGGATGCGGGGTTTGCCAGGCTGCGGGTACGGTTCCATCCTAGCGTCATCGACGAACTGGTGAGCCAGTCGCATCGCAACCCGGCGCTGCTGCAGAAATTCTGCCTGCGTCTGTGTCACGCCAAGAACATCTGGGAGTCGTTCGAGACCGAAACGGCGAGAGCGGTGAGCCGCCTGGAGCTCCAGCGCGTGTTCCGCAATGTCGCCGAAGAAATCTACGGCGACCGCATAAAGACGATGGTCGAGAGCGGGCAAAAATACACGCTCAATGGCGGTGCACGGCGGATCACGCTCGATGCATTACTGCTAAAGGTGCTCGACCTCAGGGGTGGGTTTCAGCAGCTGACCACCAACACCGTACGCAGAACCATTCGCGACGAGAGACTGGTGGAACAGTCTGAACTCCGAAGGATCACTGAAGACGCGATTCTCAAAGCGGGGCAGCAGTTCATCATGCAGTTGCGCGAGGCCGGTCTGGCCGAGACCACGCTCGGCCTGGAAGACGAACGCTTCTTCCTCCAGCACCCGAGTTTCAAAGTCCACCTGCACTGGAAGCTGATGCCCGACTTGAAGCTCGGTGAGCCGGCACTAGGCAAGTTCGTCGAGCACACCAAGGCCGATCTGCTGGTACAGTCGTCGACAGCGACCGAGCCAGCCGGCGACTGACGCAAGGGACCGACAAGGGCCTTGCATTGGGCATTCTGACACCAGGTAAGCTCAAGTGGCTCCAGCGACCCCTCTGCCCACGGGAGATTGGGCGGTGGGGTTGCCGACTCCGAATCTGTTTCAGACAAAAAAGTGGCCGCACTGGGCGGCCACGTCAATCTCTATGTTGTATTCCGCAGGCTGCAGCCCGCCGCCCTACCGCCTTGGACCCCGTCCGCCACCGCCGCCCTCGCGGCCACGGCCACCGCCGCCACCTGAGCGCGGACCTTCGTCGGCATCGCCCGGCTCTTCGGCCAGCTGCGCGCCCGTGGTCTGATCGACCACGCGCATGCTCAGCCGCACCTTGCCGCGGTCGTCGAAGCCCATCAGCTTAACGTAAACTTCCTGGCCTTCCTTGACCACCTCATCGACCGTCTGCGGACGGCCGCGCGTCAGCTGGCTGATATGCACCAGACCGTCCTTGGCGCCGAAGAAGTTCACGAAGGCGCCGAACTCGACCACCTTCACGACCTTGCCCTTGTAGATGGTGCCGACCTCGGGCTCCTGGGTGATGCCCTTGATACGGGCGATCGCCATCTCGATCGACTGGTGGCGGGCGGCGGCGACTTTCACGGTGCCGTCGTCATCGATGTCGATTTTTGCGCCCGTCTCTTCGACCAGCGCGCGGATGACAGAACCGCCCGATCCGATCACTTCACGGATCTTATCGACCGGGATCTTGATGATTTCGATACGGGGCGCGTATTCGCCCAGTTCTTCACGGGCGCCGGTGAGCGCCTTGTTCATCTCGCCCAGAATATGCAGGCGGCCAACTTGAGCCTGGCCCAGGGCCACGCGCATAATCTCTTCGGTGATGCCGGTGATCTTGATGTCCATCTGCAGCGCCGTGACGCCT
>JANLPY010000105.1:0-3814 GCA_031367505.1 Hyphomicrobiaceae bacterium | reverse complement strand
TCACTGTGGGCGCCGGGCAAGCTGTCGCAAGAGCAGGCGAGCCCGCCACAGCGATGTATCAGGTTGAGAGCGGCTATCTGAGGCTCACCGGCCTGCAGGAAGATGGGCGGCAGGTTCTGATCACGATCTATGGCCCAGGGGCCTGTTTTGCAGAAACCGCGCTCGTCGCACAGCGGCCGCTAAATCACAGCACCTTCGGCATGACAGCCGCAAGTGTCCGATGTTTGCCCGCCGCGGCGTTCTGGCGCCTGTATCAACAACACCGGTCAATCGCCGACGCGCTCTGCCGCAAGTTCGCCAATACGGTTAGCCGTCAGCTCGCTGCCCGCGAGGCGCGAGCCGCGGACCGTCTCGGGAAGCGCATCGCCATGATGTTTTCGGGGTTGGCTGCAAGCTGCGGAGAACGCCTACCCGATGCCAGCATAAGGGTGATTCTGCCAATTACCCAAACCGACATTGCCGAGTATTTCGATGTCACTCGCCAGAGCATCCAACGCGAGATGACAAGACTGAAGCGCACAGGGCAGCTGGCCAAAGTCGACGGAGCGTGGCGAATTTACGACCTCGCCCGACTACAAGCAGCTTGAATCCGTCCATTGGGAGTGATCCTCACTTGGATTGTCATCGGGCTGCTCCACAAATGCCCGCAGGGAAATGTAAAAGGTATGCAGGCTGGACATCGTCAAGCACCTATGCCGCAAATCTGGAATGGTCTGACTTGAGTCAGCATTTGATGCTGGTTCAAGGCCACGCTGGCCGGCGCGCCCTTGTTGATAGCCGCTTAAGTGGATATACGCGTATCCGCACAAAGGAGCGCGCGCATGGGCGAGGAAGTCACCCGCTGGTCAGTCAACGTCGATAGCCGGACCGACATCGACCTGCGCACATATCTCGCACAGCGAGGGATGAAGAAAGGTGATCTTTCCCGTTTCATCGAGGAATCCGTGAAATGGCGCCTGTTGGATTTGACGCTCGTGGAAGCGCGCGCCGCCTTCGATGGCATCGATGCCGGCGAATTGGACACTCTGCTCGGCGAGGTTCTTTCGGCCACCCGCCGCGCCTGATCGCAGCGGTCAAATTACCCAATGCGCGTCGTCCTCGACACCAACGTGCTCATCAGCGCGCTGCTGGCCGAGCGTTCGCTCCCAGCCAAGCTTCTGCTTCATTGGCGACAGGGTCGCTTCACGCTTCTGAGCTGCGAAGAGCAGTTGGAGGAATTGCGGCGCGTAACCCGCTATCCCCGAATTCGTGAACGGCTTTCTCCGGCGATCGCCGGACGCCTGGTGAACGAATTGCGCTCACTCGCGGCACTCGTTGGCAATTTACCCGAGGTGGATCGCTCTTCAGACCCTTGGGACAACTATCTCCTGGCGCTCGCCCAAGCGGGTGCGGCCGACTTTCTGGTCACGGGCGACAAGGCCGATCTGCTTTCGCTCGCACAGCATGGTCGAACCGCAATTGTCACAGTTCGGCATTTACTCGAATGAGTCCAAACTGAAAGATTTTCCGGGGTTCGGCGTCATTTGGCTGCGATGCCGAGGTCGGGATCGCGCCTATCGTGATCCCGACCAATCAGCAAATTCCTGCGGCCCTTCAAAGAGGTAGCGTCTTACCGGCTGGGGTTCCGCTTCGGCACAGATCTACAGTCAAGTATCGTGCCGACCTGTGTGCTGGCTGGCAGCATCTGCGGCCAGTGTTTACCGCGGCCCGGCGGTGGGCGCACGAGCTTGGCGCGCGCGGCTCGGCGCGTAAATTGGGTCGACCGCACGAACGATTGCCGGGCCAACGGCACGGGCCCGCGAACATGCCAGCAGTGAGACCATGGCTCGGTTCGGCCTGTTGATCACGACGCATGCCGCCTACAAGCTCGTCCTGAACGCCACTCCCCGTCGCAGCCCTCGGTGAACGGACATCCCCCGCGTCCCGCGTCCGGTTCGCAATGATGGAACTGGCTCACAAAACCTCGCACCGGTTCACGAAACCCGGATCACCGACAACAATTTTGGGATCAAAGAGTCAGCCGTGACACTTCACCCGCGGGTAAAGTGTCGTTGCCGACAAAAGATGGTGAGGAGCGATTAGGGATTCACACGATTCGTGATTTGTGCTCATTTGAATCCCGTTATGTTTCACGCACCTATGCATCAGGCACCGCGCCAAGCCAGCGATATGTCGTCGCTGCTCGATGCCCTCGCCAACGCAAGCTCGAGACCGCGCTATGCGTTTATGGTGCTCAACCTGATTGCCGAAGTGGCGCGCCCCGATGGTAGCGCGGGACCGTTCATCAAACGCCAGGGTGCATCGATCTCATTGCGTGACTGGCTGAGCGACGCACTGACCCCGATGGGCGGCCGCGATCCCAAGCGACTGGCGCTCGCTGCGCGGGTCCGCTCTGAACTCGAGCGTGACGGCCGCCTCCCCGCCGACGAAATGGCAATTCGTACGATGATTGATGCTGAAGTCCTCGAACGGGTTCGCACCTCAGCCAAGACCAACCTGAGCCGTGCCGTATCGGAGTTGGTGGGAGCCGGGCTGCTGCGTCGCCACTATCAGGGCTATTGCTTCGATCACCAAAACCGCGGGGCTCAGCGGCATGTCGTCTATACGCTCATCGGGCGATCAAAGTGCCTTTTGTCGCGCACTTCGGGGCCAGCGGCCCAACCCGGCCGTCAGGGACAGCTCCATTTGCTCTAGCTCCGCACATCCAGAAATACGCGACAGTGATCTCCCTCAACCACAACACGAAACTATGTCGCGCGCCCGGATTCGGCTTTGAAGGTTAAGGAGCATTCCGGGGGTCCCGGTTGGATGCTGATCCACAGCGCGGATCGCGGTGGTTGACCGGCTTGCTATCGCACTCGGCGTGCCCCCGGGGCGCCTGCTCGATAGCTGAGCGGGCAGCATCAGGCGCTGCTCCTCGTATCGAGCAATGCCGTCACCGCGGCAGTGATGGTCGCACGGTCGTTGGCGAAGTCGTGGATGCGTCGGGCAATGTCCCGCAGCTCGGCGCCGGACCGCCGGCCCTGACCCTCAGCGGCGAGCGTCGAGACGTCCTCGAGTCTGGCGGTCAGCAGCGCGAACAGCCGTGACAGCGCGTCTGCACGTTCGTCATCCAGGTCGCGTTGGTCCGTCGATCACCTCGTGCCGGCACACGAAGCTGCATGACCGTTGCGAAGTCCATCCCCAGCTTTTGTGCGATCGCGAGATAGATGGGGCGCGCCTGCAATGGCGTCTTAACATCCGGGCGTGATACCATTGCTCCCATGTCCAGGATCGGTAGCAAGATCGATGAGCGCGGGATCATCTTCCGCGAAGGCGAGCGGTTCATCTTTCGCCGCGAGTGCGGCGGGCGCGGGTTGCTTGAGCCCGATCGGGTCGACGAAGCGCATGCGGGACGGATGATCACCATGCGCGGGGTTATTGTCGGCGAGGGGCTGGTCTGCGTTGAGGCAATCGCAGCGGGCGGGTGAGGTCGAACACGATTGACGCGCCAGGCCAATCCAGGATCAGGTGAGGCCCGCAGAACGGAGCTGAATTCAATATCCCCGCTGATCTCATTGGAGCCGAACGGGAAGCATGATAAAAGCTACTCTCACGCGACGGGGCCCAGCGTAGGAGAGCAAAATGGATACTCAGGTCTACAAGATCGTGGAGATCGTGGGTACGTCAGGAACGAGCATCGAAGATGCCATCCAGTCAGGCATCACTCGAGCCGCGCAATCCATCCGCAAGATTGGCTGGTTCGAAGTTCTGGAAACGCGTGGTCACGTCGTCGATGGACGCATAGAGCGATATCAGGTGACAATGAAGCTCG
>JANLPY010000099.1:0-1593 GCA_031367505.1 Hyphomicrobiaceae bacterium | reverse complement strand
GGCGGCGTGAAACGACGCTTCCAGCCACAAGTCTGTCCTTATCATGATCGAAACGCTTATCTCGAAGGTCGACTTTCAATTCGCGGCATAACCGATGGACGTTGCGCGGAGGCCATCTCGGCACTAAGAAGAACAGTTCTTGGCCATTGCTGTCGAACCAGTGCATATTGGTGCAGCGCACAATGGGACGGTAGGTCTGCAGCGTTACCGGACGTTCGGAACCGAAATTCAAATCTGAAAAAAGCCGACGGACAAGTTAAATGGAACGCCCGATTCTTGACGTTGGGAATTGTGCAAACAATCCGGCAGTACCCGCACTAAGCCGACATTGGGGAAACTAAAATGCCGCCGTTGATGAACGGCAAGTTTGCAGCGTTCTCGAATTAAAACTCGACCTAACCTGCGTTAACAAAAACGCACAAAACTAATGGATAGCCGTCGCAAATTCGTCCACCCCGTCGCTAATCGCCTACATATGCGCGTACCCGAGAAATTCCGCGTGCAGTGTTCGTCGCGTTCTCCAGAGCTGGTTGGCGCCATCGGGACTTTCCCGTCGACCTGCCGTGGTGAGGACCAGTCGCCTCTTTGCTCTCGAGATCGCAACGAAGAAGCCTGAACGCTCCGCTTCGACATCTCCCCAAAATGCCTCTTCCTCGACCCCCAGCACGATGACGGTGTCGAACTCCAGCCCTTTGGACTTGTGAATGGTCATGAGCCGAACGGCCCGATCTTCGGAGAAGCGTGCGAGCGCACCGGTGGCATCGTTTGGCGACTTTCGCAGCTCACGGATTCGAGCGAAGGTCTGTTCGATGACCTCATCCAGCCGCGGACCGCGCTCATAGTCAGCGGACAGCCCCGCGATGAGCTCGCGCCCTGCGCGCAGCAGAAACTTCTCGGCGAGCTCGCACATCAATGGTGCGGCCGGTCCCGGTGACGGGACGGTGCCCGCGCGCGTCCGCGCCTCGTCGATGAAGCGGTGCCAACGGGCACGAGATTCATACGCGGCATCGTCGTCCATGGCTCCCGACAGCAGCGTGTCCATCAAACGGCTGTAGGCATCTGGCTCCTGCTCGGTCATCACCACGGTCAGGAAGTCAACGATCAGCCGCACGGCCGGTTCAGCAGACAGATCCTGCAGCGCCTGCTCGTTGCGAAAAGCGATCCCCTGCTCCGTCAACATCAGCATCAGCGGGTGGGCGTAGAGCTCGACCTGCTTGGATACCAGGACAGCGATCTCCGACAACGGCAGCCCATCATCGTCAAGCGCCCGGGCGATGAGCGCCGTGATCGCAGCTCCTTCGGCTTGGCTGTCTGCAAAGTGCTCCACCTGTACCAGACCGCCTTTGCCGACGATGTCCCCGTCAGGAACAGCAGCGCCCGGGGCCATCACCTTGACCATCGCGTTTTGCATCCGCCGCAACCTCGGCTGCGATCGGAAGTTCTGGTAGAGATTGAGCGGCAGGGCCTTGAACTCGGCGACGAAGGTCTTGAACACGCCTTCGAGCGCGCCGGCCCAACCCATGATCCGTTGCTTGGTGTCGCCGACCGCCGTGAGCTGAATGTCGCTGCCGTGGAAGGCGGTGCGGATCAGCT
>JANLPY010000086.1:0-2720 GCA_031367505.1 Hyphomicrobiaceae bacterium | reverse complement strand
CCCGACAAGTTGGAAAGGCGTCGGCAGACAACTAGCCCAGCCAGCCTCGCGCGATCTCTCGGCTGGATTTCTGACGGTCGAGCCGATCTTAACCAGGCCCGGCATGCTCTCATTTTTTAATGCGTACACGAATCCCATCTGGCTTCTCCTGTATCGGAGCGCCCCACCGGATGAGCAGAAACCAGAATTGTGGCTGGGTCGTGGTTCAGATTTCTGGCCACATTCGGATACGTTTTCGCATCCGCGTAATTCGAGTTTGAGCTTTTCGAGCAACACGTTTTCAATTCGCGTGAGAAAATGAAATAGACCGGCAATATATATTGACAACCGAGCGGTTATCCTCTATCGGCTGATTTGTTATGTCGTGTTGGAATCATTGCGGCGTGACTACCGTGCATGACATTCAATACGAGACTCGAAGTTTCAGGTCAAGCGATAATCGCAAGATTTGAAATTAGCACCTTACTCCTCGGTCAGGTGCTCGGAGGGCTGCATGGGATTTGGGGTCCTGTGCAGCCCAGTTTCCGGGAAAAGACCGAACCTCCTCCGAATTCCCAAGTCGGATTGTGACCGCGTTACCCCAAAGATCATTTTTGTAGCAGCAAAGGAACCCAAAATGACCGAGAACCGAAATGACCAGCTCCAAATCAGATCGCAAGAAGATCACCAAAGCTGACATCGAGCGCATTGCCGCTCATATCGAGCTTCCTTCGAATAATCCGGACATGCCTCTCCATGAGGCCCGCGAGCAGCTCAAGATCAAGCTCGCCAGCGGTAAGAAGATCACCTGCCCCTGCTGCGGCGGTGACACCAAGATTTACCCCCGCGTCGTTCGCAAGCCCTGGATCAAGGGTCTCCGCGCTCTCCTGAAATGGGAGACGTTGACAGCCAGGGAGATGGCCGCTCAGACCGGCAGCCGCGATTATCCAGGCCTGGGCTACCTCGGCCTTGCAGGTTACGGCGGCGGCAAATGGTGCATCACCCCAAAGGGTCGCGAATTCCTGAAGGGCGATATCAAGGCCCCGCGCGCCACCTACGTCTATCAAGGCGATATCGTTGGCACCACGTCCGAGATGATCGGCGTCAACGACCCGTCGATTGATGATGGGTTCGACCTTGGCGAGATGATGCGCCGTAAACCAGCCTCCGATTTCGTCGCCAGCCGGAAAGCGGTGCCGGCATGACCTTCCACCTCGACAAGGTCGAAATCTGCCTCGCCATCATCGGCATCGCGATCGTGGTGTGCGGGTTCAGCAGCCCCTGGCTTTGGGCCGGCCTCCTCGCGGTCGGCGCCATCTACCAGCATCGCCGCGACGAGCATGAGGTCAGATACGGCAGGTCCTACCTCGACGACGAGGATCTGCCATGACCGCCACCCTCCGCAATATGCCGAACGGACATCGCTACGCGCCCCAGCGCATCAACCGGGAAGATGCCGACCGGCACTCGGTCCTCGCCCTGCTCGGCTGTGACGGGATGGTCCTGCTCAACGACGTTGCCTCGGTCTTCGGCGTTGAAAAGGCGCATGCGCTACTCGCGTGCTGCGTCGAGGCCGGCACAATCCGCACACCACACCCCAATTTCGGCTTCTACCCGGCAAGCATCCACGTCTCGCGCGCCGGCTGGTGCTGATCAACAAGGAGACTCCCAATGTCCAAAGTCCGGATTTTCTACCACGACACTCTGGTGACGCTGCCCGTCAGCGCCGGTTCGTCTCGCCATCACGAGGACAGCGTCCAGGCCCTGAAGCTTCCGCGCCTCGGCAACGAGACAGTCAACATCTCCACGACGGCGGCATCGACACAGCCCGCTCCCACCGGCACGCGCATCGCCGTGGTTGAGGTTGATCAGGGCGTCACCGTTCGCTGGGAAGCGACCCATCCCAATGCGCCGGGTACCGTGGTTGCGACTGATGACTCGCCGGCCATGTTTGGTTCGCAGCATCTGGCGCTCGGCGACGGTTGGATCCTCAGCTTCATTCTGGCGAGCTGATCATGGCTGCATCTACACCAAAGACGCCGAAGCGACGCGGGTCGGGCAAACCCTTCAAGAAGGGCGAATCCGGCAACCCAAAGGGCCGACCAGCAGGCTCGCGTCAAATCTTGTCGGAATCGTTCATCCGCGATCTCGCCGCCGATTTTGCTGAGCACGGCGTCAAGGCCATTCAGGAGACTCGGCAGGCATACCCAGCCCAATACCTCGCGATCGTCGCCAAGCTCTGCCCGGTCGAAGCGAATGTCACCCACGGCGCCACCGACGCATTCCAGGCGATCTGGGCGAAGCTCGGCGCTCGATCCTGATTGACAACAAAATCGAATCCCGCATTTTTACGTGCATCGAAAGCGCGGCTCCCAATCCGCACGACGACATCCGATCCGGCCTAGTCCTCCGGTTCCGATGTCATGGACACTGCGCGGGACTATGACCAAAGCCATCGAAATTCCCGGTTGGGCACAGGCATGGCTTGAAAGCGCCGGCGATCCGCTGCGGTTTGCAACTGGCGTGATGGGCATCCCGATGCCCGGCGAATCCGCCAAGGCCGATATCTTGCCGTTGCTGCAATGGCAGGTCGATATGTTCTCGGCGATCCGGGATGGCAGGCGCTACATCAGCGTCCGCTCGGCTCACGGTGTCCGCAAGACATCAAGCCTCTGCATTCTGGTCCTCTGGGCACTGCTGTGTCACGGGCGAGGCGTGAAGGTTCCTTACCTGGCTGGAAC
>JANLPY010000063.1:0-8605 GCA_031367505.1 Hyphomicrobiaceae bacterium | reverse complement strand
GCTTGCCCAACTCACCCAGCAGCTTCTGGAATTCAGCCGCACGCATGGTCCGCTCCCACCCCGATGATCCGACGTCATACGTCGCGCATCACAAAGCGCCGCCAATCAGGCACTTCCATGGTCAACGCGAACAGAGCCAATTCCTTGCCGGGTGCATGGTTTTCTGTGCGATGGGGGCATGCCATCCGAATGATGGAGCAGATTGACGTTGGTGGATCAATGATTGCGGGAGCAAACATTTCCGCCTTAATATCCATGGAAAAGTCCGCATTTCTCCAATGATGTGCGGATTATTGTGCGGCTCCCAACCTATACTCCTGCTCGAGTTGTTCGGGGTTTAAAAAACCATCCAGACGCACCCAGTTTTGACCCTTAGCTGGGCGATAGAAGGTCGCAACTGGGTGGTTCATTTTATCACGGCTGAAGACTCCGAAGGCCTTCTGGATCAACGTGCTCGCCTCAGTTGTGCCCGTGTAGAATCGCCACTGGGGACCAGCATCGAACTGACGGCGATATTCTGCCAGACGCCCAACGGTATCAACTTCGGGGTCGATAGAGACGGAAAGGAACCGCACCCTGTCGCGTTCGTCACCCAGGATTGCCTGTAGCACCGCAAGATTGTTGGTCATTACCGGACAAACGCTGGTGCAACTCGTGTACACAAAATTCAAATAGACTGGCCTCGGATCACGCAGCTCGTCGGCAAAATCTACTTCCACGCGATCGTCGCGGATAAGTTGGGCTGAGGGAATGGAAAACTTCTTGATCGAGCGTGTAGTCTTTGCGGTCTGATGGCTGAGGTGAATTGAGGATGGTTTAAGGTGCCCCTCATGAGATCGGGCAACCTCCGCCAGCGAGAAACTCGCCGTGGCAATACTTATTTGTAATGTTACGGATTTAAAAATCCTTCGCATCCTTATTATCTCCGGTGCTTCGCTTGTGGCAAATTCTCCCAATTCTTGATTGGGGGACTGATTCAAGCTTGTGCTGTCCAAGATACAAAGAGTTTGTCGTGACAGGTCGGATAGTCAAGTCGCACTAAGGTCTGAGCGAGCGCAAAAGTCTTAAGACTCCTGTTTGAGACTTTGGTCGATTGCCTGGCGAGCACACTGCTCGCACTTTAGAAGCAGTAATGCTGATAATCATTGCTGCGACTTAGCGTCAGGCCTGCAAGTTACGCGCAGTCACAGGTTGGAGATGTCATGCTCAACCGCCGTAATTTCTTGCAATCGACAACCGCAATCATGGCACTCGGTGCGGCAGCCCCTTCAGCAACTGGGACTGCCCACGGTCTTGCCCGGCAGGCGCCGTTTGATCCCGCCAGGGTTCGCAAGTTCACCAAGACACTCGTCAATCCTCTTGATCCGGCACACCCCGGTGTGAGGCGTCCGCGTCCGCAAGACAGTGTGACCTTGACTATAAAGGAGTTCGCCGGGTCCCTAGCTCTGAATCGTCCGAACGGTGACCCGCTTGCGACGCGCGCATGGGGTTATCAGCTCAACGCACTCACAGCTCCAACGATTCCGGGGCCCACGATCGAGGTCGAACGCGGAACGCCGATCAACGTGACCTATGTCAATGGCCTCGGCGGTCTCGCGAATCCGACGCCAGTCGATACGACGCTCGAGTGGGCCAATCCTGGATCGCTTGGCGGACTTGCGCCTGTCCCGCTTGTTGCCCATCTGCACGGAGCACGGTCTCAGACGCGCTCGGATGGCCTGCCCGACGCATGGTCGACGCCGCAGGATACCTATCAGGGAAGATTATTCGCGAAGTTATATCATTATAATAACAATCAGGAAGCGGCGCATCTGTGGTATCATGACCATGCGCTTGGCATTACGCGATTGAATGTGAACATGGGGCTTGCTGGCTTCTATTTCATTCGCGATACGAACGAAACGTACCTGCAGACAATCAATGTGCTGCCACGCTATCCCTATGAAATTCCGATTATGTTGATGGATCGGATGTTCGATCAAAACGGACAAATTTTTTATCCGTCAGAAGACCCCACAACACCGGGGCTTCCGGTCCCCACGCACCTGCCGGAATTCTTTGGGAACGTTATCCTGGCCAATGGCTCAGCATGGCCCCGGCAGGCTGTCGAACGGCGCAAGTACCGGTTCCGACTCCTGAACGCATCCGACTCGCGTTTTTATGCATTGAAGATCATGCGTCAAACCGAGCCAGGTCCGACGCCGTCGCGTCCTGTTGGCCCAGCCTTGCCAATCCTGGTCATCGGCAATGAACTCGGCTTCCTTGATCGTCCAGCCGAGGCTCGCTGGCAAACGCCGCCGCTTGCCGATGGATCCGCGCTTGGCATTTCGCAGCCAAATACGCTCCTTATCGGTCCGGGCGAACGGTATGACGTGATCGTTGATTTTTCGCAGGTGCCGGTCGGCACACGATTGCTCCTGTGGAATGATGCTGCGACGCCGTACACCGGGCAAGTGCCGAATAATGTGGACTATGCCCCGCCAGCACCTGGGCTAACGGACCGCGTGATGGCATTTGACGTAGTTCCGCGCAATGCGGCCGTGCCGGACGCGAAGATTACGCCCACCACGCCGCTGCGAGTCTCGCAGACGGCATCGTTGCCGCCAGTGACGGCTGCTACCGTCGCCGGTGTGCGCCAGATTCTCATGTATGAAGGAACTGATACTTTCGGCCGCCTGCAGACCATGCTGGGTACAATCGAGGCAGGTACGCTGGTCTATAGCGATCCGATCACGGAACGGCCCCATGTCGGAACCAAAGAAATTTGGGAGTTTCACAACACGACGGCAGACGCACATCCGATCCACATGCACTTAGTTGATTTCCGGATCGTGAACCGTGAAGATTTTTCTCTCGTGACCAGGGATAAGCTCAACTCGGATGCCTCGACGGGGGCCGAGGTTGTCGGCTTGCCCCTGCCTGCGGGCAATCCAGTCACGCCTAGTGCCCACGAGGCAGGCAAGAAGGATACCGTAGTGGCCTACCCCGGCCAGATTACGCGCGTTCTGGTCAGCTTCGACCGGGCCGGTGAATACGTTTACCACTGTCATATTCTCTCGCACGAGGATCATGAAATGATGCGCCGCTATGAAGTCGTAGCCTAGCCATCTCGCTCAGCTGCATCTGGACCTTTGCGGGAGTAGGAACAAGGCTGCCTCAATTTTTCGAATTGGCGCAAAGTTCAAGGGGGAACGATCCAGTCCTTCACCAGTTCCAGGGTCTGGAATTCCGGTGGCTTGAATCGGACAAGGTACGCGCCTTTGGAGCTGTAGCGCTGTCGCGGGCTCATGAGAAATCGTGGAAAGGCCTGAGGCGCCGGTGCGTTGCCCATGCCGGTTGGATAGTTCTCAATTTGCTCCACTAGGTAGTCACGGTAAAATGACCCCCGCATTCTGAGCATTGCCTCGGACAGAAGGTTGCAGGCAGTCAGCGTATTACCAAGCAATATATCATCCGCAGGCGCAATCGATTTTCCGGTCAACCACGGTGCCAAATTGAATCGCATCCGCTCGGCACGCCGTTGTGGCGCGTCGATCGGATAGACCATGTGAACCACCCGTTTCCAGGCGTCCGATAGGGGCGCAAACTCGAAACCGCCCAACCAGCCGGAAAGTACAATCATGCCCGCCCCCGGCGGCGAGGCGTGCGCCAATTTTCCAAGATCTGCGCGATCGAGCCACACGACAATTGCGTCTGTGTTCGTGACGTCGGCCGTAGCGGTTTGGAACTCTTCCATTGTTGCTTGCTGCATGATGCGGTCTTCAACGATCAACGAGCCGGCTGTAAGCGACTGCTGCATCGATCTGGCAGCGACCGCTCCCGCCCCGGCCGCCAGCCGCAACTGGATTACACGCTTGAGAAATGAGGCGTCCTTTCCGGTCAGATGATGCGCGATGACCTCAGCTTCGAGGACCACCCCCTTTGAGAAGTAGAAGCTATTGGTACCGGTCTCAACGCTGGCGGGCACGTCGATATTGGGAAATAGGCAAGGGATCGCTTCGGATTCGCAGAATTGATGGACAGGTCCCCACTCGTCGCTGCCCAGTCCGGAGAGCATGGCGAATACGGGTTGGCGGGCGTATTTTGCACTGAGCTGCGCTGGCCACGTGTCCGGCGCCCCATCAAGGTCCCAGACATCTAATTGCCAAACCTGCCCGGCCGGGCGCTCCGGGTGCCGCTCATTGAAGCAAGCCCTCAAAACATCGACGACTGCAGACCGGCGCGTTGCGTCTTGCCCAGGCGCGATGACCGTCGCGAAGTGCGCGCGCTCCATGGTCGCACCAGGTGATGGCTGCGACGAAAGTTGACGAAGATAACCAATCAGAGCTGCCATATCGGTGTCGTTTAGCGCATAGCGGGGCATCAAATATTGGAAGTGCGTGCCGGCCGGCGAAACACCGTCACGCAATGCGCGCGCGAGTGTACTTTGAGTGTAAGGATCGCGGATACGGAATTGAAATTGGTGGTGCTCGACCGCTTGTGCCCGGCGCGGCACGTGACCCGATGGACGAACATTCGCAAACAAATGCGGCCCGGTGATAGGCGGCACTAGATTTGAGCCTTCATAGATGCCGAACCCGCTGCGCTGATGGCAATTGACGCATGCGGCAGCCTTCCCTGAAACAGCAAGTCCGTTATCGCGAAACGCTTGGAGAGATTCACCGGAACTAAGCCGACCCGACTCGTAAATCGCTCTGCCCATGGCGATCAACTCGACAGACGATACAGGCGTCTGTGCGAAAGCCGCAGACGTCAAGAATGACAACATAATAACTAGGAGTCCGGCGATGGGCATCTGGTTCATCCCGCGGTACGAGCTTGGATTTGCGCATCGTGTCTATCATAGCTTTTCGCAGCCAAGTCCTGGGATGTAGCAATGGATCGACGGTGTCGTATCGTTTTGCACCACTATCCATGGCGACCACAACATCGATAGAAGAGTCGAAAAATAACAGCCACGAACTCTGTAGGCGGCAGAGTTGGATCGTGAAGTTCTATTCGGGATGGTATGGAGCTCCATTCAGGATCGGATGCGTCGCCCTTAATGTCGACGCG
This sequence comes from Hyphomicrobiaceae bacterium, assembly GCA_031367505.1. Lineage (GTDB taxonomy): Bacteria > Pseudomonadota > Alphaproteobacteria > Rhizobiales > Hyphomicrobiaceae > JAKFWF01. The sequence continues at coordinate 3,550 of JANLPY010000063.1, read as the reverse complement.
TCCCATTTGCTGTGGCTCGTCACGTTGTCATCAGAACCACAGACATCCCGCCTGGGGGGAACAAAGTGCTCACCGTCAATGGACGCGACATTTTCGTGTTCCATATCAATGGTGAGTTTTTTTTGCGCTTCTCAACCGCTGGCCCTACGAATTCGCTCCGATGTTTTTCAATGCTCCGGCAAGTGACTGCGCAGATTTCAAAGCGACGATCCTAAATCGTTGGCTCAAATCGGGCCGTTTCTGCCGCGTATCTTCACCAATGAAGGGCAAAGACGGCGCCTTTAGACAACCGGTTATTTTGGAAAGAATCGAATTTCAGGCCGCGGCAGGCCTAAGTGGTCCCGCAGTGTATGTTCCAGCGTTTAATTGGCGCCAGAGCAAACTGACGGAGGCTGCTCGCTTTGATCAGTATGCCCGCGAGCAGCCAGTGGCGATCACTTTGGGAGTAGCACACGGTCTATGACGTGAATCACGCCGTTCGATTGAGTTACATCCGCAATGGTCACTGTGGCAACGCCACCGTTTTCGTCAGTCAGTGTGAGCTTTCCGCCCTTGGTTTTGGCAACGAGCATCGCACCGCTGAGTGTCTTGACCGGGTGAGCGCCATTGTCATCCATGACCATCTTATTGATAGCATCGGACATCACGGCCGTGCCGACCACATGCGATGTCAAAATCTTGACGAGCTTTGCCTTGTTTTCTGGCTTCAATAGAGACGCGACCGTGCCTTTGGGCAACCTATCAAATGCCGCGTTGGTCGGTGCGAACACCATGAACGGACCTTTCCCCGACAGCGTCTCCACCAGACCAGCTGCTTTAACCGCGGCCACCAGTGTGGTGTGGTCCTTTGATTTGACCGCGTTCTCGATAATGTTTTTCGTTGGATACATTGGCGCACCACCGACCATCGGCTCATTGGCAGCGAACCCGCCCTGCGGAAGGCTGATTGCTGCGACTGTGCCGACCAGTGCGGCGGCTATCGTACTCAAGACAACGCGATGTTTCATGAACTTCCTCATTAGAAAACGAGCGAGTTCTGTATTCGAACTCAGAGAAAATACGGGCAAAAATGCTTATAGTTTCAAACCGATGGATCACAAAGCGTTGATGAAACGCGCTTCATTGTTGCCCTGATTTTTCTCACCCCGCCCGAAGGAGTTGTGACTGTGCTGTTCGACGCGCTGGCTCTCGCGCACGGTGATGGCCGCCGCTGATAGAACACCGAGCGATCATCCCGGCACGCCTTATGGGCGAGAGCACTGGCCAACCAACTTTTGCCGAGCCCGGTTTTCCTGACGATGATCAGGTTCTGGTGTTGGTCGATCCAATCGCCAGCGACCAAGTTGGCGAACAGCGCTTTGTCGAGGCACCGCGACAATTTCATATCAGCCCATTCAAATCGGGCTCCGCCGAGGCGACGTCTTGGAGATTCAGGCCTTCGAGCCTCAGCCTGAAGTGCTCAACACGTTGCAGCGCAGTCTCCCAAGCTTTTTCCAACTGGGCTGCGATCAATCGGTTATCAGGGTCACACGCCGCGTAGCGTCGCTCGGCCAAAGACGCGTCGTACGTGGCTTGCTGAAATTCCAGCTCGGCAATGCGCCGTTGGTCCTGTTCCTCGTTCTTCACCATGCGCCCGGCCTCCCGTGCCGCGTCGATCGCCATTGGGGCCACGGCTCGTAGCAGTTCCGTTGCGATGCTGGCGTCGATGCGGCTGCCGCCGAAACGAAAGCATCGCTGCTGCCCCAATTGCAGGTTTGGTTTGTCACACCGATAAACTGGCCGGGGTGTACGCCCGGTGTAGGCGACGTTGAGACGACGGCCGCACCGTGCACAGCAGATAAGGCCAGCCAACAGTGCGCGCCCTCCACGGCCAGACTTAGTGTCGCCGGCACGACCATAGGCGTTGCCTGCGAGTTGGGCCTGATTGCGCTCAAACTCTGCCCAGTCGATATAGCCTTCGTGGTGATCCTTGATGAGGACCTCCCACGTGGCCATCGGTTTGTGATGGCCATAGCTCTTGCGTGCACGGCCGTCGATGATCGCGGTGCGCTTCTCGCTTTTCCCGTAAGCATAGACACCAGCATAGAATGGGTTTTTCAGAATCGCGATGACGTTGCGATATCTGATCGGCCGCCAATCAAATGACGTCAACGTCCTGCCATCTGTCGGATAGGGGAAATGGGTCTGCTGCGACGCCATCCACAGCAGGACCTGCCGGGCGCTGCCCAGTTCGCGAAACTTCTGGAAGACCAGACGGATCACCTCTTGCAGCCGCAGATCTGGATCGAGGCCGAGACCAATGTGCCGCACCCAGGTGTAGCCGATCGGGGTTGAGATCCTGAGTTCGCCACGCTTGGCCTTCGACCGGGCCGCTTCGTACATCCGGGATCGAATGATGCCCAACTCGAACTCGCTGATCGAGCCCTTCATACCAAGCAGCAGACGATCATTTGGGCGGCACGGATCGTAGACGCCGTCGAGATCGATCACGCGGGCCTCGACCAAGCCGCACAGTTCGAGCAGATGGTGCCAGTCGCGGCCATTCCTGGCGAGCCGGGACGCATCGAGACACAAAACGGCGCCAACCCTTCCGGCGCATAACGCGGCCACGAGCTTCTCGAAGCCTGGCCTTTCCATGGTGCCGCTCGCGGAGCGGCCGAGATCGTCGTCGATGACTTCGACATCGTTGAAGCCACGTCTCCGGGCTACGTCGACGAGTTCGTATTGGCGGCGCTGACTTTCCAGGTTCGTCTGGACTTGTTGGGCCGTTGATTGGCGGACATAGACGATCGCCTTGCGTTGCAGCACGGCTGGAGGAAGTGCGTCATGCGTTGTCATCGCCGTCCTCCTGCGTTGCGACCCCGTGGGCTTCCAGGAGAAGGTGTGCCAGTGACCTTATCGCAATTCGGTATTCCAACGGCGTCATGCCCAGTAGACAGGTGGTGTCGAGGGCGAGGTCTAATTGCCGATGTGTTGTCGGTGCAGAGCGGCGTGTCCTCAACGCGAGCTCCGTCCTCGACCTGAGCGGTACAAGTGATCCCATGGTAGGCCTCCTGCACGGCTGGATTGCCGTTCACAGGAACCAACCGCGATTCGCAGGCGACCAGCAGGTCGTGCAGGGCGCTCAACGCCGCCAACGAAACCTGCGGCGCGCCGACTTTGATGCCAGCGCAATAGACCGGATCAAGCTTCCAGGCCGGCACTATCGTCGTGATGCCCGGCGTCAATTCGACGTGGACAAACGCGCCTGTTGCGCGTTGCTCGCCCTGAATGCGGCGCGCGCTACGCCCGTAGAGCGGATGCCAGCGATAATGTACAACGACATCCTGCCCGACATGGGCACAATGACTGCGAGATTGCAGTTACAAGAAAAAATTATCTGTTCCTGGGCAGCGACGAAGGCGGTCGTCGAGCCGCGCATATCTATACCATTATTGAAACGGCCAAGTTGTCCGGCCTCAATCCGCATGCCTATCTGGCCGGCATCATCGACAAGATGGCCAAGGGCTGGCCGCGCTCGCGCCTCGCCGAGTTGCTGCCGTGGAACTGG
>JANLPY010000060.1:0-36268 GCA_031367505.1 Hyphomicrobiaceae bacterium | reverse complement strand
GCTTGCCCAACTCACCCAGCAGCTTCTGGAATTCAGCCGCACGCATGGTCCGCTCCCACCCCGATGATCCGACGTCATACGTCGCGCATCACAAAGCGCCGCCAATCAGGCACTTCCATGGTCAACGCGAACAGAGCCGAGATCTCACCCATGATTACGCGTAGAAATGTTTGCATGACGGGCAGCGCATTCATTGCCGGATTGGCGACGTCGGGCGCTCTGGCACAGCCGGTCATCGCCCCAACCGGGAAGATCATCCTGACGATCAGTGGAAAAGTCACCGCAGCAAATCAATCTGGCATTATCGCCTTTGATCGGGAGGGCTTGGAGGCACTCGGACTGGTTTCATTCGAAACGATGACGCCGTGGTATGCGGCGAAAGTCAAATTCGAAGGTGTGCCGATGGCCAAGCTGATGCAGGCGGTGGGTGCCAAGGGTGAAAAGCTTTCGGTGTCAGCGCTCAACGACTATACGACCGAAATCCCGATGAACGATTTCGACAAATACAACGTCATTCTGGCGTTGAAGCGCGACGGTCAATATTTGCCGGTGAGTGACAAAGGGCCATTATTCATCGTCTATCCCTTTGACTCGAATCCCGAACTGAAAAACCAAAAGTTCTTTGGCCGTTCCGCATGGCAGGTGGCAAAGATGGCTGTCAGCTAAACTCGCACAGCCCCGGGGGACATCGAATCACCACGTGGCGCGCTCCGGTTTCGCGAGAGGAATGCACTTGAAATTTGCTCGATGGTTCCTGATCGCGGCCGTGGCGGCCTTTGTCGGCACTGCGCTATACCTCAGTTCTTTGATGTCGGAACGTGAACGCGCGTTGACGGACGCGTCCCGCTACAATTTGCAATGGAGTGCCAGTCAGGCGGTCATCGAGCTTTTGCGGCTGCAGACGGCGATTTCCCAATTTGCCATGCAGGGCGGGCACGCCAGCGCCGAGGAAGTGCAACTTCGATACGACATAATCGTCAACCGCATGTCACTCCTCAGTGACGGCGAGTTCATGAAGTTTGTCGGCGACGACGCGAAGTCGACTTTGGCGATTGAAGTGGCCAAAGCCACCGTTATCAAGGTGCAACCGCTGATTGCTGGCATCAAGGTTCAGGGCGCGAGCGTGAGTGCGCTGGCAGCTTTGCAACCGCTCAATGGAAAATTCGTGCATTTGGCGTCGCAGGCCAATCGGGTTGGAGCCGATCGGGTCGCTGAAGAACAAGATGCATTGTTCCGGCTCCATTGGCTGTTTTCCGCATTGATGGGTGGCCTGTTATTCATCGGGATCGCTCTAATCATGCTGTTGTTTTGGCATAACAAGCAGCTGCTGGAGACCAAGCGCTCCCTCGAGACATCTTCATCGGAACTGCGACTCGCGATCGAAACCGCAGAAGCGGCAAGCCGTGCCAAGTCCGAGTTTTTGGCCAATATGAGCCATGAAATTCGCACTCCGATGAATGGCGTGATTGGCATGACGGACTTGCTGAAGCGATCGGCGCTATCGGCCAGGCAGCAGCGGCTGGTCGAGACGATCAGCGGTTCGGCGAATACGCTTCTGAAGATTATCAATGATATTCTCGATATTTCTAGGATCGAGGCGGGGAATACCGAACTCGATATCCATGACGTCGATATCAGACATTGCGTGCAAGGCGCGGTATCATTGTTCGCGGACCAATTTCGAGCGAACGCCGTTGAATTGACCCTGTATATTGCCGATGAAGTACCTGAGCTGGTCCACGGTGACGGCGGCCGGATAAGGCAGATTTGTGTTAATCTACTCGGTAACGCAATCAAGTTTACGCAAAAAGGTGAGGTCGCTCTGCGGCTGACGTCAGAGCCTGAGGTGGACGGGCAAGCGAACATTCATTTCGAATTCAAGGATACCGGCATCGGCATTTCGACCGACGTTATGAGCCGTATCATGAAGCCCTTTGCACAAGGTGATTCATCGATAAGCCGGCGCTTCGGTGGTACTGGTCTCGGACTTTCGATCTCGCAACATCTCGTGGCGATGATGGGCGGTTCTCTTAATATGACGAGTGCGCCGGGAATTGGGACCACGGTTTCGTTCACGATACCGCTGCAAGTGGCGACGACCGTCAAGCCAGTGCGGGCGGATCGCACGCAATTGATCGGGCATCGCATCCTAGTCGTGGATGACCATGCAACCAATCGCGAAATTATGACGAGTTACCTGTCGCGAGCAGGGGTCGTCGTGGATACTGCCGCAAGCGCCGAAGCCGCAATGGAAATGCTGCTCAATTCGACCGCCGGTAGCCAAGGGTATAGCGTGATGATTGCCGATCTCATCATGCCGGATGTCAACGGGATCGAACTCATCGGGCAAGTTCGAGCAATCGCAGCGCTAGAGCATCTCAACATCGTCATGCTGACCTCGATGAATTGGAAGGGCGATGCTGGCATGGTCCGCAAGCTTGGCATCACGGAGTTGATGATCAAGCCGGTGAGCTGGAATGAACTTCTCGATGCGGTTTCTCGCGCGTTGCAAACAGGCATTTCACCGGTGGCGGAACCAGTGGTTATTCAAGCCGCATTCGCTTCGAAGCGCTTCAAGGGGCACGTGCTGCTCGCCGAAGACAATCCCGTCAATGTAGAAGTAGCCAGCGAATATCTGAACGGATACGGCTGCACGTTCGAAGTGGCAAAAAATGGCTTGGAGGCAGTGGCGGCCTTCAAGCGCGGCGTATTCGATCTTGTGCTGATGGATATTCAGATGCCTGAGCTCGATGGCGTGGGGGCGACCGAGCAAATTCGCGCGTTTGCGAAGTTGGACAAGCGCTCGAGAACGCCGATCGTCGCCGTCACCGCCAATGCCTACGAAGCCGATCGAAGAATGTGCTTGGCCGCAAATATGGATGGCTTCCTGAGCAAGCCGTTCGGCGAGAGTGGCTTTGAGGCGGTTCTGGAGCGGTGGTTGCCCAAGGCGCTGGAGGTCAAGCCCGCCGATTTACCGGTGAGCAACCGCCCGCACAAGGCGAACGCTTCGATGCCTGCACACCAAACGCCCAGCCTCGACAAGGAACTCATCGATACGCTCAGAGCTCGGCGTCCAGCACTGCTCGCGCGATTGATCACCGTGTACCTCGACTTCGCGCCATCGGCGTTGACCGTGATGCGTTCCGCGATTGGTGAGAAGCATGCAACGTCGCTTGGAACCGCAGCGCATAGTCTCAAATCCAGCAGTGCCAATGTCGGCGCCGTCCGGATTACCGAGTTCTGCCGATTGCTCGAAGTGATGGCGCGGCAAAATCAACTGGATGGCTGCGAAGAAATTTTTACTGAATTGGAGCAAGAATTCGTACGGGTGCAGCAACTGTTCAGCAAACTCAGTGCAACGGCCCTGGCGGTCCCGGCGTAGTGTCAGCAACCGCCGTGCGATCTCCCGTCTCTTGGAGGTTTGCGGTAAAGAATCGACACACATTGATCGCGTTGTGTGGCAACATCCGCTCGACTAGAAGCACGGCCATCAACGGCGTCGCACAGAACGCTTCAGGCCCGTCAACATCTGGAGGAAGCGATGTCGCGGTCAACACGACGTGAGATATTGAAGGCAGCAGTGGCGGCGGCCACCCTATTTGCCGCGGTTCCGGTGAGCGCACAGGACAAGGAAATTCGCATTGGTGTGTTGTTGGCGGCTTCGGGGCCGGCGGCCTTCATCGGCGTATCCGAAAAGAACGCGGTCGAGATGCTGGTCGAGCAATTCAATGCGAAGGGTGGGTTTGCTGGTAACAAGATCAAGCTGTCATTGTACGATACGGAAGGCAACAGCACGATCGCCGCGCAGCAATTTCGCCGCCTTGTCGACAGCGATAAGGTGCACGTCGTGATCGGCCCTTCGACGACGGGAGAATCGTTGGCCGTTCGCTCGATCGCCAACGAGCTAAAGGTACCACTGATATCGATGGCGGCCGCCGAGTCTGTTGTGACACCGCCGACGCCTTACGTTTTCAAGACCCCGCCGAACGATCGGATCGTCGCCGAACACATCCTCGGATTCATGAAGTCCAAAGGCATGGCATCGGTCGGCCTCTTGACATCAGCCGATGGCTACGGCCAGGCCGGCGCTGGCGTCATCAAGCAAGTCGCCGAGCAACTCGGAGTGAAGGTCGCCGCCGCCGAGGAGTTCGGTCCGCGCGATACCGACATGACGCCGCAAGTGCTTCGCGTGCGATCGAGTGGCGCCGATGCTCTTCTTATTTGGAGCGTGAACCCCGGCCCAACGATTATCTTGAAAAATGCCGCGGCGGTAGGCTTCACCAAGCCGATCTTCAATAGCCACGGCGTCGCGACGCCTCAGCTGATCGAGCAGTCTGGAGCTGCTGCCGAGAAGACGTATGTATCCGCGATGCGGCTGTTGGCACCCGATAGTCTTGGCGCTACCGATCCAATGCGTGCGGTGGTCGCGAAATTGGCGGCAGACTACAAGGCACGCTTCAAGGCCGATGCAACAACATTCGTCGGTCATCCCGCTGACGCACTCTTCCTGATTGACCTAGCTGTGCAAAAATCCGGCGGCGTGCCCGATCGCGACAAGATCGCCGAAGCAATCCGCGCCGGGATCGAATTCCCCGGTGCTAACGGTATGTTCAAATATAGCGCCACCAATCACAATGGCCTCGATAACACATCGCAGTCGATGATCATGCTTCAGGTCCAAGGCGGCAAGTTCGCCATTGTGAACTGACGCCAACGCAAGTCATCGCGAGCCCGCCTATGGAAACATTTCTTCAGATACTGATCACCGGTGTCGTCGTTGGTTGTATCTATGGAATGGCGGCTCTCGGTTTCACGATCGTGTTCAATGCCACCAAGTTGATCAATTTCGCGAATGGCGAGTTCTTGATGCTTGGTGGCGTGGCGATCGCCGGAGCCGCAGTCACGTTGAAGATACCGATGGCCTTTGCGGTACTGGTGGCTGTGTCGGGTACGGCGTTGGTAGGCCTTGCGATGCAAACGCTGGTGCTGGACAAAGCACGGAGTACGGATCATCTAACGCTGGTCATGCTGACGATTGGCGTGGCGCTCGCGATGCGTGGTGCGGCAGCCTTAGTGTTTGGCCGGGAAGTCACGTTCGTTCCAGAGTTCGGGCTGTTGCCTCTCCTGTTGATCGGCAACGTGTTCGTTCCAAGTCAGGGGATTTGGATCGTCCTCGTGTTCGGTGTTGTTAGTGTCGCGCTGTGGTTTCTGTTTTCGCGAACCATGTATGGCCGCGCCATGCGAGCGGCGAGCCAGGAGCCGCGCGCCGCGGCCTTGTGCGGCATCGAACCTCGCCGGGTCGCGGCAACCGCAATGATGTTGGCGGCGGCGATCGGCGGGCTCGCTGGCGCGTTGATGTCGCCGATCTCGGCGGCCTTCTATGAAAACGGCATCTTCCTCGGGCTCAAAGGGTTTGCCGCAGCGGTCGCAGGTGGTCTGGGCAATCCTCTCGGTGCTGTCGCCGGCGGCGTGCTGATTGGCATCGTCGAGAGCCTCGCGGCTGGTTATTTTTCCTCGGGGTATAAAGATGCCATCGCGTTCATCCTCCTTGTTCTCGTGCTCATCGTGCGTCCGGCGGGACTGATTGGGCGCGCGGTGGTGACGAGGGTATAGCGCGATGGAAGATCCTAACGCTGCACTGCGCCGTGATGTGATGCTTCTTGCGGCTTTGGCGGTGCTGCTCGTCGTAGCCGAGCTGACGTTGGTCAGTCAGTTCTATCGCAGTATCGTCATTCTTTCGATGATCCATGCGATCGCGGCGATCGGGCTTACTCTGTTGTTGGGCTACACCGGCCAGGCGTCGCTGGGGCAGGGCGCGTTCATGGGCATCGGCGCGTATGCAGCGGCATTTGCTGTGCAGAAACTCGGACTGCCAGCGATTGCAGCGCTGATCGGCGCAACGGTTCTGCCAGGGATGCTCGGCTTCGCTATCGCGCGGCCAATTCTGAGATTGTCGGGGCACAACCTGGCGCTGGCGACGCTCGCTCTGGGAGCGGCGTTCTACGTGTTGGCGGCCCAGTGGCGCGGCGTGACCGGCGGGCTCGACCCAGGGATCGTCGACATGCCGAACCTTTCACTCGGCGGTGTGTCACATGACCGCTTGGTGTTTTGGCTTGCCGGTGCGTGCCTATTGTCGTGCTCGGGGATCGCTCTTGCGCTGGTCGCCGGACAGTTCGGACGTGCGCTGATGGCGCTCAAGACATCTGAGATTGTTGCCGCCTGCATGGGCATCGATGCGGCGCGCACCAAAGCCGTCGTGTTTGCATTGGCCGCAGCCTTCGCCGGACTGTCGGGCGCGCTGCTCGCGTTTTATCTGCGGTCGTTCAATGCCAGTGCCTTTGGCGTTGGCATCTCCATCGAACTGTTGATGATGGTGATCGTCGGCTCGCTTTCGACAGTATGGGGAGCGATTTTCGGCGCGTTTGTGATTATCTTGCTGCCCAATCTGCTCGACGGCTTCGATCACGCCAAGCACTTGATTTACGGCCTGACGATGGTGGGTATCATGATGTTTGCGCCGAACGGCCTCGGTGAAACGGTGTTGCGGATGTTAACGCGACGGCCCGCCAAGGATAGCGGCGTATGAGCGCCCCATCCGTCTTGTCACTGCGCAATCTTACCAAACGCTTCGGTGGCGTTGCGGCGGTGACGGATGTCTCATTTGACTTAGAGGCCGGAAACGTCACCGCCTTGATCGGCCCGAATGGTGCGGGCAAATCGACAATCATCAATTTATTGACCGGCGTTTTCGAGCCGAACTCGGGCATCGTAACTCTTGATGGCGAGAATATTACGAATCTACCCATGCACGAGCGCGCGCAGCGAGGCATGGCGCGCACCTATCAAACGCCACAGATGGTGCAGGGCCTTTCGGTTCTGGCCAATGTCATGACGGGCGCCTACCGGTTCGGCTCGCATGGCTTACTGCGGACGGTGTTGCAACCGTGGACCATCGCCAGGGAAAATGTGCTGCTGGCAGGCCGCGCGGCCGACTGCCTGAAACGCGCGCATGTTCCCGAATTGTGGTGGAGCCGGCTTGCAACCGACCTTCCCTACGGCCTTCAGCGTCGTGTTGAAATCGCGCGCGCATTGGCCCAGGACCCGAGGGTCATTCTGCTTGATGAGCCAGCTGCCGGTCTCAATCCGCAAGAGACGATGGATATCGCCCAATTGTTGCTCGACGTAGCGACCGGCGGCCCGGCCGTATTGCTCGTCGAACACGACATGCCGATGGTGATGTCGATTGCCTCGCATATCGTCGTCGTGAATTTCGGCCGGCACTTGGCAGCAGGAACAGCCGCCGAAATCGCAAACAACCCCGAGGTCATTACCGCTTATCTGGGTGCTGACGAGGACGCTTTCGAAAAGGCACCCTCCCAGTGAAAGAAGCACCTCTCCTCGATCTGCAAAACGTGACGGCCGGATATGGCACAGTCGAGGTACTGCATGGCGTCTCGCTTGCCATCGCGCGAGGCCAGATAATGGCGCTAGTCGGCGCTAACGGTGCCGGTAAATCGACACTTCTCAATACCATCTCGGGTTTCGTGTCCGCGCGGGCAGGCACGATCCACTATGATCAGACTTCGATTGTAGGCCTCAGGCCAGCGGCGATCGCGTCATCAGGCTTGCGGCACGTGCCTGAGGGCCGGCGCGTCTTTACCGAATTGACGGTCGCTGAAAACTTGGAGCTTGGCGGGTATGGTCAACCGAAAGCCGATGTCGCCAAGCGACTCGAGCGCGTTTATCAACTTTTTCCCAGATTAGTGGAACGACGCTGGCAGGCGGCCGGTACGCTGTCCGGTGGCGAACAGCAGATGCTGGCGATCGGCCGTGCGTTGTCGTCGGGACCAAAGTTACTCATGCTGGATGAGCCTTCGATGGGCCTGGCCCCACTCGTGGTTGCCGAGATCTTTCGGCTGATTTGCCAGCTTCGCGACGAGTTTGGTCTCGGTATCCTGCTCGTCGAACAAAATGCTCGTGCAGCGTTGCGGGTCGCTGACCAAGCGTGTGTGCTGTCCCTTGGCCGCATCACGATGCGGGGAACCGGGCGGCAGCTCTTGGCCGATCCGACAATCGTCGAGGCGTTTCTCGGGCGGCCATGACAAGGCGCCGATAATGAAGAAATCCCCGTCCCGCTTGGCCTGAGCACTGCTTCCATACCCACTCCGAACGAAAGTTGGGGGCCGAGTTCTCCGACCTAGGTCTGAACGCTCGTCCGACTTTTGGTGGCGGCAGGCGGCACCTAATACATGGGTTGTTGGGCAGTTTGCAGGCAACTCGATTGGCGGTAAATTCTGTTCAATCGGCGGGGAATCGTTGCGCGCAGCAATCGCTGCCGACCGTCGAATTGAAATGATCTGATCATCGAGCGTGCTGAAGACAAGACTGAAAATACTGATGCGCTCCGTCAGTTTCGAAGCGCCGTATTGTTGAGTACTTATAGGAGTGCGCCATTATGTATCTTCCATTTAGCGCATCACGCAGCCGCCAACGCGAAGCCCAGAACGCGCGTAACAATCGTGCCGAAATCGTCAAGGCCTTGGGCAATGGACAGATCAGTAAGCGCGATTTGTTGCGCTGGGGCATTTACACAACCGGCGGTATGCTGGCTCTAAAGAACGGATTGAGCCCTTACGCGCAGAGCGCTTATGCGTCGGGTTCGACAGGCGCGCCGCGGAGCCCTCTACGTGGTGCGACGAAGTTCTCGCAGAACATGCATCGGTTGAACTATCAAGCTCCGGTGCCGTTGACGCCAACGTTGCACCTGCCGGGCGGTGCGACATCAAGCCAGATCACCAAAGATACCTTCGCCGATTTTCCATCCAACATGAATGAGCCGAGCGCCAAGCGCCTCTCCTACCACACGGACTATACGACCTGGCGGAATCAGCACGGGCGCCCCGGCAATTCGCTCGGACCCGATGCCGGTAACCTTTTCGCCAATCCGGTCACTAAGCGTGGTCCTATGGAAGGCCGGCCGCCGGGTGAGATGTTCTCGCATCAGCGCTGGGCTGAGTTTTTCCCCAAGGTTGGTTATCTTTCCTCACTGGGACAATGCCAGGCGGATACCTACTTCCATCCGTCGATGGATCATCAGTCGCCGGATAGCATTTGGAGCTATGGCAGTGGGCCGAACTCGTTTGGCACAGTGCCGCCACCCTTGTTCAAGCTGCGCTATGGCGAGCCGGTCATCCATCGTGTCTACAACCGGTTGCCGCAGGATCGGAACCAGAACAACGGCTTCGGCCGTAACGAGAGCCAGCTCCACTTTCACAACGCCCACAATGGTGCAGAGAGTGACGGCGCAGCCAACGTCCATCACTTCCCCGGTACGTTCTACGACTATCGCTGGAGCACCACGCTCGCTCGCCGCGATAAGATCAACACCGATGCACAGGACTGGCGCGCCTCCGGGCCTAACGGGAGCGGTGGCTTGACCCGCGTCGCTGGCGACTACAAGGAAATCCAGGGCACGCTGTGGGCCCACGATCATCGCTTCTTCTTCACCGCCGAGAATGTCTACAAAGGCAATCTCATGATGGTCAATATGTACTCGGGGCCAGATCGCGGTAACGAGGCGCTCGACGACGGTCACAACGTCAATTTGAAGCTGCCGAGCGGTACATTGCTCGACTACGGCAATCTCGATTTCGACGTCAATCTCGTCGTGTCGGATGGCGCCTGCGACGCCAATGGTCAGTACTTCTTCGACATCTTTACCACGGATGGCTTCATCGGCGACATGCCGCTGGTCAACTTCCAATATGCTCCGATACTCGAAGTGTTGCCGCGCAAGTACCGTTTCCGCACGTTGAACGCGAGCATGTCGCGCTTCATTCAGCTTGCGATCGCGAGACCGGACGGCACGCCGCACCAGTTCCAGTTCATCGCCAACGACGGCAACTTGGTGCTCCACCCGATTCCCCTGACCGCGCTCGATCAGCAGGGCATCGCCGAGCGTTACGACATCGTCGTTGATTTCTCTCAGTTCAGTGCCGGCCAGACGCTGCATCTGGTGAACTTATTGCAGCAGACAGACGGACGCAAACCGGACAAAGCACTGACGATGGCGGATGCGCTATCGGGTAAGTCGATTGATCCGATGGTCGGTGCGATCCTGCAATTCAAGGTCGTCAGTTCACTGCAGAGCGTCGACAATCCTTCTTACTGGTATGGCTCAAAACCGTCGACGGAGATCGGTGCCTCTGTCCTGCCGATCAGGGATGCACCGCCACTGCGCACCCAATTGACGGATCAGGTGCCGATCGTAACAAACCCGGTTCGCAAACGCGTTGTGGAGTTTGGCCGCGGCAAGGGCGACTCGCGTGCCGGCGGCTCGGGCCCGTGCAATCCGGATTGCTCGGAAGTGGTGCAGGACTTCCCATGGATCATCAAGGTCAATGGTCAGGCCGCGCACTCGATGAACGCCAATCGTATTTCGCAGTTGATCCCACGGCCCGGCGAGGTCGAGGAGTGGACCTACGTCAACGGTGGTGGCGGCTGGGATCATCCGATCCATCTTCACTTCGAAGAAGGCGTCACGCTTAACCGCGGCAATGACTCGATCCCGAGCACCGAAAAGAATGTCCGGAAAGACGTGTGGCGTCTGCGCCCGTCGGGTCAGGTCACCTTCCAAGTTCAGTTCGGTGAATATGGTGGCTCCTACGTGAACCACTGCCACAACACGGTGCACGAAGACTTCGCCATGTTGATGCGCATCCAATTGTTGGGCGACGCCGCATTGAACAATGTGGATGATCCCGACAAGGTACGCAGTGCGCTGACGATGACGCCAAACCCAAGTCTGGACGGCGTCGAGTACACGGTGCCTGAGATTTTGCCCGAGGGTAATCCGGCGAACAGCCAGTTCTTTAAAGGTCCCACGAGCGGTGGAACGAGTGGCGGTACCGCTGGAACCGCGAGCCCAACCTCAACCTCCTCTACGAGTGGTGGTGGAGGCGGCAGTGGTGGCAGTGGCAGCGCGAAACCGTTGAAGACCGGATCCAGCGGCGGCGGTCACGGTGGTCGAGGCTGAGCTAGATACAGAACAGCGCGCTTCTTCATAAAAAATGGCCGGGGATTTGCATCTCCGGCTACGTTTATCTTGGCGGAGATTATTATGTGCCGATTAACAAGAGTTGCCGAAATCTTGATCGGTTCAGCTTTGGTGACGATGATCGCGCTCGCACCCGCACTCGCCCAAGATCGCTTCTCCAACTCCGCGCCATCCTCGCGGTGGGGCAAGGACTATCTGCCTAATCTTCCTGTCATCGATCAGGATGGTAACACCTTCCAATTTTACGACGATCTGATTGCCGGCAAGAACGTCATCATCAGTTTTATTTTCACGACCTGCACCGACATCTGTCCGTTGACCACCGCACGCATGGGTCTGCTACAGGAGCGGCTCGGAGATAGCGTTGGCCGCGACGTTTTCATGTATTCGATTTCGATTGATCCGGAGAATGACCGTCCCGAACAGCTGAAGAATTTTGCCGAAGCCTTCCGCGTCGGACCGGGCTGGCGTTTGCTAACAGGCACGCCTGAGGACATCGCCATCATTCGTCATAAACTTGGCGAGCGTAGCAAGGTGCTGAATGAGCACCGGCATGAGATTCTTCTTGGCAGCAGTGCCGGCGGCAACTGGTCGAAGGATTCGGTATTCGGCGATATCGAGCGTGTCGTTCGCAACGTCAGATCACTGGATCCGAACATCACGCCGGAGCCGGCCACAGTGGCTTCGAATGCTGCTGCCGCCGGTTTTATGGAGGTGACCAATCAACCGGGCCAGGCTCTTTTCATCAAGGCCTGTTCGTCGTGCCACACGATTGGTAAAGGCGACAAGATCGGCCCTGACTTGGCTTCGGTGTCATCGCGCCGGCCGCATGACTGGCTGAAGTCGTTCGTATCGCGGCCGGACAAAGTATTCGCCGCCAAAGATCCGGTCGCCCTTGCCATGGCAAAGAAGTATCGCGGCCTGCGCATGCCGAACCTTGGATTGTCGGAAGCCGACGCTGCCGATGTGCTGGCCTATATCGACGCCCAATCCTACATCATCACGGCGCAGGCGAGCGGCCGTGCGGCGCTCCACGATCATAGCGCCCATCAGGGCCACGATCATAAACACACCGCGCCAAAGTAATCTTGGCGCAGGGCGTGATTACAAGCAGCGCCGCTCAACGGGTCTTCGCCGCGACCACAGCATAAAGTTTTACTTCGCCGCGCTGCCCATTCGACTCCAGGACCGCGATATCGTCGCTTATCTCCTGAAGTTTCCAGCCGCGGACTTGTTCGCCCACACCAAGCCAGTTGCCCTGACCATCGCTACCAGCCCGGATCAAAGCGCGAGCAGACATCGGCCCGGTGCGAACGATGCCGACAAGCTGCAGCTGCTCAAGAGGAAACGTTGGTGTAATTGGAGCGGCTTTGACGACGGGAGCCGCCGCTACTACTTTTGGCGGCGTGCGATCGACCGGTCGCCGGCTGGCAAAGAAAATCGGGCGGCTGCGGGTCTGCGGAAATTCGGCGGCGGAGCGCGGTACCGGCATAAGCGATGCTTCGTCGATGGCAAACGGTGCCGGTGCTTTGGCCGTCGACGCAGCGGCCGTGATGGCGCTGATGTCAGGGCTGTACCCCCACAACTGCCAGTTCGCATATCCCAAGCCGCCGACCGTCGCCAGAAGGGCGATCGTCAAAGCCCGGTTTGATGCCGTTCCCCGCTGCGTTGTCATGGCGCCTACTGGCCCTTCTGTTTCGCTTCGATGCCGAACACATCGAGCCGCGCTTCGAGCATTCCACGTTCCTCGTCACCTGCCATGCCGGAAAGCATATTAGGGGTAATGTGCAGGCCCTCGATCATCAGCAGTGGCTTGTTTTGTTCAATATCCAGCAGCACTGCCTGTAGCTGCTCAATCGGGGCGGAGAGTTGGAGCTGGACGCCGACGACGCGAAAATTATTGCGCTCGCGAGCGGCCAAGTTGCGTGAGCTGCGCGGTTTAACCCGGTTCTTGTTGAGGATTTCCATCAACTGGGATTGGACAGAGGAGACCCGGATGGATTCGCTTTCACCTTGAATGAAAAGGCTGCTCATCCGCCCGCTTAGCGCGCGCTGTTTGGCCTCGTTATCGCCAGGATCTTCATTCGCGGCCGCCGTCAGCCGCCCAAGCATGAGACGCTCCTGCTCGATTCGGTCCTGGAGTTCGCTCAAATTGGCCGACAACGGTGCGACTGTGATGAACCACAACGTTGCGGCCGACAAGATGAGCAAAAGCACCGCGATCGCCTGACGAACCGGTTTGGGTAACGCTGAGATCATTTCGTCACCTCCGGTGAGCGCGTTGCTTCCGCGACCGCCGCGCTTCTTATTTTAACGCGAATACTGAAGCGTTCCTTGTCCTCACGTTGGTCGAAAGTCAGAGGGGCGGTCGAGGTCGCATCAACAAAGAACGCCGATCTTTCGAGGATCGGGATGAGCGATACCGCCGAGGTCGCCAACCCGGCAATATCGACACTCGAACCGTCGATTTTCAGGTCGGTCACCCACGCCGTATCCGGCAGCAGCCGTGTCAGCTCTTCAAGAGCTGCAGCTTTGGAAGGCACGGTCGTTCGCAGCCGGCGAAAGTTTTCAACTTCCGATAGCAGCGTTTGCGATCTGGCTGCCGCGTCGCGCGCTGTCTGCACCCGGACCTTGAGGCGGGCCGTCTGGGTTTGCAAATCCGCGAGCGCAGTCTCATGACGATCGATGACGAGGTAGGCGGCAATCGCTGCGAGTGCTACGGCGGTTGCGCCCAACAGTTTTGGCAGCATCAAGCTTCGCTCAGGTTGGCTGCCGGTGGACAGACTTGCGTCGAGAAAATTAATCGGCAGCGCTATGCCACCGTCTTCGGCCCAGCAATCGAGGTGGGTTACCTTGCGGCCGGCCGATTGCAGAATATTAATGAAACTCTCGACTGTTGAACGCTTAATTAGCAAATGACGTACAGAAACTTTGCCCGACCGATTGCTCGCCTTATCGACGGTATAGGCCGTGTAGACATCCTTTGCCTTAAAGGGAGTGGCCCGCTCGAGGTCGATCGCCATAAGTTGCGTGAAGTCGCTGGTGGCCGCACTCGGCAATTCCACCCGCCTGACGAAACAGGCTTGGTAGTTTAAGCGCAGGCCGATTTCCGGCTTTCCATTGCCAGAACGCGCGCTCGAAAGGCGGTCCGAAATTTCGGTTACGGAGATAGGCTCCCCCGGTTGACCATCGCCTATAGCAGCTTTCGCGTTGCGTTGATCGATCAGCCGCAGGCCCTTGGATTCGATCGAGAGTATCTGACGGGGAAGCTCGGTTGACGATTTTCCAATGAGGAAGCCAGGCACCAGACCAAGCAACTCTTGGCCCCACCACTTGAAAAATGCTGCGATAACGGACTTAATGCTGTCCAACATTTTTACACCACTTGGTTCCGATCGCGGTCGAACGCGACTAAGATCGGGTAGCAAAAATCACACCACACGCAAATATTTAGGGTTCCGTCGATAACCATTCCTACTGGCGGAGGAGCTTATAATTATATAATCTATGATACAATAATCTATATTATCTAAGCGGGGTGGTTCATGCAACAAATTAGTCAAGAGCTGGCTTTTGACCTCGACCCGCGCAGCGTCGAGTTCGCTGACCGTTTCAGCGAATTTCTCTTGGCTGAAAAATTTCTCGATGAATTGGCCGTGCGCCGGGCTCAGCGCGCGCAACGGCAGTCGGGCGAGCGCTTCGATCTCGTGCTGATGCGGCTGGGATTGCTCTCCGATGGCGTCATGGCGCGGGCATTGGCTAACTTTTGCAAGCTTCCGTTGGTGGCGGAAGGCCAATTCCCCGAGGAAGCTCTGCTTCCCGACCAGATTTCGATGTCGTTTTTGAAGCTCAATCGATTGGTTCCGCTCGCCGATAAGGGCGATCATATTTCGGTCGCCGTGGCCGACCCCTTCAGTCTGGAAGCGATCGACGCGCTATCTTATCTGCTGGGGCGGCCGATCAAGCGTTGCATTGCACCCGAAGGTGACATCGAGGCAGCGATCAGCCGGTTGTACAACGGCAGCGTCGAAAAATCGGAAGGAAGCATTGCTGCCCCGGCGGCAAGTACTGAAGCGGCGAGCGAAGACGACGTCCAGCGGCTCGAGGATATGGCCAGCGAAGCGCCGGTCATTCGCTTGGTGCAAGAACTTATTGCGCGTGCAGCTGGAAGTCAGGCATCGGATATTCATGTTGAGCCGGCGGAGGATAGCGTTCGCGTACGTTTTCGTATCGATGGCGTGCTGCAAACGGTCGAAACGTACTCGTTGGCGTTGAGAGCTGCGATCAGTTCGCGCATCAAGATCATGGCCCGGCTGAATATTGCCGAGCGACGGTTGCCGCAGGATGGCCGTATCAAGGTCAACGTGCGGGGCCGCGAGATCGACTTGCGCGTTTCGACGATGCCGACATTGTGGGGCGAGAGCCTCGTGCTCCGGCTGCTCGATCGCTCCAACATCGAGCTTGATTTTCCCAAGCTCGGGTTTGCCGGCCGCTCCTATGAAGACCTGGAGCAGCTCCTCAAGCAACCGAACGGCATAATATTGGTCACCGGACCCACAGGAAGTGGCAAAACGACGACACTGTATACCGCGCTCAGCACGCTGAATTCCACCGAGCGCAAGATATTCACGGTCGAAGACCCGATCGAATATCAGCTGCCGGGCGTCAACCAGATCCAAGTGCAACCGAAGATCGGCTTGACGTTCGCGAGTGCCTTGCGATCGATCCTGCGGCAAGATCCAGATATCATCATGGTCGGCGAAATCCGCGATCTCGAGACCGCGCAGATCGCGATCCAGGCATCGTTGACCGGGCATCTGGTGCTATCGACCGTGCACACCAATAGTGCTGCTGCAACGGTGACACGCCTATTGGACATGGGCGTGGAGAAATATCTCTTGGCCTCGTGTCTCAAGGGAGTGTTGGCGCAGCGTCTCGTCCGCAAACTATGCCGGGTCTGCGCGCAACCTGTAGCAGACGCTGACAGATTGATGCGGATGCTGTCATTGACGGGTACCGATGTCGCCGGACTGCTCAACGGAAAAGCCGCGCAATTGCATCGGGCCGACGGATGCCCGTCGTGCCGGCAGAGCGGATTTTCCGGGCGGACCACAATTTATGAACTGTTGACGACGACACCTCGCATCCGCGATGCGATACTGGCGAGTAGTTCGGAATCTGTTATTGAAACTGCCGGCGTTGCAGACGGCATGACAACAATGCTGCAGAGTGGATTGAGCAAAGCTCTCAAGGGCGAAACAACGCCTGAAGAGGTCCTCAGAGTAACCCGGTTCGATGCATGCCTAGATACCGCTACAGAGCCTACGATCAGCACGGCGCCCTGACGCAAGGCGAGATTGAAACTCGCTCCCGCGAAATGGCTCTGACATTACTGCATCAGCGCGGGCATCACCCGCTTGAAGTGGTCGAAGACAGACCGGCCCCCAAGTTGCGTTGGTGGGAACGAGAGGTCTTTGGTAGCGGCGCGATCTCGATGTCGGGGCTGGCATTGCTGACGCGCGAACTCGCGACCCTTATCAAAGCGGACTTGCCGCTAGACGAGTCACTGCGCATCGTCAGTCTGCAGCCATTGATACCCGCGAAAATCCGGCGCGTGACAATTGCCGTGCATGAGGCCGTGCGCGGTGGTGAATCGCTCTCAGGCGCGCTGGCCGCGCGCGGGTCCGAGTTCCCGGAGTACTATTGGCGCCTGATCCAGGCGGGCGAAGCGAGCGGCACGCTCGGCGATGTGTTGGAAGACATTTCGACATTTCTCGAACGCTCAAGTGATGTGCGTTCACAGGTCGGCTCAGCGCTACTCTATCCAGCGGTGCTGCTGCTCGCGGCAGTCGCGGCGCTGACGATCATCATGACGGTCCTGTTGCCGACTGTCGTCCCTTTGTTCAAGGATGCTGGCGCGCCGCCACCCGCGACCTTGCAGTTTCTGGTGAGCGCTCAGGAAGTGCTGGCCCGCAATTGGATCGCCGTTCTGGCTGCCGCCGGCGGGGCTTTGGTGGCGATCGTCGTGGGTCTGCGAAATCGGGGGGTACGCCTGGCAGTCGACCGCGCACTACTCAAACTTCCGATCGTCGGACGCCTGATTTCCGCCCGTGAAACGTCGCGATTTTCACGGACTCTCGCGACGTTGACGCGCAACGGTGTACCGATGCTGGAGGCGGTCCGAATTTCAGGCAGCGTCCTTCAGAACCAGGCTTTTGCGACGGCTATTACCGCCGCGGGCGAGAGCCTGAAGGAAGGCGATATGCTGTCGAAGCCGCTGTTACAGTCCGGCCTGTTTTCGGAGTTGGCACTCCGGCTCATCACCGTCGGCGAGCAGACGGGGCAACTCGATACGATGCTGATGCGCGTGGCCACGGTGTTTGAGACGGCCTTGCAACGCCAGCTTGCGCGGCTCATGAGTTTGCTGACGCCGGTCTTGACACTCTTGATCGGCGGTCTCGTGGGCGGCCTGATCTTGTCGGTCATGAATGCAATTCTCAGCGTCAACGATTTGGCGTTCCAATGATCGGCCCTGCGCCCGGTCGTGCATGCGTCGGCAGCGCCCGAAACATGGATCGCGCCCAGGGTGGCTTCACGCTGATGGAGACGATCGTTGCGCTCGTCGTATTTTCGAGCGTGTTCATTGCCATGTATCAGGCAATCGCTGGCGGCAGTCGAAGCCTCCGGCACGCCAATTTAGACGCCGCAGCGACGACGCTTGCTCTGTCGCGAATAGCGTCCGCTGGAATTGAGACGGCCCTCAAGGACGGTCGGGAATTTTTCGGCACGGAAGATCCTTTCTCGTGGCGCGTCAGCGTACAACGCCGCGCCGACGCCGAAGACGTTGCCCCGCTGCCCAAAGTTGCGGCGTTTTGGGTCAATGTCGAGGTCAATTGGCGAGAAGGGGCGCTACAAACAACCCGGACGGTCAAGTTCAAAACGTTGAAGCTTGGCGCCCGGTCATGAGCGGGGGAGTTGCCGAGCGACGTCGAGGCGGGCGCGATGCGGGCTTCTCACTGCTAGAGATGATCGTATGTATTGGATTGCTGGCACTAATTTTATCGGCGATGCCGGCTGCATTGCGGTTGGGAAGTCGAGCGTTGAACGTCATCGACACGGTCGATCGCGATTTCGCCAATCGGATGTCGATCGATTTTCTGGCGCAACGGCTAACGCAGACGATCGCGATCTATGATCGGGGAGCCGACGGCCGCCTGAAGGTTATGTTTCAAGGCAAAGCAAGTGCGATTTCCTTCGTCGCCCCAGCTGTGCTCGGATCGAGTGGCGGGCTGTATCTGTTTGAAGTGAAGCCGGAGAGTGGCCCCCTCGAAAAGCGCATGATGATGCTCAATTGGACCGAGTATCGCGCGCGCAAGACCGATGGGAAGGCCAGGCCGGTGGCGCGCGAGCGAGAGTTGGTGCACGACCTGCAAGATTACAGTTTTCGCTACTACGGGTCGGCCAGTGCCCGCGCGCAACCCGAATGGTTCGATGATTGGGCGTCGACCGACACGCTCCCGGAAATGGTCGATATCCGCGTGACGGCACTTAATGCGGGGCAGACGATCACGCGATCGGTGCGGGTTCCGCTGAGATTGCGGCCAAGCCAGTAGGCATCGCCGCTTGCTTATTCGCTCGTCACGTCCTGATCTTCGCCAGTGCCGCCGGGAGCGTTGTCCCGGCCCAAGGTAAAGACTTCGGGCGTGCCTTTTTTACCGGGCATGCGGTACTGATAAGGACGCCCCCAAGGGTCAATCACGCCTTCGGCGCGTTTGAGATAGGGGCCCTTCCATCCGGGCATGTTTGGCGGCGCTTGTACGAGGGCAGACAGGCCGATTTGTTGTGCGGGAAAAGTGCCGTTGTCGAGCGCATAAAGTTCCAACGAAGTCGAGATGGCGGAGATCTGCGCCTTCGCCGTTTCAGTCCGCGCTTTACCCAGATAACGCAAGACTTGCGGACCAGCGATCGTCGCCAACATTGCAATAATGCCAAGTACCACGAGCAACTCTAGCAGCGTGAAACCGGCCTCTGATTGCCGGGTTGCACGCTTCAACGATTGGGCTCGCTGATTGGTATTTCGCATCGCCATTCCCCGCCTATAATAAAACGATCAGCTCGCTGATTGATAACCAGCAGGACTAATCCCAGTCCCTAGATCAATGGGCCATAGAACCATGTAAGCCAAGTCCCAAGAGCAAGAAACGGACCGAAAGGCATACGAGTATCGGCGGTGATGCTCCGGCCTGCAAGTGCGCTGGCGAGCGCTGCACATAGCGCCGTGCAACTTGCCAATAGGAGTGTCGCTGGAATGCCCTCGATGCCCAACCAAGCGCCGGATGCTGCCAGAAGTTTGGCGTCCCCGAGGCCAAGCCCATGTCTGCCGCGCAGCCGAAAATAGAGTTGGGCGACGACATACAACACAATAAAACCAAGGGCGGCTGCAAGTATCCTCCAGTATAGCTCGTCCCATTTAAGGAAGAAGCTGAGGATCAGCCCGATTGCCAATAGCGGCAGGGTAAGCCAGTCGGGCAAACGAAACGACCGTAAGTCGATGACGCTCAGCCAGACGAGTGCTGCACCAAGCACCAACGACGGTAGTAAAAATTCAGGTACCAGCGGCACGGACGCAAGGGCGGTTAAGGCGGTCAGCACATAAAGTGCACCCAGAGTTAGTCCGGCGCGCCAATCCGATGTCACGAAAATGGTCCGTAATGCATTCTCGGGAGGTGTTGGCTGCGGCATAAGCAATTCCAATGGGATAAGTAAAATCAAATTTGTAGGATTGTGGATTCAAATTCTGTTGGCTCGGCCCGGAACTTATTAGATTCCGTTTTTTTGACGACGTTGAGCAATGACTTGTCGTTCACTACGTTGCCGATCCAAATTTCCACACCAGCGACGTGCTGTAGTGCTTGCCCTTGCACCGCCGCCACATCTGAACCCCAATAAAAACGAAGTCCAGATATACCCTTTAGCTCAACAAATTCATGGTGTAACTTTTTGACGGCGGCCAATTTTTTGGTCGGCCTGCGTGCCAAATCCGAATGACTTCACTCGAATGTATAACGTGCATAACTCGTTTCTTGCATCTGACCAGCGCATATCGAATCATCACATAACCGATGATCTGAGATGACGGTCAATAGTTTGAGGCAGTCGAGAAGGAATATTTTTTGCTGTTCTTTCATAGACTAAGACTTCGAACAGTGGTTCTGTCGCGGTGTAGGTTCAAGACGTTGTTGCGGGGACTTGATGAAGCAGATTGCGCCAACAAAGGTGCGCGCGAGCCTGGTCACGGCGTTGCTTTGCATCGTCCTCACAGCTGCGTGCACGCTCCCCTATGAACAACTTGCTCTGCCACGCCAAATCGATCCTCCGGTGACGGCACAAGGCAATCAGCCGGGCACCACCCGCAAAGGTCTCGCGCTCGGGGCCCCTGGCTCGCCCGAGACGACGCAACCTCGGCTTTATAAGGGTACCGGTGATTTCGCCAGTGATGGCCGAACCCGTAACGCTGAGACTAATCCGACATGGGTGGCCGATGGTCCCGTCGGGCAGGCCCCGGTCGTCAATGGTGCGCAGTCGAACAAGGATGGGGTCGCGATCAATCTCGTCGGCGCATCAGTCGGAGAAGTTGCCAAGACCGTGCTCGGCGATGTCCTCGGCGTGAATTACATCGTCAGCGAGAAGGTCAAGGCGACGATCACGATGCGCACTGTGCGGCCGGTCGATAAGGCTGGCCTGCTGGAAATATTCGAGGCGGTGCTGCGCGCTGAAGGTGCGACGCTCGTCGTCGAAGGTGGCATCTACAAGATTGTACCGACAGGAGATGCGACCGCTGGTGGTGCGCCGTTGCGTCCACGTCGCACCGGCAATCGGCCGGCCGCTGGTGTGACCACGGATATCGTGCCATTGCGTTATGTGGCGCCGGCCGAGATCGAGCGCGTATTGAAATCAGCGGCGCCGCAAGCCGGGGTGCTGCGCGTCGACAGCGCGCGCAACTTGATCATGATTTCGGGAACCGCATCCGAGCTTGCCTCGATGCGCGACATGATCAACGTTTTCGATGTCGATTGGATGCGCGGCATGTCGTTCGGCCTGCACCCCGTTGAGACGTCGGATCCGGAAGCCATCGCCCAGGAACTCGACACGATCTTCGCCAATGACCGCGATAGCCCGACCAAGGGTATCGTACGCTTCATCGGCAATCGCCGATTGAAGTCCGTGCTGGTGATCACGGCCCGGCCGGAATATCTCCAGAAGGCAGCGACGTGGATCGCGCGCATCGACAAGGCGAGCCAGGCGACCGAAAAGCAGGTGCATGTCTATCATGTGCAGCATCGGCCTGCGAACGAACTCGCCCAGCTTTTGCAGAAAGTCTACACGTCCTCGCGCGATGGTGGACGTGGTGCTAACGCCTCTTCACGATCGACATCATCATCACCCGACGCGCCACGCAGTTCTGGTGACAGTGCGGGCAGCGGCACCGGCCCGGTCGCACCGCCGAGTATTGCGGCTCCAGGTCAGCCCGGTGTTGGCAGCACAGCCAAGCCGGCTGACGCTTCAAGCTTGACGGCTGGCAATCGTGGCGGCGATGGCGTCGGTGCAAGCGAAACGGTGGTATCGAGTTCGACGGAGACCGGCCGATCAGGCTCGGCATCTGCATTGCCGCCCGATGATCGCTCGTCCGGCATATCGGTGGTGGCCGATGAGCCGAACAACACGCTGGTGATCACGGCAACGTCGTCGGAATACCGGCGCCTGCGCCGTATCCTCGAAACCATGGATACGACACCCAATCAGGTGATGTTGGAGGCCACGATCGCCGAGGTTTCATTGAACGACCAGCTGAAGTTCGGTGTGCGCTGGTTCTTCCAGAAGGGCGATCATTCGGTCCAGTTCACCGAGGCAGCCAACGGCATTGTCGGCGGGCCGGCGGCGGCGGGCTTCTCGTACTTTTTCAATACCCTCAACGTGAAGGCTGTGATCAACGCCCTCGGTACTGTGACCGATGTCAACGTACTGTCGTCGCCGACCATGATGGTAATCGAGAACAAGAAGGCGGTGCTGCAGGTTGGCGACGAAGTGCCGATTCTGACGCAGACTGCTGTAACCCCCCTCGTTGGCGGAGTGGGCTCGCCCATCGTGAACTCGGTGACCTATCGAAATACCGGTGTCATTCTCGGGATCACGCCGCGTGTCGGCGAGGACGGCCGGGTGCTCTTGGAAGTCGAGCAGGAAGTCAGTGATGTTGTCGATCGGCGCGCTTCAGGCATCGACTCGCCGACGATCCAGCAGCGCCGCATCAAGACGACGGTAACCGTCCGCGATGGCGAGACTATAATTCTGGCGGGGCTTATGCAGGATAAATCCTCGCGCGTTCGCGACCAGATCCCGATCCTTGGCAACATCCCGTTCATTGGTAATGCGTTCAAGAACAAGACCGACACGATCAATCGCACCGAATTGCTGATCGCGATCACGCCACAGGTTATCCGCGACGATAGCCAGCTTTCGGCGGCAACCGCAGAATTCCGCGACAGCATCAATTTCACTACCAGACCGCAACGTAAAACGGGGCCGGGTACCAGGGAGCAGATCGATCGCTTGGTGCGTTGATGCGGTAGCCAGTCGATTTGCGTCGTAAGAATTTTAAGTTCGTCGAATCCATGCGTGAACGCGGTTTCATCCTCCTGATCGTCATCTGGCTGGCTGCATTGTTTGCCCTGGTGACTGCAGGGTTCGTGAAGGCTATACAGGCGCATTTGCGAGCCTCGACCAGCTTCGCTCAATCGGCCCGAGCCGAACTTCTCGCCGACAGCGGATTGGCGCTCGCGGCCCTCGACCTCGTTGGCAATGGTCCGGCCAGTGGACGGTCGCGCCGATTTCCCTTGAACGCAACTCCCGTGGCCTGCGCGCTCGACTCTGAAGGCCAACTGACGATACGACTTCAGGACGCCGGTGGACGCGTCAATCTCAATACGGCGAGCGAACGGCTGCTACAGGCGCTTCTTATTGGTCTGGGAGTGGAGCGATCCGTTGCCATTCAGCGAGTGGATGCGCTGATCGAATTTCGCAGCCCCCCCGGCGAAGGACGTCGTCCCGGTGCTGAGAAAGTCGATTACGTTGCGGCCGGGCGGCCCTTGGGTGCGAAGAATGCGCCTCTCGATAACCTCGACGAGCTCTATCAGGTGCCGGGTTTCGACGCTGCACTGATCGAACAGATGACCCCACACATCACCATACACTCTGGCACGGCCGGCCTCGATCCTGAGGTGACGACGCCAGGATTGGCCGGCCAGTTGGCGCGTGCCGTGAGTGATTTGCCGGGCGGCGCACAGGGGCTGAATTCAGATACGCGCGTGCCAGGTGAGTTCATCATCGCGTCGACCCAGCGGGTCTTCGTCGCAACAGTCGCCGCGCGTCTGGAAACCGGCGCCGGTTATGTCCGCGAGGCCGTCATCGAACTGGCGCAAAACAAGAATGGGTTGTTGAACTACAAAGTTTGGAAACGGGGCGCAGTTGGTATTCCGCCCGATGAAGCGAACGGCCTTGCACCGCCGTGCTGAACACACGCACATACTCACACGGAAATGCTCGGTAGTGCGGATAACCCAACGCTCTTACTGGCGCGCTTTATCGCCGCCCAGTTTCATTCGAGGCCCCCACAGCGGCTGACCATCCAGGATCGTGTCGACCGGTGCCTGCGGAAACGCTTCTCTCTCGCGCTCGCGGCAATAGCGCTGACCGTTGACTTCAACGTAGCAGTAACTGCCGCAGTACTGCCGCTGGCGATACCAGTAGCAGCCGAGAGCTTGGGTCGTTGCGATCTGCTCGGGCGCGGCATTGCTGCGGTAATTGCGATAGGGCCCCTCAGCATGCGCGAGCGAAATTGGAGCAGCCAGGATTGCCAAGGCACAGGCGGCGCTGCGACGGATGAGCTTCATTGCGTAACCTCTGCGATCGATGGGCTCTGCTCTTGCATGCCAAGAGCCGCAAACCAACGACGATTTGCGCCACTATGCCGACCATGCCAGACGTGCGCCGGTTTGGCCAATCAGGCAGCACTTAATAATGGGGACTGGTACGCTTTTCCACCGAGCTGTGGCGCATAGTCAATCCGTCAAACGTGGGCGATCTGCGCAGCGGTGGGATGTGGTTGGACCAAAGTCCGATATCCACCTGGGACTTCAGGCTCATCGAATTCTCCCTAACATTTTGGATCTTTGCGTTTATCTTGGGGCCCTGAAGAAGCATCCCACGCGCAAGGACCGACCTTATGCCGCGAAGCGCACCGGCTGTGACATCTAGGCAGACGGCCTTGCGGGGGCTGGCACAGTTCGCTTTTTTGATCATTTTTTGTAATGCAATCGGCATGCTCGGTGCATTTGTTGCTGCGCCGGCACTTCAACGGGCACAAGCTGAAACGGCGGCGGAGCGGGCTGGCCGAGCGATCCAGTCCCTCAAAGGGCTAACTCCGCTTGCCGATAATCTAAGCGACTATGTTGCGGATCCAATCGCGGTCCAACAGCTCGGCAAAGCATTGTTCTGGGATACGCAGTTGAGCACCGATGGCACGGCATGCGCCAGCTGCCATTTCCATGCTGGGGTGGACATCCGCAATCGCAATCAAGTGGCGCCGGGTTTGAAGGGTGCAGACCGCGTGTTCGACAACCGCGAAGGAGCCGAAGGGAAAACCGGCCCCAACAAAGTGCTAGATGCCGGCGACTTTCCATTCCACAAATTATCCGATCCGAGCGATCGCGAGTCGGCGGTCACTTTCGACAGCAACGACATATTCGCGTCGCAGGGGAACCTGAGCGGCGACTTTGTATCGACGGGCCGGGCGGCCGGCGAGCGCTCGGGGCCGGAGCGTTCCGCCTTCCGGGATACCTGCCGCCAAGTTTATGACCCGTTTGATTCGACGTCCAATCCCGGCGGCTCCTCGTTTCACGCCAACAATCTGATTTATCGTCGCGTTGAACCCCGGCATACGCCGACAAACATCAATGCAGTCTTCAATCGCCGTCAATTCTGGGATGGTCGCGCGAGTAGTCAATTCAATGGTGTGGATGCGTTTGGTGCGCGTACGTACGTGCGACAATTCACTGATCCGAGCGACCCCAGCAAGACATTCGGCAATCCCCGCGCTCGAGGTCTGGGTATTCTAGTGTCGTCCGGCCGGTCGGACGCTGTTGAGATTAGGCAGCCATTAATCGATCATTCGAGTTTGGCGTCGCAGGCCGTTGGCACCATGCTGAGCGATTTCGAAGTTGCTTGCGGCAACGCGAGCTTTGCCGATATTGGCCGCCGGTTGCTCACCATGAAGCCGCTGTCGACGCAGGTGACAGATCCAACCGATAGTGTTTTTGGATTATCGCCAGAACTCGTCAACTCGCTACCGCTCGCCGGTCTCAAGACCACCTATGGTGCGCTTGTGGCCAAGGCCTTCAAGCCGGCAATGTGGGCCGTTCCCGGCCGGTACCGCGTGGATGGTCAAAGCGCCGTCGTCGTCCAAGATGGCGCGCGCGGCTACACCCAAATGGAGCACAATTTCGCGCTATTCTTCGGATTGGCAATCCAGGCCTATGAGGCGCTGTTGATTTCCGATGATGCAGCGTTCGACCGCGGGCCGGCAGCGATGAGTACGGCGGCGTTGCGCGGCGCCGAGATTTTCAAGGGCAAGGCTGGCTGCGCCGGATGCCATAACGGGCCACTGTTTTCGAGTGCGGCGGTAACGAGTGCCGATGTCAAGGGTGACGGCGTCATCGATGGCCGCTTGATGGGTGACGGCTACCCGGCCCTTGTCGATCGGGGCTTTGTCAATACCGGGGTGCGGCCGGCGAGGGAGGATCCAGGCGTTGGTGCGGTGGACCCCTATGGTTTTGATCTGAGCTTCAGCCGGCAATACAAGTGGCGACTGCTCACCAAGGGATTTCGCGCGCCCGAACGTTTCCAGGTGGCACCTTGCAGTTTCGCTGCGCGCATTGCACCTAACTGCAATGATATTCGTGAGCAGAGCGATCCCGCCTTAGCGCCCCGGGACGCAGTGGACGGCGCCTTCAAGGTACCGACCCTGCGCAACATTGGTTTGACACCACCTTATTTTCACAACGGCGGCCAAGCCAATTTGAAGGACGTCGTGCGGTTCTACAACCGTGGTGGTGACCGTCGCGGTCCGGTCGGTCGCGACACGACCGCAACGATTGGCGAGACCATGTTCGGCGTGCGCAACACCACGAATCTCGATCCGAGAATAGCATCGAGCCCACGTGGCCTCGGACTGAGCGAGGATGAGATCGACGATCTGGTGCAGTTTCTGCTGTCATTGACCGATCAGCGCGTCGCTTGTCACTCTGGTGTATTCGACCATCCACAATTGCCGCTGGTCATCGGGCATCGCGATAGTGGGGTCAGTGGCACGCAGCGGGCGAAAGATATCGTCGTGACTTTGCCAGCGGTCGGTCAAGCCGGTATGAAAACGTGCCTGCCAAATACCGGCGATTTTTTCGGAACTCTGAACGTCATCGACCGGCGCAAGCTGCACGACGTGTTCGGGCAGATCCTGCGCTGATTTTTATCACCAGGGCGTCGGCATCAAAGGGCCGGTTCCGGGGCCCTCACCATTGACCAGGAAGCCCATGCCCCAGAAGTTGTTGGGGACGGTGGGGTCACCGGCAACGATAGCTTCGGGAAATAGGAAGTTGACGGTGGGCGCCAAATATTGGCCGGTCTTCAAACCGTTGGCAGCGGTGGCCCGTGTGAGGCATGGCACCATCGGGCGGCGAACGCCTACGGGTAGCGCCCGATTGATGGCAGCTGCCAAATCATTGATATTGGCCGGGTCGCAAAGTTGGCGCGCCGCGACACGCATGTATCTGGTGGGCGAATACAGAATGCCCGGCGTCGCACGGTTGGCGCGGATGCGGACGCGGCCGGGGACTGGACCGGTAAACTGAGTGGTGATGCCACCATCGATGATTTCGTTGTTGCTGCCCCAAGAGCCGATGCCACTCGTCATCGACGCCGGCGTGATCCAGCGCTGGGTTTCCTTGCGCGTAACAGTATCGAGATCGACCAAGTAGATATCGACGATCGAAGTTACATCGGTGACGACGGCTTCGAGGACCAACCGATCGGGCGCCTCCTGAGGAATATTGTTGAAGATGCGCGGGGCTTCGGCACTGACCGATGCACTGGTAATGGCGAGATATACCGGCAAGGTGCCCGGCTCAGTGAAAATGCCGACATTGGCCTCGATCGTGTGTACCGAGATCGTATCAGATCCGCCCGGTCCTTTTGCATCGCCCCGCAGCAACGTTCCAGAATACTGTAGGAAATCGCCGACCTGGAAAGGTGCCTGTTCGGATGAGAGCGGGTCGTTGCTGCCAGCGCTTGCTGGATCTCCCATCACGAAACTTGAGCAGTAAATTTGGTTCGCGGCTGGGGCCGGCAACTCCTGTCGGCTGGGTAATGCCACGTTTGCCGCAGCGAAGTTGCGGCACGCCGGCGCCAGTGGACGATTGCGCTTTGGGCAACTGGGGTCATCGGCTTTGGTTGGATCTGTGCGCGGAATACACATCGGATAGCCGGTCGCCGCACGAATGGTCGGGTTCTCGTCGTCCACGGCGAAGCGCGTATCGACCGATTGACCTTTGCTGAAGCGGCCGCGTGGGTCGTTCAGTTGCAATCGCGTTTGCGCCGCGGAGCCCTTGCGGCCGCCCAAGTAAATGACGCCGCCTTCGTAATCGAACCCGGTGATGTAGCCAGCGCCCGTATTGAGCGACTGTTGCGAAATGAATACCAACCCGGCGATATAACGGCCGGCGACGATGTTGCCGAGCACGTTGACTTCGGTGGAAGGAAAATTGAAGGCGCGGCCCGTCGCCGGACCGCCCGCAGCTGGCAGCTCCAGCGAGGCTGGCGTACTCAACGTCGTTTCGAATTTCGTTGGATCGAAGAGATCGGCCCACATGAAGGTCGCCGCTGGCATTTGCAGTGTGGTGTTGCACGGAATGACGATCGTCAGGCCATTGACGACGGCAGTGCCGCCCCACTGCGACGCCGGCAATCCGCTGCAGTTGGCATCGCTGACGGTCGCGTTTTGCAAAAATCCAATGACGTTGAACGCCGCGATATCTTCGAGCGCTGCAGTGAAGTTGACAGTGCCGATTGCCGGTGCTGGCGCCGATAGTACAGGTACAGTTCCGAGCCCTGGGGCTGGTGGCACGGCCGTGACGCCAGCGGCATACGCGGCCACTCCGGATGCCACGAAAGCTGCGGTGGCACAGAGCGCCTTCATACCCAATCGAGCTTGCAGCGTGCGGACGCGAATGCGCGATGTGCCAAGGCCAGTGAATGGGCCGGCTGGATTTTGCGACATGGCTGGCTCACGTCCTCCCGACGTCACGGTCGAGTGCTGGGCTATATGGGTCATCGGCATCACCACGGTGTTGGCATGAGTGGGCCGGTGCCGGGACCTTCGCCCGTCGCCAGAAATCCTAGATCCCAAAAATTCATAGGCACGGGCAGATCGCCGGGCAGTACGTTCTCTGGGAAAATAAATTCGTTGACCGGCGCCAGATACTGGCCGGCAAAAAGGCCATTGGCGGCTGGTGCGCGTTTGAGGCATTGCACCTCGGCCGTCGAGGCGCTGCCGGCGACCGGAGCCGTCGCATTGATATTTGCTGGATCGCACAACGAGCGGGCGACCACGCGCATGTACCGCGTCGGCGATGTGAGGATGCCAGGCACCGCGCGGGTCGCTTGCAACCGCACTCGGCCGGGCACTGGTCCGACACGTTGGGTCGTGATGCCGCCCGTGATCAGGTGCCCGTTGCTGCCGATAGCACCGACGCCACTGGTCATCGAGGCGGGAGTAATCCACCGCTGGGTTTCCTCGCCAGTCGTTGGGTGCACATCGACGAGATAGATGTCGATGATCGAGTAAAGGTCGGTCGTGAACGCCTCCAGGATGATGCGGTCCTGTTCCTCTTGCACGATACCGTTTCGGATCGGCGTCGGTGTAAAGCTGGAAATTCGAAACTCACCGATCGCGATATACGAAGGCAGGGTGCCCGGCTCGGTGAATATGCCGACGTTGGCGACAACGGTATGCGCCGAAATCGTATCCGAGCCGTTTGGTCCTTTGCGGTCGCCTTTGAGGAGCGTGCCTGAATAGGTGATGTAATCGCCGATCTCGAATGGTGCTTGCAGCATGGCCGACGGTTCACGCGGGCCGGCATTGGCGGGATTACCCATCACAAATCCACTGCAGTAAACTTGTCCAGGAGCGGGTGCCGCGAAGTCCCGCCCGAGCGGCAGAGCCACTCCGGCGGCGCGTATTGAGCGGCAACCGGTCTCGACTTTCGGTCTGTTCCTCTGCGGGCATAGCGGATCGTCGGCGACGCTCGGGTCCGTCCGAGGTACGCACATGGGGTATCCGGTTGCCGACCGGATCGTCGGGTTGGCGTCATCGACATTGAAGCGTTCGTCGGGCGATTGCCCCTTACTGAATCGCCCCTTCACATCGTTGAGCTGCAATCGCACTTTGGCTGGCGACGAGGCACTATTGCCAACCAGGATGACGCCACTTTCGGGGTCGAACCCGGTAATGACGCCAGCACCGGTATTGAGTGATTGTTGTGAGATGTAAACGAGACCTGCGATGTGGCGGCCGGCCACGATGTTGCCTTCGACGCGAATTTCGTTCGACGGATAGGCGAATGTCCCGCTGTTGCTCTGATCATTGAGCGAAAGTGATACGGGCTGCGCCGACGCGTTGTTCGAGGCTACTGGGAATAGCTCGGCCCACGTAAATGTTGCGGCCGGCATTTGTACGATGCTGTTGCACGGTATCGTCATCTTGATGCCGTTGATCGTCGCGGTACCACCCCACTGCCGCCGTGGCAGGTCAGGGCATTCAGCTTTATCGACGCGAGCGTCTTGGATGAAGCCGATCGCGGTAAACCCTTGGATGTCTGTCAGCGGGGCTGTAAAAACGGGGGTCGGCACCACCGGCGGTGGGGTCGGCGCCGCGATCGCGTTAACCTGTGGCACGACCGGGGCCGGGGCCGTAATAACCGGGCCAACGGCGGGGCCGAGTTTTTTGCCGTTTAATCCAGTCATCAAGTTCGAGAGTGCCGTCCCAGTGCTGCTGGTTAGCACGATGCCTGAATTGGTCGTCACCGCCGAAGGCGTGCCCGTAGCGTTGTCGGCCACGTTTCTGCGACTGCCGGGTGCAGGATCGAGGATTTGATCGAAAGCGATTTGCAACGGTCGCGTATCGATCTTGTTTTGGGTGCCGAACAGATCGCCGGTATTGGGGAAGCATGATCGTCCTGCGGCTACGAGACCCGATCGGCCAACCGCGGGCAAGACCCGGACGATGTCGCGCGCGACGCTGGTCCGCCCGACGGCGACATCTTCCTGGCCCAACGGTAGAGGTAGCTCGGGATGATCGAATACGCCCGAGTGGCAGGCCACCCGCTCGTCGGTCAGTGAGAGCAGGAACTGGACAAGATAATCAATCTCCTGTTCGGTCATATTCAGCGCGTTGTTTTGATCGGGGAACTCGCTGTCGGCCTCGCCGATGTCGGGCGACAGGTTGGTTTGATTGACATGTCCGAACGGGGTCGGTGCTGGATGACCCGAAGTGTCTTTATCCAGACCGCCACGGCGATCGCCACCCCGATTATAAAAGCGGATCACATCCTTCAATGTGGCCTGACCACCGTTGTGGAAGTACGGCGGATTGAGACCCACATTGCGCAGGATTGGTGCTTTGAAAGCACCGTCCGTCGTATCGCGGGCGCTCGTCATCGGATCGGTACCGGTCGGCACATCGGCGCATGGCCAGAATTGCACCACCCATTTGCACGGGGTCGGATCAAAACGATCGACTGACTTTTGCGGCTGACCCAGCAGCTGCCACTTGTACTGGCGCGTGTAGGATAGATCGAAACCATAGGGGTCAGTTGCGCCGACGCCCAGATCCTCGACCGTCGGGCGGACGCCGATATTGTAATAGCCAGCGTCGTACAGCGCGCGATAACCGTTGCCCATCTGCATGTGCTCGACGACCTTGGCTTTTGGTAAGCTGGCCGAAGTAACCGTCGCACCTGAGAAGGCCGGGCCGAAGTGACAGCCAATGCATCCGCCCTTACCCATGAACACCACTTGGCCGGCTTGCGCCTCTTCCGACATGCCGTTGGTGCCACCGTTGATCGTGCGATCGAACGGTGTGTCATCGGAGATGAGCAGTGATTCATACTCTTGTATGGCCAATCCCCAGAACAATGAAAAATTGTGTTCCATCTGATTGAAGCCGGCCGGGTCGATGACCGGTGTGCCCGCGTCCGTCACCCGGACGCGAGCCAGATTGCGCCAATACTTGGGTGCGAATGCCTTCTGAACGAGAGCACGGTAGGTCGTGTTGAGGCCCTTCTGTCCGTGCGCAACCAGATCGCGCGTTTGACCCAGAAGGCTGTCATCGGGCGATACGTGCTGCAAGGCCAGGGCGCGGACGGAAAGTAATTTTCGACCAAGATCAGGGAAGCTCTTGTGAGCGCATGACATCTCGAAATCGCTGAGTGCCGGGCCGACTGCTTGCGAAGCTAGACTTGAATTGTCGATTAGCGGCTGCACCAGAGTTAGCTTCGGGCCGCCTGCAACATGCGTTTTTCCGGCGACGAGTATGCCAGCTTTAAGGGCATTGGGATTGCCCGGCGCTCCAGCAGCCACGGGAGCCTGGTAGGTGCGTGGCCCGAATGGATCGATGCCATTGAACTGGTTGTTCGCGCGTCCATCCCAGAATTGCCGGACATTGAATACCGCATTGATGTTGGTTGGCGTCTGACGCGGCTCGACTTTGCGATAGATCAGGCCATTGGCGTGAAACGGATTGTTTGCCGGATCGTAGGTGAGGGAACAGTTTTCATTCGACGGAGACGTACCGCGGCGTGACCGGCCGTGTTCGTCTTCGTTCGACGAATGTTGCGATCTTGTACGCTCGCCGTGTTGGCCCCGCTCGCCAGTACGCTTGTTTGAAATGAAATCGCCGCCGAGACTGCCTTGTGACGAGAACACATCGTTGGTGTCGAAGAGCATCACCGATTCACGATCGTTCGGGTTTTTCAAGCGATGGAACGGAAAATCCGCCGCGGTGAACGCCTTGTTTGGTCCGCTGCTGCCTTGGCCGTTGCCGCGCGCTTCGAAGCCTGCGTCGTTTGCTTTGACGCCAGGGTCGACCTGGTTCTTGATGCGGATGTCAGCGCCAGCGTGGAAGTGGCAACTCGCACACGCGGCGCCGTTGCTGCCCACTTGCGTATCCCAGAACAGAGCTTTGCCAAGCTGTTGGGCTGCAAGTTTATCGACAATATATTCGCTCAGATCGGGCTTGAGCGGTTTGACGTCCCTTAGCGAGCCGATGGTGTTGAGTAATTCTTCGTAGGGCACCAGGCGGGAAACGGACGGAGTTCCGGTCTTGGCATGGACGTTGAGCAGACCGGCGGTGATGGCAGCGAGACAAACGATCATAAACAGTATCAGCGGGGTGACGCGCGAGCGCAGCAATTTCGCGTTCGTGGCCGATCGAATACTGTTCGGCCCGAATGAAGGTGCCCCGGTTAACGCCTTGCACGCTAATTTACTGGACATTACGCGCCCCACAATGCCGGCCGTTCCACGAATATGAGGCGCCGGCTGACCGAAAAATAATAATTATCGTTCGAGCTGATGTAGAATCGCGTGCCAAACTGGAACGCTCAAGCAATTGATTTCAATTATTGTACCGCTCACGGAGCGCGGCGTTACAGCATCAGGCCCCATTCACAAAGGCCCATCCAAAAGGTACCCATGGTCGGGTGTTTAATCAGACCTTGGTCTGAGACGGCGCGCGCACCACAGCAAGATTGTTCTGACAGCGTGTCCGCAGGGGGCCGGTTGCTGTTATGAAATGAATGTCGCTTGATGTCGTCGAAACTGAAACGCCCGAGCGGTGTGGAACACGTCTCAGAATGATCCAATGATCGATCGCCATTCGCCGCTGCAGAATTGCGCTGCTGCCCCCCCCACCGCGCTCGATTTGCAGGGCCAGCAGTGTGCGACCAGAGAGACCGGCTTTATTCTAATCCCGGTGCTATTCGTGCTGGCTTTGCTGGCGGTCGTGACGCTGACGTTGACGAAGACGGTTGCAACGGACGTCAAAGTTGGTGCGCAGATTTTGCGTCAAGCGGAAGCAGCTTCATTGGCGGATGGTATTGCCCGCTTGGTCGTTCGACGCCTGACGCTTTCCGATCCCGACGTAAAAAGAAAAGGGCCGATACAAGTCGATGGCACGCCGTTGTCGTGCCGGGTGAGCGGGCTGATCGCGACCGTCTCGGTCAAGGATACCGCTGGCCAAGTCGATCTGAATTTAGCGTCGCAAGATTTACTCGATCGCCTTTTCGTGGGGCTTGGAGTGCCACCCGATCAGGCGGCTCGGCTGGCAGCCGCGATCGTCGATTTCCGTGATCCCGATAGCGTGTTGTCAGCGGGTGGTGCCGAAGCCGCCGAGTACGCCCAAGCTGGCTTGTCCCACGGGCCAAAGAATGCGGCTTTTGCCAGTGTTGGCGAACTCGATCAGGTGCTGGGAATGACACCGGCGATCATGGCGCTCGTGCGTCCGCACGTCACCGTCTATTCCAGATCGCGCGGCGTCGATCTGAACGTCGCGAGCGAAGCAATACGAGCGCTGGATTTGCCGGCGGCGCCGGTGTCGTTTTCGGTGCAGCGTAGTTTTTCGGCTCGCGTCGGACTTCGCCATGCGCTGAATACGCACGTCGTGCGGGAATTCACCGTCGAGCTCGCCCCACGATTGGCGGTGGGATATTTGCTTAGAGAGTGGGGTCGAGGTGTGCCAGCGCCAGATGTCGTTCCGCAAGGCGGTATCGGCGACCTGCCACTTTGTCTGGATCTACTGGTTCCAGGTGACGGCTAGATAACGCAGCTGCCAAGCTGGATTAACCGGACAGCTTGCGATCATCCCGATCAATCGGCAAGTTGAAGGGGGAATTCGAGTTGCTGCCAATTCTGCGCCGGACCTTGCGCCAATTTCACGTTAATGCGCACGAGGCGAGGTAAACGATCAACCGACGACCACGTGTCGAGCCACCTCCATTTGTTTGGTTCACCATCGACAGTGCCGAAATAACTAAAGGCGATTGTCGAGATATTCGAGGCGAGGATCGAACGGCGGCGTTGCGCGGGTACGTCCTTGGCGTCATCCGTCGCTGGACGAAACAGCGTATGAGTTGCGACCAGGTCGAAGAGAGACGCGCGGTCGCCGTTCGATACTAGCTGCAACTCAACATTATACAGCCCGTCGATCTGTCCTTGCGGTGCGTGGAATGTCGTGAAGCGTACGCTCGCAGCGTCTCCGAGCAGCGATGGCGCGCGATCGGCGCTCGCCCTGTTCAACTGCGGCGGAACGATCTGTGCAAACGACGATAGCAAATAGCTCTGCACGGGCACGATCGCACCGGCCAAATTGTTGCGATCGATCACCGCGAGTACGTGGCGGCTACTTCGGACGGTGCTGGCGAGCAATCCCATCACAAGGGATAGCAGCGCCAGCGCGACGATCATCTCGATCAAGGTGAAACCGGCATCGTCTGCCTTTCGCGGCGTGGCAGCAGTCATTGCTTTGCCTCGCGAGCGATCTTGGCAGTCTCGAGCTCCAGAAGCAGTGCGCCAGATCGGTCTATTGTCTTCAGCGTTATCCAATAGGCGCGCAGTGCATTTTCGTCGGTCGACCTGGCTGACATGTCGGCGACGTTGAGGTGCCAGCGAAGCCCGTTGCCGTATGATCCTTTGGAAACGCCCGCACTCAGCGTCCCGTCAATTCCGATGGCGCTCAAGTGGGAGCGCGAGGCAACCACCGCCGATTGTATCGTTTGAACACGCGATGCAGCGCGCAGCCCGTTACCGACCGTGCGATAAATGGCCGATAGAGCAAGCGAGGCAATGGCCATGGCAACGATGGCCTCCAATAACGCAAATCCCCGATCGCCCGATCGAGCTCGCTTCATCACTGGTCCCATCTTGCACGTTCGTGTAAATTACAATCGTGATTTTTTGAAATGCGCGCATGGCCAAATAGCAGCCGGGTCGAAAGCACTACCGGGATATTACATGCAAGACTTGAGCGCCATAGCCAATCCAGCAAAATTCCACACCGCCGGTGCTGGCGACGGACCGGCATCGCGTCCTCAGCTGAACCGCAACCCGGGGGACGACGGTTATGCGATCATCGTCGTGCTGGCGATGTTATCGTTGTTTGCGCTCGTCGCAGTCGGCCTGCAAAAGACTGTCGTCGTGGATGTCCGGTTAGCGTCGAACCTCGCACACCGGGCGCGGGCCGAGGCACTTGCCGATGGCATCACCCGTCTGGCGATCCGGCATCTAATTCTCAACGCGCCGGTCAATGGACGCAGTGGGCCGTTCCGGCTCGACGGCGTGCCGCTGACTTGCCGGGCTGGTGCGAGTGTCGTCAGTATTTCGTTTGTCAACGTCGACGGGCAGATTAATCTCAATGGGGCGTCCGAAGCTCTCCTGATACGGCTGTTGGGCGGTGTCGGTCTTGCGGAGAAAGAGGCGACACTGATGGCGCACAATATCCTCGACTTCAGAACCGACGGAGATTTGTCGATCGCAGGTGGCAGCAAACTCGACATCTACAGCCAGGCCGGACTACGTCATGGTCCGAAAAATGCGCCATTCCAATCGGTCGGCGAGCTTGATCAGGTGGTCGGCATGACGCGGTCGCTGCTGGAACGCTTGCGACCACTGATGACGGTGCACTCGCGACTAGGCGTGCTCAATCCGACATTGATGAGTCGGCCGGTGGCGATGGCGCTGGCCGGTGGAAGTTCGTCGCTCGTCCAGGATCTCGATCGGCTACGAGCGAGCCTCGTGCTGCCAGCCGAGTGGACCTTCATGCCGCGGGGCGGTAGAGGCCCGATCAACACGGCATCCTTCACCTATCTCGTTCACGTGTCGATCCAGCGGGGCGGCACGGAGCGCTTCACTCGCGCGACTGTTGTCGATATGGGCGCGCGCGAACAAGGTGGCGCGACTATCAAGGAGTGGATCGAACTCGATACGAATGGAAATGGCAGCGATCTAGCGGTAGCTGACGATGCCCCGTCCTGCGTCGGTGGCGTTTTGTGGCTT
>JANLPY010000059.1:0-6182 GCA_031367505.1 Hyphomicrobiaceae bacterium | reverse complement strand
ACAACCTGATCGAATGCCTCAGAAGCTTTCGCTACCGCCTGCCGTCCCGCCATGGCCGTGATCCTTCTCGCGAATCAAGAGGATCACCACAGATTCAGCATTCGTTCGGTCTGTCACCAACAGATTCACCCAATCGCCCTGAGGAACAAGCGGTTTTGGATTGCAGGGAAACACGGGCGTCTGTATGATCGTACGCCCATGAATGTTGCGACCACGACTGAGGTCGTGAAAGCAAGGCTCGGGTTTGGCCGAGGATTTCTTTCGGTCTCACAGTGTCACTCCTGTTCGCTGACCCACACCGATGATCGATGCGGGGTGGCGAGCGGGAGGATTATTTGAGCGCCGGTCGTGGGAGATCGAGTTTCTGTTCGATGCGGGAGAGGCGGCGGCCGTGGTCGATGATTTCCGGCGCGAAGCCTTCGAGGTTTCGCAGCCGCCTGCCCTGGTCGAGCATTTCCTTGTTGATCATGCGGAGCTGGTCGTCGTGTGAGGAGAGGTGCGCGAAGACGCGCTGAAAATTGTCTAGCATCTTTCCATTTAATTCATCAAATCTATTATCGAAATCGCCAGCGAGGCCGGACATCATTGCTGCAAGTTTTTCGAATTGGTCATTGGTCATGCTCTATATATTACGCGCGAATAATCTTTTTGCAATTGCACGACAGACGCTTCCAAAATCGCGCGACGAGTAGTTCCTTGGCGTCCGGCCTCGTCGTCCATCCACTGCAACAGATGCGGGTCGAATCGTGTGGTGATCGATTTCGATTTTGATGGCGATGGAGCCTGGCGCGTCATCATGGTATTACATTTCGATGACTTGCAAATTATCCTGCTCCATTGTCTGCGTCCGTGCTTCATTCCATAAATAAAACGCCCGCTCGATGATCGCGTTGCGTCTCAATCCAGTCACCTCGCTCAGTTGTTGCAACTCTTGCAAAAAATCGACCGGTAAGTTTGTGGTGAAGGCAACGCGCTTTTCCTTGTAAAAGGTGTGATCCGCCATACCCACATTATACCCTCCACTTTTCGGAAAGCAAAATCGCCGCGTCCACAATCGAGCACTGCTCGATTGCTGCGATGAGATCGAGGACATTGCCGCCGCGCTTGCATTGCCCGTGGCAGTACCACGCGCGTCCGTCTGCGCTGATCCGGAACGCTCGCTTGTTGTTGCCGTCGTGGATTGGGCAACTGGTGGCGTAACCCGCGTTATCGCGTTTCAGCGGGTGCTTCAGGTAGCTTTCGATCGCGACCGTCACCAGCACCTGCGCTTTGATCCGCGCCATATCGATCCGCTTGCGTTGCATGTACTCACTCCCGTCCGTTCATCAGCGATAAACAGCCCCGAGCCGGCTCGACGGCGGACAGTCAAGGCGGCTGTCCTGGACTGTCCCACGCTCAGGCCTTGACGGGCGGCCGTGCCGGCTAAGCTCGAAGACGCTGCGGAGGCCGTCTTATCTCGGGTTCGGGGCTGTCCTGGACACTCACACGAAGTCTCTTGCCAGTTTCCGCCACTGTCTATATATAGCCACTGGTAGGTCTGCAGGGCTAGCGGACAAACAGGGTAGAGGACGATGAATGATACGTGGACGGTGGAGTGTGTCATGAAGGTCATACGGCACCGGTCGGACAGCGAACTTCGGGCGATGGCGCTGGTAATTGGCGTCGAGTTGCGTCGACGGCAGTCGGAGCGCGAGCCCACAAGCGAGATACCTATGGAAAAATGGTGGAAGGAAGGGGGTCTGATTTGGGAGGATGAGTAGGTCTGGTTATGGTAGGTCTGCAATGGTATCGACAAGAGGACAGGCAATGCAACAAAAAGTGGAAAGCTTAGAGGCCGTCAGCGGTCTGTGGCCGCAGGTCAAGGCCCTGAGCTATTTGGAACTGAAGGCTCTCTCGGACGCCATCGCCGGCGAGATGCAGGAGAAATCCGACGCGGTACGCGCCGATTTGCGGCAGCGCATGGCGGCCTTGAGCGAGGAATATGGCCTCTCGGTCAAGGACGTGATTGGCAAGAAAAAACGCCGGGCAAAGAAGGCGGAGCCGACAGGCGAGCCGAAGCCGGCGCGCGTCCGCAATCCGGATCAACCCGAGGAGACCTGGTCGGGGGTTGGTCGCAAGCCGAAGTGGCTGACCTCCAAGCTTGCGGCTGGAGCGGACTTGGCCAGCTTCGCTGTGGCGCAACCGAGAGAGGATGCTTGAGCATGGCCAAGAAACCCACAGATCTGGTCGGCTTCAAGCAGACCGCCAAGTCGCTGCTTGGCCCCTTTCAGGTACCGCTGATGCGGATGATCAAGCGGTTGGGCAAGAAGGCCTACGGCGCGGAACTGGAGCGCCAGTTGACGACGGCTGGCATCGATACCGACCGGGGACAGGTTTACCAAATGTGCTCGCGGCTGGAGGGGCGTGGCTTCCTCTCCAGCAGCATCTTCCCCGACCCACAGCGTCCCTCGCACACGGTGACGGTCTACGCCCTGACCAAGGAGGGCGAGAAGGCGCTGGCGGCCACGCTAGCCGTCTATGACGGCAACCGGCTGTTTGAGGAAAGCAGCAAAAAAGGTCGTGGTTGAGCGAATGGCGTGGAGATCGTTGCAGGAACAGCGATTGCCTGGCCGACGGAAGGACAAGCTGAATGCTGCGTGCTTTGGCAGTGACATTGGCGGTGTTGGGGCTGGCACTTTCGGCCGCGCTTGCCGGCCGGCTCGGTTGGGTGTCGGGGGCTTCCTCGGTCGAGGCGGTGGTGTTCGCCTTCGGCTGTATTTTGTTGGAGTGCTGGAAGGGCTTGCTGCCCTTCGTGGTGGCCGCCAGTTGGAGCAAGGGGCACCGGTTGC
The DNA here is from genome assembly GCA_031367505.1 of Hyphomicrobiaceae bacterium. GTDB lineage: Bacteria > Pseudomonadota > Alphaproteobacteria > Rhizobiales > Hyphomicrobiaceae > JAKFWF01. The sequence continues at coordinate 3,354 of JANLPY010000059.1, read as the reverse complement.
TACCCGCGGGCTTAGGCGCGGTGATGCTCGGATTGATGGCGTTGTCGTTTCTCGGCGCCATGGGCTTTGCGGAAGCCAATCGCGGCTCGGTTGCCGGCAAGGGCTCGGAAGCGGTGCGGCAGGCCGCGGCTCTCAAAGTTGATATGGCGCGCGCCCGCGAACGGATCAACGCCCGCGAACGGGTGCGCTCGGAAATTGAAATCACGGCGGCACTGGCGGAAGTGTTGCAGCAGCCGGTGCGGCTCGGCTCAGACCTGCGCTCTCTGCAGGTGGCGACCAAGGACTGTGCGCGATTGTTTCGTGGGATCGAGGAGGACTGCGGCAAGGTTGCTGCCTTGCGCACCGAACTGGCGGCCGCCAAGGAGCGGGCGCGCCTCGAAACGGAGCTGGCGGAGAAAGAAGCGGCACTGCGGGGTTTTTCCGGTTTGGAAACCAGTGGGGTCGGCGACGCTCAGGTCGGAGGATTGGCGCAGCTGTTCGGGCTGGACAGTGCCTTGGTGCGCACCGCCGTCAGCATGGGCTTTGCGGCGCTGCTCGAAGTTGTGGCGAGCTTCGGCTTGTACTTTGCCTCGCTGTTAACCGCACGAGGCCGGTCATGAACCAACGCATCGGGCAGTCGGACGACGGCGTCGTCTCGCTGCCCTTGAAAGCTCGCGAGACCCACGTGCAGATCATCGGCACGACGGGCACGGGCAAGTCGAAATTGCTCGAAGCGATGATCCGCGACGACATCATGGCGGGTCGCGGCTTCACCCTGCTCGATCCGAACGGCGAGCTTTACAAAGACGTCGTTCGCTGGTCTGCCGCCTGTGGCTGGGTGAAAGCTCGTCAGTTCCATTTGCTCAATCCGCATATGCAGGGTTTCGGATTCGGCTTCAATCCACTGGAAGGTCACGGCGAGCCGAGCGTGATCGTCGACGCGGCGGTGACGGGCTGCCAACAGGTGTTCGGCGGCGAGGACATGGATGCCAAGCCGCGCCTGGTGCGCATCTTGCGCACCGTCCTTGGATCTTTGCTGGCCAATCAGATGACCATGGCTGAGGCCATCGATGTCTTGGAGCCCGTGCGTGGCCGCGACCTGCGGGAAATGATGTTGCAGGGCGTGGACAGTCCGACGGTGGCTGCTGGCTTGCGCGAGCTGTCCGACGCCGGCGGCCGGGACTTCATGGCCTTGACCGAAAGCACCATGAACCGGCTCGCGGCTTTTCTGGATGCGCGCCTGGTCAGGCAGATCGTCGGGCAAGCGCACGGCGTCGATTTCCGGGAGGTGATGGACAAGGGGGAGGTCATGCTGGTGAACCTGAACCCCGGCGATGGCCTGTCCGAAAGCAACGCGCGGCTGTTGGGTACGCTGTTCATCAATTCGCTCTTCGCCAATGCCCGGACGCGGCCGGTCGGCTCGCGACCGCACTACGTCTACATCGACGAGTGCTATCGGTACCTCACCACCGATGTGGAGCGCATTCTCGACGAAGGCCGCAAGTACGGCATTCACTTGATTCTCAGCCACCAACGCTTGGGACAATTGGAGCAGGCGGGGGAGAGTATAAAAAACGCGGTGATGTCGAACGCGCGCACCAAGATCGTGTTCGGGGGGCTGACCCCGGAGGAAGCGACCGAGATCGAAGGTTACCTGTTCATGGGCACCTATGATTTGCAGCGGGTCAAGCAATCGTTGACCTCGCCGGTCGTAATTGGCCATCAGCGCGCCCTGTTGCGCAACGAAACGGAATCGCAGGCCGAAAGCTTTGGCCAATCCGAAGGCTCGAGCACCAGTGTGAGCGAGGGCACGAGCGAAGGCCTGAGCGAAAGCTCCTCGACCATGTCGGGACGCTCGAGCAGCGCCTCGAGCAATCAGACTCGGGGTTGGTCGGACAATTACGACTTGGACGAGCAGCGCCGCACCATGTTCTGGACGGCCTTGCCGCATACCGGCTCGCTATCGGCGAGCCAAGGCACGGGACAGGCGAGGGGTGAGAGCGCCAGCAACTCGGAAAGCAACGGTCGTTCGCGCTCGACCTCGCAGACACAGTCCTCAGGCACCTCGCAATCGTCGTCGCATTCGACAGCGCGCGCCACCTCCTCGGGCGTTTCGGAAGGCCTGCAGCCGATCATCCAGGAACGTGCTCAGCAGACCTACAGCTTGGAGGAGCAGCGCTACGAGAAGGCGTCCTTGATCCGCAATTTGCCTGACCGTGTGGCGATCGTGAAATTGGCCGACGGCTCGGCGGCCAGAACCATGCGCACCTTGACAGTCAATCGGCCGGCGGTGCCGGGCATTGCAATCCAATCCTTTAACAAGCACGCCCTGCAATCCAGCCGCTATACGCGGCCGGTGGAAGTGATTGCGCAGGAGTTGGCTGCGCGCAAGCTTGCCATCGAACAAAAGTTGGCGGTTCAAGTCCTGCCGCCGGAGGAGCCGCAGCGCTTCCGCCAGAAGCGGAAGGTGACGGACGCCGCCTAACGACCCCCAGTCGAAATCGAAACCCACAGTTACCCACGGGCAGGCGTGCTCCGGGGACGGGGAAGGTGTACAATGACGACATTCATGCAGAAGCAGATTCAGAAACGCGGCAAGCGCTTCGAGCGCGCTAACGACGTCTTGCGCCGGGCGACGGCCTTGAAGAAAACCATCGATACGTTTGCACCAACCTCGATGGATACTCGGTATCTGCAGCTACAGGCAGCTGAGCGGTTGGCTCGCTACGAATACGAGCGCTTGCGGCAGCTGGAAGAAGCCGTGCAGCAGCACTCGCGCCTGACCGCACGCGACGAGCTGATTATCGAGCGGGTCGCCGAGTTCCGTTTTTTGACCAGTGAGCAGATTCTGCGCCTGGTGCCGGCGATATCAGGGGAGACGGCCAAGCAGATCCCAGAGCGCTTGAAACGGCTGTGGAAGTTGCAGTACCTCGACCGGCCGCGGGCGCAGTTGCAGTACTATCGTGCCGGTGGCGGCAGCGACAAGATGGTTTACGCCTTGGGGCGCGAGGGCGCCAAGCGCTTGAGCGAGAAGACTGGCTCGCCGATTCACAAGCTGAACTGGACGCTGAAAAACAGCCGAGTCGGACAGGTGAACATCCAGCACACCGTGGCGATTGCCGAACTGTTGACGAAGGCCGAGATCGAGTGCGCCACTCACTCGGACGTTGGGTTTATAAAATCAGGGCAGATCGTTGCCGAGAGCCCAGCGGCGACGCAGAAAATGGAGAAACCGATAGGGGTCGGGATGGCTTGTCGCCACCCCGCCCTCCGAACCGGACTGGCGGTTTTCCCGCATACGGCTCTCCAGTTGGTGGTTTCCTCATCGGGACTGTCTCGCTGTTTGCCAGGCCGTGTGAAGCGCGAACAGTCCGG
>JANLPY010000056.1:0-9502 GCA_031367505.1 Hyphomicrobiaceae bacterium | reverse complement strand
CCCGCGACAAACGCAATATCGAGCGCCGGGATGTGGCCAAATACGCCGAACTTTGCAATCAGGACGGCGGCTGCGCCCTTCAGTGTGTCGAGAATGAGCGTGGCAGCGGCCAATCCCTTGTTTCCCGTTCGCAACACATTGGTCGCGCCAATATTCCCGGAGCCGATCGAGCGGACATCACCGAGGCCAGCGGCACGGGTGAGCAACAATCCGAACGGGATCGAGCCCAATAGGTAGCCGGTGATTATCGCGAGCAGGGCCGGCAGTGATAGCATGGCGTACATCTATGAGGCGTCTCCGGAGTGGCGCGATCAGGTCCGCTCGACGCCAGCGTAGTGATAGACAGTTTCGCCCGCAACCATCGTGCGCAGTACGCGTCCCTGGAGTTTAGCCTCGTCAAACGGCGTGTTCTTGGAGCGTGCGCGCAATGCATCCTTGTTGACGACCCACGGCTCGCCGAGATCGACGAGGATCAAATCGGCTGGCGCACCTTTTTCGAGCTTGCCTCCCGGCAGGCCAAGCAGCTTCGCCGGATTTGAGGTCATCGCACGCAGAAGCACCGTCAAGCTCACATCGTCGGCATGGAACAAACGAAGCGCTGCGGCGAGCAACGTTTCGAGCCCGATCGCGCCGTCGGCTGCTTCCGCGAACGGTCGGCGCTTGACTTCGACGTCCTGTGGATCGTGAGCCGACACGATGACGTCGACATCGCCTGATGCCAAACCACGAACGAGTGCCGCGCGATCTTCCTCGCGCCTGAGCGGTGGCCGCACCTTGAAGAATGTGCGGTAGGGCCCGATGTCGTTTTCGTTGAGCGTGAGGTGGTTGATCGACACGCCGCAGGTAACGCGTAGGCCTCTGGCTTTGGCCGACTTGATGATCTCAAGGCTCTCGGAGCAACTAATATTGGAGGCGTGATACCGGCCATTGGTAATCTCAACCAGGCGAACATCTCGCTCGAGAACGATCGTCTCGGCAGCCTTCGACGCGCCAGGCACGCCGAGACGCGTCGCGACTGCGCCCGCGTTCATGGCCGTGCCTTCGGTCAGGTAAGGGTCCTCGGTATGATGGACGATGAGCGCGTCGTGATCCTTGGCGTACAACAGTGTATTGCGCATCACCTTGGTGTTGATGACACTCGTCTTGGCGTTGGTGAATGCGATGGCTCCGGCACGTTTCAACAGCCCGATTTCCGTCATCTCTTCGCCGGCGAGACCTTTGGTCATTGCGGCCATCGTGTGCACGTTGACGACGGCGTTGTCGCGGGCACGGCGCTGGATGAAGTCGACGAGGGCCACCTGATCGATCACCGGATTGGTGTCCGGCATAACCACGATCGTGGTGACGCCACCGGCCGCCGCCGCTTGGCTCGCGGTCTTGAGCGATTCGCGATGTTCGGAGCCCGGCTCGCCGGTGAACACCTGGCAGTCGATCAAGCCTGGGCACAGCACGTGCGCCTTACAATCGATGACGGCTGCCCCTTCCGGCGCGTTGCGGCGAAGGTGCGCGCCCAAGTCGGTGATCACACCATCTTCGACCAGCAAGCCACCGGGCTCGTCGCGATTTGTTGCGGGATCGATTAGTCGCGCGTTGATAAAGACCGTGCGCCGCTTGGAGGCGGGTTCGCTCGGACGCGTTGACGGATCGCTCTGTTTGCGGGGACGGTTCACGGGTGTCCCTTTCAATGGTTCGGCAGATGGCGGGCGAGCGCTTCGAGCACCGCCGAGCGAACGGCAACGCCCATCTCGACTTGTTCGCGGATTACGCTGCGGGAATGGTCGGCGATGGTCGAGGCGATTTCCACACCACGGTTCATCGGGCCTGGATGCATAATCAGCGCGTCGGGCTTTGCGAGCGCCAGTTTTTCATGGTCGAGGCCAAAGAAGTGGTAATATTCGCGCGTTGAGGGAACGAGTGAACCCTGCATCCGCTCGCGCTGCAGGCGAAGCATCATGACGATGTCGACGCCTTTCAAGCCCTCCCACATATCGGTGAAAACCTCGGCGCCTAGCCGCTCCGGCTCGGAGGGCAACAACGTCGACGGTGCGATGATGCGGACGCGCGCGCCGAGCGTGTTCAGCACGTCGATGTTTGAGCGGGCGACGCGCGAGTGCACGATGTCGCCGCAGATAGCGACGGTCAGCCCCGCGATCCGGCCCTTGGCGCGCCGAATGGTGAGTGCGTCCAGCAATGCTTGCGTTGGATGCTGATGCGCGCCATCGCCGGCGTTGATTACCGAGCAATCGACCTTCTGCGACAACAATTCGACGGCACCGGCAGCGCTATGCCGCACGACGATGATGTCGGGCCGCATGGCGTTGAGCGTCATCGCGGTGTCGATCAGCGTCTCGCCCTTTTGCACGGAGGACGTCGAGACGTTCATGTTCAAGACGTCGGCGCCTAGTCGTTTTCCCGCAAGTTCGAACGAGCTTTGGGTTCGGGTCGAGGCTTCGAAGAACAGGTTTATCAAGGTTCGACCGCGCAGCACGTCGCGCTTCTTATCGACCTGACGGTTGATCTCGGCTGCCTTGTCGGCAAGGTCGAGGAGGGAATTGATTTCCGGCGCCGTCAGACCTTCGCAGGTCAACAAATGGCGCTTCGGAAAGAAGAACGCTGGGGTGGGGCTGAGCTTTGTCATCAAAGTTTGAGTGTATAGGTGGGATCACCGAGCGGGGCAAGCGGGTGGCTCAAACTTGTTTTTGAAACCCCGTCTCTAGCGCGTGCGCCCATTCGGGGCGGCCGTTGGTGCGCGCTTGCCGGGCGGCGGCGTGATAATTGTAGGTTACGGCGAGGAAGTCGACCGCGATCGAGCCGTCGTCGCGCACGGTCGCGATGGCATAGCGGGATGCGGTGATCCGGCCTCCGATACGTGAGGGGTGCCAGCCGGATCGTCATAGGCGGGGCAACCGACGCTGCCGGGATTGACGACCAGCGGGCCGTCGCCGATTTGCAGCATCCGGGACTGATGACTGTGGCCGCACAACACGAGGCGGGGGCCGCGCGCGTGTTGGCCGAGGCGCATGGCGACTTTGACGGCGCTCGAAGCGACAAGCCGCCCGCCATCGACGTCATCGAGCGTGTAGCGATTGTCGTTATCCGGGCGGCCGTGGAAGGCGATGATGCCCGGTGCAAACTCGGCAAGGCACGGCAGCGCGCCCAGCCACGCACGCTGATCCGCGGTCAGTGCTGCGTGGGCGAAAGTGTCGGATGACCACATGGCGGCCGGATCGTCGAAGGCGACGGCGCGGTCGTGATTGCCGCGCACGGCCGGCCAATTGCGGTCCATCAATAGGCGGCACGTCTGCGCCGGCCAAAGTGGACCCGAAACGCAATCGCCGAGATTGACTATGAGGTCGATCGTTCCGCGCCAGCGCAAATCGTCAAGCACGGCTTCTAGTGCGAGAAGGTTGCCGTGGATGTCAGCTAGGATTGCGAGGCGCAAATTAGCCCGTCCTCAATAGGCGCCAGCCACCGCGCCGACGCCGTCTTTCTGATACAGGTCACGCCGGAAGTTGACGATGCCATCCTCAGTCGCCCACGCGGTAATGTAGACGAAGTACAGCGGGATCGGGCGTTTCAGCGTCACGTTCTGGCGTTCGCCGGTTTTCTTGATCATCTCGATGCGCTCGGGCGTATAGCCGTTGTCGGCCAGCAACCAAGCGGCCAAGTGCTCGATGCCCTGCACCCGCACGCAGCCTGACGAAGCCGCGCGGAAGTTGCGGCCGAACATCGTTTCGGACGGCGTGTCGTGCATGTAGACGGAGTGATTGTTGTGGAAGTTGATCTTCAAAAAGCCGAGCGGATTTTCCTTGCCCGGCTGCTGCTTGAAGACAAGGTTCTTGGCGGCGCCACTGGACCAATTCACCTTCGAGCTGTCGAGCTTATGACCGCCGGCGTCGTAGGCGTCGATGCCGAATTTAGCGAGCACATCTTGATTGCGCTTTTGCATATCCTGCCCCTTCGGGATCAGGTCCTTGTCGATCACGGTTGGCGGTAGCGTCCATACCGGATTGAAGTTCATCTCGTGGATGGCAGAACGCAAGAGTGGCGTTTGCCGATCGATCTTGCCGACGACGCCGGAATGACGCGAGACAACGCGATCGTTCTCGACCGCTTCGATTTGCGCCGAAGGGATGTTGACGACGACGTACTTCTTGCCGGTCTGGCGGGCGAATTCCTGCAGGCGTCCAAGGTTGGCGCGCAGTTGGCGAAGCCGGGCGGCGGCCGGTACATTGAGAGCGGCGACCGTCCGCTTGTCGACGACGCCCGTCGGGGTCAGTCCGTTGGACGCCTGGAAGCGTTTGACGGCCTTCTCGACATAGAAATCGAAGTGATCGGATACGGCCGCTTCCTTCAAATCGCCGGACGCCAAAAGCCGCTGCCGGAGGATGCCGACGGCAGGATTATTCATGCCACCCGACAGTTGGATTTCCGGAAGCGCCTGCCAACCACCCTTTTCAGCGATGTCCGCATAGCGCTTGATCGCGATTTTCATCGGCTCAACGTTAGCGCCCGATAGCGTGGGGAAGCCCTTAGGAGGGTTCGCCTCCCATTCTTTCACGAATGAACGGTCGAAGTCAGGACTTGCAGTGGTGCCGGTGTTTTGACCCGGAAAGCGCATCCAATTGCTCTGCGGATCATTCGCCAACGCGGCACCGTGCGCGATCATCAACGTGGTGGCGAAGCCTATCGCTTTAACGATAGGCGAGATCAACGGATTGTTCACGTGCGACACTCCCGCGCCGGGTCCGGCGTTCATTGAACCAAAGCACGCCCCACCAATAGGTGCGCGAGGTTAAAGAAAAAATAAACTTTGCGCCAGATCGAAGCCGCGCCTGATCGACGAGGAGATCGTGGCGTTGATGCAACTTTGAAATCGAGCCATCGATTTCAAAATGCGGTATTCGCGACCGGCCGGAAAGTGCGAACGTATAGTTGGGTAACTCCTGTTATTGAGTGATGCTGCGGTGCAACTAAAACACCGATCGGGGCGCCAGATTGCTCCGGCACCCCGATCGATGGCATAAGAAATCACATTAAAAATTTCAGAGTTGGTAGCGGATCTGATCGGTCCAGTAACGTTCCAGACGCATCAGGGACTTGTTGACAGTGGTGAGCTCGTCATTCGAGATCTGCGCCACGGCTTCGACCGAACCCAACTGGCGCTGGTACAACTTCTGTACGATCTCGCAGGCATCGAGACCCTTCTGGGTCAGACTGACGCGCACTGAGCGCTTGTCGGTTTCTGAACGCTTGTAATGGATGTAGCCCATGTCTACGAGCTTTTTAAGATTGTATGACACGTTTGAGCCGAGATAATAACCGCGTGTCTTGAGCTCACCTGCGGTCAACTCGCTATCGCCAATGTTATACAACAGCAATGCTTGCACACTATTGAGATCGGCACCGCCGAGACGGTCGAATTCGTTCTTGATTACGTCGAGGAGGAGGCGATGAAGACGCTCGATCAAACGCAATGCCTGCAAATATTCGGTCTTGAAAGTCTCGTCCAAAACCGGTGCGCGATGACGCGCAAGATCTAACGCTAAAGCCATGATACTGCCTCTTGCCTGTCCTGTAAAATTCGCCTCGAATTGTTTCGAGGATCCCGGTGTGCGGGTTAAGGACTAAGCTACAGGTATGAAGTAAAAGTTGCGCTAATACACATAGTAAAAGAATAGTTCCCCGGGGTCCGCGGAAGACATCGTTAAGAATTGACCTAACATATCGGACGCCGCCTGGACGCTATCTCAAACCCGGGCTGCTTGCATTTCTTCACGTGTGCGAAGGATAAGTTCATGCGCTGGGTCGGCGTGGAACAGCGTTTCTATCCGTGCATCCGTCACGTCTGCGATATCGCGCGGCTGCCATTCGGGTTGCCGGCCTTTGTCCACGATAACGGCTTGCACTCCAGCCTGAAAATTGTGCGAGCCGGTGAGCCGGCGGCCAATCCGATAATCGACGATCAGGGTTTGACGCAGGTCCATCGATGCCGCATCGCGGATGTGCCGCAGCGCGATGCTCAAAGCAATTGGGCAGGCGCGGGCGATATCAGCCATTACGCCCGTCGCCCATGCTTTGCGCTCCGGGTGGGCAGCGGACTCTCGCAATTCGCGCAGACGAGCAATAATTTCAGCGACGGATGGTGCCGAGAAGCAGTCGCGGATGCAGCTCCGGACTTCCTCTAGTGCGCTGGAGCATGGCGGCTCGTGTAGCCCGTCGAGCAATGCATCGACGGGATCGGCGTTGGCAAGGCATTGTCTAATATGGGCGAAATGCTGTTCGTCGATACAATGCGTAACGAGCCCCAAGGCGAAGGCATCGTCGCGACCGATCGAGCGGCCGGTTAGGCCCAGGTAGATGCCTACATGATCGGGCATTCGGCCGAGGACCGCTGCAACACCATCGTCGGGGAAGAAGCCCAATCGCACTTCGGGCATCGAGAAGGCGTATCGTTTACCAGCCACCTTGTGGGTGTTGACGAGAGTCATTCCAGCGCCAGCGCCCATAACCGCGCCATTTATCAGTGAAATGACCGGCTTCGAGAAACACTCGAGCAGCCAGACGAGGCGATATTCAGCGGCGAGCGCTTGGTCGGCCGCGGCGTGATCGATGGCGGCGAGGCGCGCCATCTCACGCACATCACCCCCCACGCAAAATACACCCGGCGCCTCCGATTGAATGATAATCGCATAGATATTCGCGTCACGCGCGGTTTGGACAACGGCAGTCGTCAAAGTTTCAGTCATCGCCAAATTGATCGCGTTCCGGGCTTTCAGGCGATTGAACGTAATAATCCGAACCGCGCCTGCCGTGTCGGACTTGACATTTAATTCGCCCGCATTTTCACCGGCGCCCAGCCCGGTTTGAATAGTGATCATTGTTTACCCATATTAACCGTCAACAGGCTGTGCAAGCGCCATGCACAGAGGCGGGGCGCGCGCTCTTGTGTGCACCAAGTCGGGTCTGTACACCAACTCGAAACGAGGCGATCATCAGTGCGCGTGATTCGCAATCCGGACTAGGCGGCGTAAAACGTCAAGTCGTTTGGGTGTCGAGTTCACAGGAATCTGCAACATGACTGTGCGGCCGCTTCTGCGCCACAAGCTCCGTCGTTTCGCATGTGCGGCGATTTGGTCGCTATGCGGGGCCGTGCTCATTTCGACCGCGGTTTGTCAGGCAACCGAACCCGAACCGGTTCTGCGACGCTCATTTGCACAGCCGGCCATGGGCGCATCGACGCTGCAGAGCGTTGATATTGCCGAAACGAAAGAGACTGCACAGGCTGAGCCAGCCGTTCCAAAAGAGAAATCCGAGACTAAAGCTGCTCGGCAGCGTAGCGCTACTGGCAAGCGGGCCACCCCGGTTGAGACTGATGTCCCGCCCCCGCCTTCAGCAATTGAGACACCTCAGAAGCCGGCAGCCGATTGGCCGAAGGTACTGCCAGCCGGCAAGGCAGACGGCACACCGACGCCCGATGTGTTCACAGCCGAAGAAATTACCGTTGCCAAGGCTCGATGCGTAGCGCTTCTGAAGGGGCTCGATGTTGTGGTCGTCGATGAGCCACCAATCAAGTCGGGTGCTTGCTGCACGCCTGCACCCGTGCAGTTGATCAGCCTAGGCAAGAACCCGCAAGTTGCCCTGTCGCCGCCGGCGTCGATGACGTGCGATATGGTCGCAGCGCTGCATAAGTGGGTTTCGGAAGACGTCCAGCCACTGGCAAAAAAGCACCTCGGTGCGCCTGTCGTAGGCCTGCAGACGATGAGTTCGTATTCGTGTCGCAATGCCTATGGCCGTAAGCGTGGGCAACTCAGTGAACACGGCAAGGCGAACGCAGTGGATATCGGTAGTTTTGCGACCGCTGACGCGCACGAAACCAAGTTGCTGGCCGATTGGGGCCCAACAGGTTGGGAAATCAGGGCACAAATTGCTGCGGCGCAAGCAGCGGCGAAAGTCGCGGCCGAGAAGGCGGCCGCCGAAAAGCTCGCAGCCGAGAAGGTGGCGGCAGCAAAGACCAAGGCTCCTGGCGGGCAGACAGCAACTCAAACTTTCGAGCCGGCACAGCCAACGGCCAAGTCCGCAATTCCAAGCGTGGGCACGATTATTGAAGGCGTGCCTGGACTGGCCAATAGATTGCCAGGGGCTGGCCCCGCCAACGAGGGACGTTCAGGATACGGTCTCCAGAAACCGAGCCAGCTCGGCGGGCCGAAGAATAATGCTGACAAGGAAAAGGTAGCGACGGGGAAGTCTGTGGCGCCAGTGATGTTGCCCGTCGATGCCGTCACGCATAGCCGGAAAGCCCGTTTCCTGCGCGAGGTGCACACTGCCGCCTGTAAGATTTTTGGGACGACACTCGGGCCTGAGACAAATCTTGCGCACAAAAACCATTTTCATTTGGATATGGCGGAACGCACGCGCGGCAACTTCTGCGAATAATGCCTTTGTTGCGGAGTGACCGTGATGCGCCAGGCAGTGCTGCGCATCACGATCGTTCATCGCGTACGAACTTAAGCCACTGCCTTCTTGAAGTTGGCTTGCGCCTTGTCCCAGTTGACGACATTCCACCAGGCTTTGACGTATTCGGCGCGCTTGTATTGATGCTTGAGATAGTAGGCGTGTTCCCAAACGTCGATGCCGATTACCGGCTTCGCAGCGGCGTCCATGTGCGGAGTGTCCTGGTAGGGCGTATTGATCACAGCGAGCTTTTTATCCTTGTTGACCACGAGCCAGGCCCAGCCCGAGCCGAAGCGGGTCATCGCTGCTTGCGCGACTGCTTCCATCATCTTGTCCTGACCGCCGAGCGTACCATCGATCGCAGCTTGCAGGTCACCGGCTGGTGCCTTTGCTCCGCCGGGCGTCATCAAATCCCAGAAAAACGTATGGTTGAAATGACCGCCTAAATTATTGCGAACTGGCATGCGGACAGCTTCCGGAACGGCTGCAAGGTTAGTCAGGATCTCATCGATCGATTTGGTTTTCAAATCGGGATACTTCTCGACGAGCCCGTTCAGATTGGTGATGAAAGCGTTGTGATGGTTCTTGTGGTGAAAGTTCATCGTCGCCGTATCGATATGCGGCTCAAGCGCCTCGTAAGCATAGCCGAGCGGGGGTAGTGTAAAGGTTGCTGCCGCGGTTTGGGCGGATGCCTGTCCAAGGAAAAGTTTTGGAGCCGCCGCTACCGCCGTCGCGCCGATCATCACTTTCAAACTATCTCGTCTGTTCATGGTGCCTCTCCTGGTGTTGCAGGTCTAGTGACTGACCCACCAAAGGTACGATTGAGCCTCTCAAAAGTTTCAAAGTGCTGATCATGAACGCCGACTTGGCGGCGAACACGGCACGCATTACCATTACGGTGAAGTAACTCGGCTCTGTTCGCGTTGACCATGGAAGTGCCTGATTGGCGGCGCTTTGTGATGCGCGACGTATGACGTCGGATCATCGGGGTGGGAGCGGACCATGCGTGCGGCTGAATTCCAGAAGCTGCTGGGTGAGTTGGGCAAGC
>JANLPY010000045.1:0-3331 GCA_031367505.1 Hyphomicrobiaceae bacterium | reverse complement strand
ACCGTCCCTACCGCGATCTCGGACCCCTATGAAGCCTAGCGTTCTCCGAGTTGTGCAACGTCTTTGATCAGAGACTTAGCACGACGTTCGACACGCTTGTCGACGGCGTCGATGAAGTTCTCGAGCGCCAAGCTGCAGCCGTCGCAGACGAAATAGTTGCCGAGGATCGGATTGCAAAGAAAGAACCAGTGATGCTCATTTAGTGGGCCACGACACTTGTCGCAGAGCTGGTCGGCAGGAGGCGCGGTGTTCATGGGTGACATGATAGCACTGCGGTGGCCGCGATCGGAGCGGCGTGTGAGGAGAAACGATATGGAGGTGGGGCTCGCAATTAAGGCCGCGCTCGAGCGTGCAGAGCAGCATGAGCAACTGGCCCGACGCAAACTGCGGGTGCGGCTGCGAATGGATTTCGGCGATGGTCATCACGCGAAGGGCCCCGCGACGTGCGCGGGTTAGTGCTTATCACATGATCGCTCGGCAGCGAGCGATGCAGTCGTCGTGCTTGAGGTACACGCTGTCGCTCATCTCGAAGTATCGGGCACCGATGCGGACAAAACTTGTGGTAACACTACCGGCGGTGAGTTCCATGAGCTTGAAGCTTTCGGCATCGCAAGCGTGTCGCCGGCCGAGTGGCGGCAACACGCCGAGCATTTCCATAAACCGCGCCTCGGTGATCTCGACTGGTGGAGATTTGAACGCGTTCTCGTAGCGCCGCGCTGCTTCTTGCGAGGAGATCGCTCCGCGCCGAACCGAAATCCAACAACACGGGAGAGCCATCTTCCCGCACCAGGATGTTATCGGGAGCAATGTCGCGATGCAGTAGGCCCATTCGGCATGCACGCGTTCGAGCGCATCGAGCAGGGGCTTGATCAAGCCGTATACGAGCGACTGGGTGAGGACCGAGTTGCATCTTGCCCATTCGACGTTCGAGCTGGGTGACTCTGCTGGTCGTCACTCGACGACACCATCGCCAGCGGGGCATTGGCACAGCAGCGGATCACCGTGGCGCCGACCTTCTTCTGGTCCGTGGTGTCCTCGGACAGACGTTCCACAGCGCCTTGAAACCAGTGCATCCAGGGCCGGATGAGGTCCGGTGGGCTTTTCGCCTGCAGCGACGCGTGGGTCAGCATGAGCAGCCCATCCGCCGCCTTGTGGCACCTGGCACACCAGCCGTCGAACGCCTTCTGATGTTCGTCGAGCAGTTCGTCCTGGGTGTGCTTGATGGCGCTGGCCTGCTGCTCCGCGACGTCATTGTTGCTCTCTTTGTCTCTCGACACTTCGGAGCCCGTATCGAAGCCCGGCGATCCCGGTTTCCGGAGTGCGTGACGACCCCGCCAAACGTGTCCGCAAATGCGAGAAAGCACCGCGCCACCCGCTACGACGCGATGCTCTCCCGTTGCCGCAGGCGTGAAACACGGACAGCGGCAATTCCGGTGTGTGGTTGTTCGCTTTGCGCCATGTCGCGATGCGCACGCTCATGATCCCTGTTAGGCGATAGATGTTCCTGTTATTGCCAAGCGTCACCTGAATGGCGAATGATCCGTCGTTTGCGAGATCATCCGCCTCAACTTCGTGGATTTTGATATCGCCAGCCGAGACTGTCAGCTTGGTTCCCATTCTAACGATAGCAAGACGGCCGCGCGAAGCGACCCGGCCGTCGCCAGGCTCGGGGCGGGTGCGCTCGACACTGGAAGCTCCTCCATTCGGGCTGACTTCATACTATCTTGATCATTGAGAGTGGCCATTGGTCTTGCCGTTCTTCTTCCCGCTCGTTTTCGTGGGTCGCGTGTCGTCGGGCTGCGAGGTCGCGGGAGAAAACGCAGCCACATTGACCGGCAACATGGCGGTGCAACGCTGTGCGACCTTGCTCGTGAACTCCAGCTGATCGCGGGCATCATCGGACACGCGATCGATGGCCGCCTCGGACCAGCTCGCCCATGCGGCCATCGCCTTGGCGGGAGCCCGCGCGCTCTGCAGCTCGCTGATCAGGGTCCACGCGGATTGCACCGACTCGTGCCGGCGCGCGGTCCACCGCTCGACCAGGTTCTTGGTTTCGTCGCCTGGCTCATCCTGCCCGGATCGAAGCGAAATCGCCTGCTCACTGGCAGGCTCGGCGGCGGCACGGGCAAATGCCGACCAGGGACTGTTCGCGAGCATGTCTGCCCATGCTTGTTGACCGGCCATCTTGCCCCATGGATTAGAGTCATTGAGCGTCTGCTTGCGTTCCATCATCTCATTGAATTTGAACATTAATATCACTCCTGCTGTCTATTTGGCTGCTCTTCGACAGCCAGATGCTCGATAATGCGAAGCAGCGTCGCGAAACCCGTGGCAGTGTCGCGGCGCATCGCCGAAGCTACCGGCTCTGTCACGGCGGCCAACCTCTCCGCTGGCAAGTCCATGGCGTCGCGTTCGCGCAGAGATCGGCTCGGCGGCGGGGGGCGGGGCCGAGGCCCCGCAGGATGAATTCGAGTTCGTCGGTGTGGACGGCGTCGCGCACGCGTCCAAGCCTGGGATCGAGCCGTGCCTGACGGTCGAACTGCCGACGATCGATACGCAATACGGTGCTGTCGACAACCGCATCGCAGCTCGCCACATGCCCGCCATCGCAGTCGTAGATGAACAGGTCGCCGTCGGTCATGAACCGGATCGCTGACCGCGCTCGGGGCGCGCGCCGGCGGATGAGAAGTTTTCCGGACACGACGAAATAGTAGCAGGTCGCCCGGTCCCCGTAAGCGAACAGCGAGCTTTGCGCGGCAACGCACTGACGCGTAACAAACGGAGCGAGCGCTTTCGACAACCAGTCCTCACTCGGCTCGGTGTGCCCGTCCCACTGCTCGACGACCGGCTGAAAGGGTCGAACAGGTGCGACGAACGGCAAGCCGCTGGGAAGCGCTTGAGTAATGCACATTGTTGCCCCCTACCCACTCAACGCAACGACGAACGCGCTTTCAGGTATTGCCCGTCTGCACGACGATCATGCGCACTTACGAATTTGGTTGGCGAGGAAAGAAGTGTGCGAAATTGTGCGCGTACGATCGATGGCAGACCGTCTCGCTGGCCTATGCCCCGTGTTCCTTGACGAATTCTCCTGCAGAGACGGCACGCCGGCAGCCAGAGCCGGGCATTGTGCTGTCGCCCCTGCTGCCCTAGAGACCCAGGCAGCGGTGAGTAGGTGGCAGGGGTCCGGGATCGCGGTAGGGACGATGATTGCTCATCGCCCCCCGCACAGATCCGTGCTGGCAGAATTCCCGCACACGGCTCTTACCTTGAGTGTTTGACAGCAAACCGCACGCCGGGCCAGGGATGAAGGATCTTGGGCTTTGGGAGC
>JANLPY010000016.1:0-3296 GCA_031367505.1 Hyphomicrobiaceae bacterium | reverse complement strand
CTGAAGCCAGACACCAACTCACCCCTTCCCTCAATGCGGCAAAATCCGCGACAAGAACAACTGCGCGCGCTCGCTGCGCGGGCTGCCGAAGAACGACTCTTTCTTCGCGTCCTCGACGATCTCGCCCTTGTCCATGAACACGACGCGGTGCGCGACGCGGCGGGCAAAGCCCATCTCGTGCGTGACGACGGCCATGGTCATGCCCTCCTCGGCAAGCTTCACCATGACGTCCAAAACTTCCGTGATCATTTCGGGATCGAGCGCCGAGGTCGGTTCGTCGAACAGCATGGCAATCGGGTCCATGGCAAGCGCGCGGGCAATGGCGACGCGCTGCTGCTGGCCGCCCGAAAGCTGCGCTGGAAACTTTTCCGCCTGCTCCACGAGACCCATTCGCGCCAGCAGCTCCATCGCCTTCGCCTTCGCTGCGGCCAGGTCGCGGCCGAGCACCTTCTGTTGCGCCAGCACGATATTCTGGCAAGCCGTCATGTGCGGGAACAGCTCGAAGTTCTGGAACACCATGCCAATCCGCGAGCGCAGCTTCGGCAGGTTGGTGTCGCGCGCGCCAACCGAAATACCATCGACCGTGATGTCGCCCTTGGTGAACGGCTCGAGCCCGTTGACGCACTTGATCAGCGTGCTCTTGCCCGAGCCGGACGGTCCGCACACGACCACGACCTCGCCCTTGTCGATGCGCATCGAGCAGTCTTTGAGCACCTGAAAGCCGCCGTACCACTTGGAAACGTTTTTGATTTCGATCACAGGGCGTACCTCCGCCGCATCCGGTTGACGAGACGCGAGCCACTGAAACACAGCACCAGGAAAACAAAGGCCACGAACAGATAGAGCTCCGTCGGCCTGTTATCGCGCCCGGCAACGATCTCCGCCGAGGTCAGGAAATCACGCAGGCCGACGACGTAGACGAGCGAGGTGTCCTGCAGCATGACAATCGATTGCGTCAGCAGTACCGGGATCATGTTGCGGATCGCCTGCGGCAGCACGACATAACGCATCGCCTGCAGATTCGTCAGGCCCAGCGCCATGGCGGCCGAGATCTGGCCGCGGCGCACGCTCGAAATACCGGCGCGGATGATTTCGGAATAATACGCCGCCTCGAACATGACGAAGGCGATCAGCACCGAATAAAAGCCGCTGACCGGGCGGCCGATGAGTTTCGGCACCAGCGTGTAGAACCAGAAGATGACGAGGATCAGCGGCATCGAGCGCAGAAAATTGACGTAGGCCGCGACGAACCAGGCGAGCGGCTTGATGCCAGACAGCCGCGCCACGGCCAGAATCAACCCGAGCGTCACGCCGCCAACAACGGCCATGATCGTGAGTTGGAACGTCAGCAGCAGGCCGTTCCACAGAAACGGCCAGTTGGTGACCAGCACGCCGAAATCGAAGCCGCTGAACATCAGTGGCCTCCGACGGTGATGGCGCCGGCGATCTGCGTCCGCCGCTCGACTTGCCGCATGATCACGATGACGAGGCCAGTGACGATGCAGTAAAGCGCGGTCGCGACGGTGAAGGCCTCGAACGCGGCAAATGTATATTCCTCGATCTGGCGCGACTGCGAGGTCAGTTCCAGCACGCCGATCGTCAAGGCCAGCGACGAGTTCTTGAACACGCCGAGGAAATCGCTGGTCAAGGGCGGGATGATCGTGCGGAAAGCCACGGGTACCAGCACATGCCGGTAGACCTGCGCCGGCGTCAGCCCCATGGCGAGACCGGCATTCCGTTGCCCGCGTGGGATAGCCTCGAGCCCTGAGCGGACCTGCTCGGCGACGCGCGACGCGGTGTAAAGACCAAGACACATGACCGCTGTAATGAATTGCGGATGCGGCATGTCTCGCTTGATCCAGCGGCCCCACTCCGCCGGCAGCAACTCCGGCACGACGAAGTACCAGAGGAACATCTGCACCAGCAGCGGAATGTTGCGGAAAATCTCGACGTAGGTGGTGGCAGCAAACCGCAACGCGCGGTTATCGACCGTCCGCAGAACGCCGATAATCGATCCCAGCGGAAACGCGATGGCCCAGGCGAGCAGCGCGATCAGCAGCGTGCTGCCGAAACCCTACACGATCCAGCCGAAATACGGCTCCTTCAGCAGGATCGGCCAATTCCAATTGTAGCTGCCCATACGCTCATCCCCAGATCCGGCCGCACGTCTCTATGTGCGGTCCGGATCTCGCAGCCGTTGACGAATGATCAAACCGAATGATCAATCGGGGAGTGCGATCAGCTCGAAATTCTCCTTGAGGCGCGCGCTCAAGGGATAGTTGATCTTGGTCGGGCCGGGCTCGAACCACTTCTTGTAGATCGCCAACATTTCGCCGGTCTGGATCAGCTTGGCGATGGTCTTGTTACCGACCAGGCGCCAGTCGTCATTGTTACGCGGGATCATCATGCCGTAGGGATCGTACGAAAAATACGGTCCTACGACCTCCCACTCGTCCGGGTTCTTGGACGCGCTCATGAGCCCGTAAAGCACCACGTCATCCGAGACGTAGGCATCGGCCCGGCCCTGCTCGAGGTTGAGCATCGCCTGCGAGTGATCCATGACCTTGATGATCTCGCCCTTGACGGCGATCTTCTTTGTATCGATCTCGACCTGGGCAGCTTTCTCGTTGGTCGTGCCGAGCACGGCCACCAGAACCTTGTCCTTCAAGTCCTCCATTTTCTTGATGCCGGAGGTTTTGCGCACCAGCAGCTTGGAACCCGTGAGGAACGTCGTGTTGAGAAAGGCGATCTGGCGCTCGCGGCCGATGGTGTGGGTCGAGCTTTCGCAAATGATGTCAACGGTACCAGCCGTCAGCAGCGGAATGCGCGTCTGCGGGGTCAGCGGCACGTACTTGATTTCGAGCTTGTCGAGCTTCAGCTCTTCCTTGGCGGCTTCCGCGATTTTGACGCAGATATCGATGGAGTAGCCCTGCGCTTTGCCATCCGCGCCGAGGAACGACAGCGGCACTGACGCATCGCGATGGCCGATCGTGACGGACTTGGTCTCGGCGATACGCTTCATGACAGGACCATCCTGGGCGGACGCCAGGTGCGGAATGGCGGTGCTAGCCGCGAGGCCAAGGACGATGACTAGAAGTCGCTTCATTAGACGGATCCCCATTTTGTTAAGTTGTTTTTTGACGGCAGTGTGGCGGTTTAGAAGTACCCACAAAAATTTAGGCAGTGACAGCAAGCCGACTTAGAAAACTAAACTAGAACCATTCTAAACGCATCTTGAATTTAAGTTCAAGCGAAACAAACTGATTTACTCTTTCATTTCTATTTTTAATTTCTTT